>NZ_VSZO01000079.1:0-300000 GCF_008312935.1 Roseiconus lacunae | reverse complement strand
AGTTGCTTGGCGAGGAAGCCACCGACCACGAAAGGCAAGATGATGACTGCAAAGGCACCAGCGAGCCAAGCGAGTTGCTCCCATGAAACGCCTTTTTCCTGTTCGGCCTGAGCAATCAACATCGCGATTGAACCAAGTTGGTCAGCCGCGGTGATCGTCGATCCGATCAGCGATTGGGCGAGAGTTAACGATTCCATAGTAGGCGTTCTAAAAAGATGTGTAATTGAAGGGCGAGTCGCCCAATTGATTTATTTCAACCCGCCGGGCATTGATTTTGCTTGCCGAGATGGCCACCGGCAACCATTCGGAATTACGCTCAAATTCTTTGGGCTACTCGCTGTCCTTTTCTTTTTTCTCGTCGACAGCCGTCAGTGCCCAACGACTCACCTTGACCCGCACGTTGCCGCTTTCATCCAGTTTTAGCGTCATCACGTCGCCGTCGGCGCTGGCGTTGACCACCGTTCCGTGCAGGCCGCCAACGGTAACGACACGACTGCCTTTGGTGATCGCCGCTAGGCGTTTGACTTCGTCCGCTTTACGTCGCCTTTCGGGAATAACGTAAGTGACGTAGAAAATCGCAACGAATCCGATGATTAGAATCCACGGACCTTCGAGCATGTGCACCAGCAGGGATTTATCCTCAGGCGCAACAGCCTCTTCGGCGAAGAGCAGAAGTGTTGGGGCGAGTTCGAAGGCGGTTTGGATCACTATCCGGACCGGAGGGGGGACAATTCGGTAGCTTTGCGGGCAAAATACAAGTGCGGCATGATATGGAAGGGCAAAATCGGTCACAAGCCCAGCCTACAACTAAGTTTGACGGCTTTTCCGGTTTGGGGGCCGTTTTGCCGGCTTGGCCGCCCGATTGGCCCGAGATTCGGGCATCGGTTGAGCAATGCATTCTCCAGGGCTGGTGGGGTAGCTATCAGAGCCCCCAAGTCGACACCCTTCGCCGGATACTAGCAAATCTAAGCTCCGCCGACCTCACCCCCCCCCCCGCCGTTGCAAGCAATTTACCCACCGGGGACAGAGTACCCACCGGGGACAGAGCACCCACCGGGGACAGAGCACCCACCGGGGACAGAGCACCCACCGGGGACAGAGCACCCACCGGGGACAGAGCACCCACCGGGGACAGAGCACCGATTGATGGCAAATGGGGGGACGGAGCGGCGGGAGATGTCGAGCCGGATGCTGTGTCCCCCGGGTTCTCTCCTCATGGCCCAAGGTCTGCTGTGTCCCCGGAAATGCTCTGCCCTGCTGTGTCCCCGGACGTGCTCCGTGAAGTCGTTTTGATGGCAATGAACGAAGAGGTTGCGGCGGAGCCGGCGTCGCATTGCAGACTGGTCAGTAGCGGATCGCTTGGCGTTGAGCTTGGACTGCGAGCACTTAACGTCGGCTCCGGAGATCGAGTCGCCGTGTGCGGATACGATTACCCTGGAAATTTGCGAGCGATCGAATCCATCGGTGCTCGACCGCTGCTAATCGACGCCGATCCAACCGGCTATTCACTCGACCCCGATCAACTCAACAAACTCAATCCAGCCGATATCAAAGCGGTCGTGGTTTCCCACCTGTATGGCATCCCTGCGGACGTCGAGGCCATCGGTCGGATCTGCAAGCAAAATAATTGGCAATGGATCGAGGATGCCTGCCAAACTCCGCTGATGCCAATCTCCGGTCGATTCGCGGGTAGTCACGGAAGCCTAGGAGTCCTCTCTTTCGGTGGCAGCAAACCGCTGACCGCGGGAAATGGAGGGGCAATCGTGACGTCCGACGTCAGGATTGCCAGCAAGTTAAACGCCTTGCTCGATCGCCCCAGTGATGCGGCCCCCGTCAGCCCACTACAAGCGGCTGCATTGCTTCCTCAACTCTGTCGCCTGCATCTATGTAACCTACAACGCGCTCAGACGATTGCTCGGTTGGCCGATGAGGTCAGCTGGCTAAGCGATTCGATGCTTGGGGTCTGTCCCCCACCTGATGCGACGTGCTACAAGCTTGCTTTCCTGTCCCATTGTCGCGATAGCTTGCTAGCAGAGCTACACGAGGCGGGTATCCCGGCTGGCGACGGTTTCCGTTCGATGCACCGCAGCAGTCGTCGTCGATGTGATCGAATCGGTGAGCTCCGGCGCTGCGAGCAACTTGGAGAACAAGTTTGCCTGATCGATCATCGAGCGTTGCTGGCGAACAACGCAGCACAGGACCAACTGGTCCAATGCCTGCAGAGAATCCGATTGACATAAGCGAGAGCAAACACGGCACTTTGCTATTAAAACGCCAGCCCTCCGCCCACAGACAAACTGCTTTACACGTAAGCCGAACTGCAAAGCTCTTGTGCCAGCGAAAAACCGCTGGTCACGGCGGGCTGAAGTACGTGATGCTAGCGTGGCCCGCGGCGGCGGTTGAAGTTCGGATTGAATGCCGGTTGTCCGGGGTTGAACTGAGGATTCGGATTCGGTGGCGATGGTTGATTCGGTGCGTTTGCTTGGGCCCCTTGTCGTGCACGCCCACTGAACGCTTCCAAAACTTTCTCAATCGCGTCATTACTGGTTTTACCAGAGACCGAAATGATCTGCATATCGCCAGCAGGCTTGGCAGCCATATCCAACTGATTGATCATTTGAATGACCAATTCAAGCAACGGCTCACCTTCGGCGCTCACCAGCAGCGTGTTACCGACCTCATCGACTCCCATCGACAGCTTTCCCTTAAAAGAAAAGTCGACGTCGCCACCGTCGCGACCATTCTCACTATCGATCAAGCCACTACCGGATTGGCGATCGCGTCCGGAAGATTTCGACGGCCCGGCGGCTCCGGGCTGATTTCCGCCCCCTGCGTTGCCTCCTTTATTGAACGTCTTGTCGTTACTGCTAAGCAAGTCTCGATAGGCTTCTTTGACCGTTTCGGCGATGCTCGCCGCGCTACCGTACTCAACCTTCACAAGCTTTGTGTAGCGCATCCGTCGCTTATTGACCGGTTCGGCGACGTCCCAAAGCTTGATTAACTCACTAATTGTTTTCAGTTGTGACGAAGTGGCTCCGCTGACGACGATTGTGTTCGTGTCGGGGTCATAAACAAAGCGAAGCTTGTTTTCTTTGCCCAAACCTGCCGGGCCTTTGTCGTCGTCGTTACCGATGCCATAAATGTACCGAAAGAAGCTCGACCCGGAATCTTCTTCTTCATCTTCCTTTTCAAAGTACTCTTCGAGGTTCAGCTGAACATATCCGGCGGATTGATGCTTGATCTTGAAGACGTGGTACGGTCGCTTGGGCGGGGCGAATTGCAGCATCAAGTTTTCAAGCTGATCAAGGGCCTTGGGGTCCGAGCCGACGATCACCAAGTTTCCGTCTTCGTCCAATTCAATTCGAATCGATGGGTCAGCAGCGGCATCGGACGCTGCGGATGGTTCCGTTGGCTGCGGTATCGTTTTGCGAAACAATCGATCAAAGTCTTTAGAAGATTGAATCTGCGATCGAATGTCCGGCGACTGTGGATCAACGCCTTCGGTCGCACCGGCGGGCGCTTCGTCCTGTTGGCCTTTTTCAACTTCACTGCCGGCCTCGCTGGCTTCCTCCGTCGTAACGAACACTCGCGAAACCGTTTGTCGTTCGAATCGCCGACGTCGCGCTTCGAGGTCATCGGAGCTTGTCGGCGCAGATGGATCACCATCCTCAGGTGATTCTGTTTCCTTTTCTTCCTCGGTGTTCTCGGTGCCGAGTATCGGATCGACGAATTGATCGGAGTTGGGCAAGGAAAGCGGCGTGTTGGAAATCTGCGACCACTGTTGCTGCAAGCGAAGCAAGTACTCATACGTTTCCGGCGCCGACGACGCATCGATTCGTCGCACCATGCTACGACTCCCGCCGGGCGGAGGCAGTTCACCGAGTTTGATCAACAGGTTTCGCACCTGCTCCATCTCAGACTCGTTCGCCCACAGCAAGACTTGTCGGTAGCGAGCATTAGCGGCGACCCGGAATTCGTCTTTGTTTTTGTCTTTATCGTCGTTGCCACCGAAGCCGTAATAGAAGTATCGCCGCGAGTTGTTGTTGTCGTCATCGTCTTTGTCCTTGCCCATCAAAAACGAAATCGACTCGGCAACTTCGGTCGCTTCCAAACGACGGAGTTGAAGAACCTCGAACGTTCGACCACTTCCGTCGAGCCGCTGGATCAACCGCTCGATAATGTACCGATCGGCTGCCGAACCAGACACAATGATCGCGCGGTTCGTTTCGTCCGATCGGATTCGCGTGCCCGGTTCAAGCACATTCATTTCGGCAATGATTTCGATCAACTTTTCCGGATTGATCGTATAAAGATGAAAGACTTCGACGCGTGATTCCACGTCGGACAAAGAAGTGATGCTCTTGCCGGGAACGTCGATTCGAGTCAAGAACTCTGTTGCCACCGCGATCCGATCAATGGGAGCTCGGATGAAGACAGAATTCTGGCGAGTGTTGGCGACGATCGAGATGTCAGGTTCTTTTTGAGCTGTCGGAGGACGACCACCGTTTTGCCGAGCCATCTGCTGCATCATCTGCATTTGCTGCGGCGACATTGGCGCAGCCTGCTTCTTCTGAACGCCTAAAAACTCTTCCAGCATTTTCTTCGCCGATTCGGCGGGGATATGACGCAGCTTGAATTCTGGCGCCAACGCTTCGCGGCTGGAATCGTTACGTTCTTGTGAGAGCAACTTAGCGATCTGTTGAAGATTGATCGCTGCGTCCATCGCTTCGAGCCGGTTGGTGGTCGATAACGCAGTCAACTGACCGTTACTACTGACCATCGGCTTTAACTCGGCAGCCATTTTTTCACTTGATAGCCAGCCGGTTTCCAAGGAGATACGAACAAATGTGTGCGGCGACAATCCTTCCAATTGCGATTCGGTGACGCGTGGGACCATCGCGGGGTTGATCCCTTGTGTTTTCGCCACCGTGATCCCACCAGGCATGTCCAGCAACGTGTATCCGCGGGCCAGCAAGTGCCGGTTGAACAAATCCTTTGTTTGCTCGACCGTGTAGCGTCCGGGGGATCGCAAGTTAACGCGATCGGCTGGCAATTCTTGCCAATCCAGCGGCTGGTCGGCAATCTGAGCCAACCACTGAACGAGGTCGACCCAAGGTTGATTGCGAAACTGAAACGCGACTCGGCCATCTTCGCCAACAGTGGCTTTTAGTTCCTCAGGGTTGGCGTCACCAGGTTTCTGGTCGCCTCGACGGATAATTTTCGGTTCCGGTGGCTCCCCCTTTTTGTCGGCACCACCATTTTTCCCCGCGTCCTTTTCGTCAGGCTTTTCGCCTGGTTTTGGCGGCTGCCCCGGCGGTTTAGCTCCCGGCGGCATGCCTTGCGGAACTGCGATCTGTCTCGGTTTTCCGTCTGGCCCGACGATCGTGGCCGTCTGAGCTTGCGACAGGGGAGCGCCGAACAGCATGACTGCGACAAGAAAAGCAGGGATTCGCATGCGAAACTTGGAGGAGTTCAGGATTCAACGAGAGAAAACACGGGACGGACCATCGCCAGTATGGCTGGTTTGGGGGCGCCAGTCCAATCATTCCAGAGGGATCAGCAACCTTTCATAAGACAATGAGCGACCAGGATAGACATTATGTCTCTTTTAGGTGCCCCGGACGCTAATTTTCACCGAAAAATCCATCTATCCGCATCGTTGGTTGTCTTGCTAGTTTTCGGCGTCGAAATCTGTGCACCGATCGAAGTGCGAAAGTGACGCTCGCAATACGATGTCACGAAAAATGTGCGGGATTCGCCGCGGCCGGCGCGTCGTCGCCTGTTTTTCGATCGGTCGGCCCCTTTGGTACCAGGTCAAACTAAGAATTTGGGATGCCCACGCGGCTGACACGCTACATCCTGGCGGAAATCATGAAGATTTTCGTCGTCGCTTTGATCGCTTTGACGATGTTAATCCTACTGATTGGCGTCGGACGGACGTTGCTGCGCGAGGGATTGGGACCGCTGGCGATCGTTCAGTTGCTGCCGTTTCTGCTGCCTGTTTCGCTGCAATTCGCGTTTCCGGCAACCGCCTTATTTGCCGTTTCCTGCGTCTATGGGCGGATGGCGGGCGACGGAGAGGTCTCGACGGTTAAGGCGTCGGGAATCTCACCGCTGCGAATCCTTCAGCCCGCGATCGTCTTCGCGTTTTTGCTTAGTCCCTTTGCGGTGTACATCAGTGATTTGGCGGTTTCCTGGGGACGCCCGGGAATGAACCGAGTTGTGATGCTTTCCATCGAAGACATTGTTTACCGCAAAATGCGAAGCCAACACTCGTACACGGACGAGCGTTTCTCGATCCACGTTCGCAACGTCGATGGAAAGCGGCTTGAGTATCCCACGGTGACGATGCACGGTGCCGAAGAGACGATGAAATTTGAGGCTCGCGAAGGGCAATTGTCTCTCGACGCAGACGGCGAGCAACTGATTTTGATACTGGTCGACGGCCGATGTGTTCGGGGGGATTCGTTTCAGGTGCTCGCCCCGGGCCCGACGCGGATTCCGATCCCACTTTCCGATTCGCCTCGCGATCAAGACCAGAGCACGACTCGCCCCGGCGACCTACCGCTTTGGGCAATCAGTGAAGAACGATTGAATCAAGACACCCGCACCCACGCCGCGACCGGAGAGTTAGCCGCCCAGACCAGTTTTTCGATCCTGACGAGTCGTTATGACGAAATTGCCGGAGCGAAAGGCAGCGAAATGCGAGCCAAATTGGACGGCAGCCGACGCCGGTTGATGCGTTTGAAGATCGCTCCTTGGCGGCGATTGGCCGAAGGATTTAGCTGTTTTTTCTTTGTCCTGATCGGCGCGCCGCTGGCGATGATTTCCAGAACCAGCGACTACTGGACGACTTTTGGACGCTGCTTTTTGCCAACGCTTTTGATGTACTACCCACTTTTTATCTTGGGACTCAACCAGGCCAAGGACGGGGCAATCCCCCCCTATGGTGTTTGGCTAGGGAATGTAGCACTTGGCGCGATCGGGTTGATCTTGGTGAATCGAGTCCGGCGCTACTAAAGAAACGCCACTCAACCACCGGTAGCCACCGGTTGGACCGCAGTTAAACTTGCGCCTCGGCAGCGGCTTCGCAGCCATCTCACGCCACTCGTGCTTCGTTGCAACTATAAATTTGGGCCGTGATCTCTCCGCCGACGGCATTTGCTCCGTGCTTGTCGCCGCCCGGAGGCCAACGCACGGCAACCCAAAACGAGGTTGAACGAACGCACTCACCGTGTCTTTCCCCAACCACTTCGTGCTCAATTAGATATAGCCATGTCCAGTGTCACCAGTCAGACATTTGTCCAGTCCATCGAGGATCGCTCTTGCTCGGTCGGGATCATCGGCCTCGGGTACGTCGGTTTGCCGTTGATTGATGCGTTTATTAATGCCGGATTTGGCTGCGTTGGTTTTGATGTCGATGCCTCCAAAGTCGAGTCGTTGCTAGCGGGAAAGAGCTATATCAAGCACATCGGGAACGACAAAATCCAGGCGTGGTTGACAAAGGAAAAGTTCGACGCCAGCGCCGACATGACCCGCTTATCCGAACCGGATGTGCTGTTAATCTGTGTCCCGACACCTCTCGATTCGGCACGCGACCCCGACCTGTCTTACGTTGTTGGAACCTGTCAATCGATCGCAAAGTCGTTGCGAAAAGGGCAACTAGTTGTCCTGGAAAGCACCACCTACCCTACCACCACGCGTGATGTGATGGTGCCGATCCTCGAGTCAGGTGGCTTGGTCGCCGGGAAAGATTTCTTTGTCGCGTATAGTCCCGAACGCGAAGACCCCGGCAATCCTGATTTCTCTGCCGCCGGGATCCCCAAAGTCGTCGGTGCGATCAATGACGACAGCTTGGCGTGCGCTTCGGCGCTCTATGGTGCCGCGGTTGCCGGCGTCGTTCCGGTCGGCAATTGTGAAGTCGCCGAAGCGGCAAAGGTGCTTGAGAATATTTATCGCGCCGTGAACATTGCATTGGTCAACGAACTCAAAACGCTGTTCGACAAGATGGACATCGACGTTTGGGACGTGATCAACGCGGCCAAAACAAAGCCGTTTGGTTTCCAGGCGTTTTACCCCGGCCCAGGGCTTGGCGGTCACTGTATCCCGATCGATCCCTTTTATCTTTCCTGGTTGGCTCGCAAGCAGGGCAGCACGGCACGATTCATCGAGCTTGCCGGAGAAGTCAACCGTGCGATGCCAAGCTACGTTGTTTCGCGTACCGCTGAATTCTTGAACGAGTTTCGCAAGCCGATCAATGGCAGTAAGATTTGCATGCTGGGCGTTGCCTATAAAAAGGACGTCGACGACGCTCGCGAAAGCCCTTCGTTCGAATTATTGGAGTTGCTACTCGAACAAGGCGCCGAACTGACTTTCAGTGACCCACATGTTTCGTCGTTGCCCTCGGTCCGAAACTACGACCTTCCTTCGATGGAAAGCCAAGAGCTGAGCGCGGAGTTTTTGGCGTCACAAGATGCGGTTTTGATCGCCACCGACCACACCGCATTTGACTACGACCACATCGTCAAACACAGCGCGCTGGTGATTGATACACGAAACGCGACGCATGCCGTCAACGAAGGTCGGGAAAAGATCCGTAAGTGCTAACGCCGTGTTGCTTCGTCCCCAAGCACCAGCCGCAATACGCTGACCGCGGTTGCGGCTTAGCCTAGCAACCGTGGCCGCCTGCCAAGTGATGCCTCCCGAACTTACCGTTCGACGCGAGGCGTCAAGGCATCAACCAAGGCGAAACTTCGTTCTTCATCTGGTTTCTGACCGGTAACGGAACGGGGTTTTGATAATCCGGTGGCCGCATCGAATTGTCGTCCGGGCCAATGTCCGGCAGCGGAAACGGATCGTGAATCACCGCGTTAGCTTGCTGATAATTCATCGGCCCTGGCGGTGCGATCCAGCCGCGTTCAACCATCGTCTGGCATCCCGAGCAAATGCCAAGCACCCCGGCGGTAGCAGATAGCAGCACGAGGGATCGAATGTGATCGATGGGTCTGTTCATAACGGACGTCCCGAAGCGTTCGGAGTTCAACACCGACGACAAGGCTACTCGATCGAACCGTTGCATCGATAGATCGGTTTGCAGTCACCCAAATGCGTCTGCGTCTTCCGCTCGTTCTGCGAGGCTACTCAGTAGCGAGTCAAATTCTGGAGACGATTCGATTTCCGCATCAATTGTCATCGCGGCAAGCGGCAAGCCGCCAAGGCGATCGCAGCGTAGCTTGACCCAATCCTTTTGTGTACACATCAATCGAGTGACGTCGTTTAGGCCGCGGGCCCAACGATCAATCTGCTCTACCTCTTGGCGGTCGTAGGCGATGTGATCAGGGAAGTAAAGTTGGTCGACCACCACCGCACCCAGCGCTTCAAGCGTACGCCGAAAAGCATCTGGGTTGCCGATCCCACAAACAATCGCCACGCGTTGCCCACGCAGACTTTCGGTGGGAGCAACCGCGTTGGGATAAGTCAGCAAACCGCTGGGGCGATGGGTACAGCGAATGATAGGAAGTGACGGCACGTGAGATCGAAGCGTCTTAATAGCCGCATCGGTCTCTGCCTGGGAAGCTAAATCACAGCGGGTCAGAATCACCGCGTCCGCTCGTTTGAGTGAACGCAACGGTTCTCGCAACAGGCCCCGCGGGAGCAAATGCCCGTAACCGAAGGGGCAAGTAAGATCGATCAACACGATATCCAGATCACGAGCTAGTCGCCGATGCTGGAAACCATCGTCCATCACAATCAATTGAGTTTCGAGCTCTTCGATGGTGATCCGCGCCGCTTCGACCCGATCGGCATCTTGGACATGAGGTACGTCGGGCAACCGTTGATGAAGCTCTTTTGCTTCATCATTTTCACCATCTTCGCCTCGGCCATAACCACGGCTGACGATGGCCACCCGAATGCCTCGGTCGCGAAACCATTGGGCCAGGAATGCGACGACCGGTGTCTTGCCTGTTCCCCCGGTCGTTAAATTTCCGACGCTGATCACGGGGACATCCACCCGGTGAATTCGATCGGGTTGACGATCGAAATTTCGATTTCGAATTGCGACCGCGATCGCGTAGGGGATTTCAGCGAAGCGAAGGCCGGCGCGGATCAACGCGGCAAAAACGCCACGACGCCGACCACTCATGATTGCTCGATAGTCCAAGCTTTTGATCCGATTCCCAGGATGACTCGATCGCTTCACCGGTTCTCACGGCGAAACAAACTCGATCTCGATTGATCGGTCGAACAGGAACGACCGATGCGAGTCATCATATCACTCTGGTTGCTCAATCCAATGCCTTGGCCGATTTGCGTTGGGATCGATCGACGAGTCTCCCGCAGGCAATGATTGCAAGATCGACTGATCACTGGGACGCACCGTACTGCCTGATCGAACCGTATCGGTTAAGCGAGCGGCTGACGCGGGCAATGTCGCATACGGTTGTGGCCGAGAGCCTGGCTGATCCGGGGCTGAAGGAGTCATCTCGAGTGAACGAGGCGAGACAACCAGCGGGGCGGCCGCTGACGGCACCGGCTGCTGGTCGGCGACAAGCGGAGCCGCACTTGACGGTCGGCGTTGACTTGGCGGAATCGCCTGAGCGGGTTGCGGGTTGATCATCAGTTCAGCGACGGAATCGTCGACGAACGCCTTGCCCGCGAATCGTCGTTCAAAGTCAGCAATTTTGGTCGCCTTGGCATCGTCCCCGGTAGTCACCTGCGGTGACGACGCTTGCGCGAAAGTAGACATCGACGGGGAAACCGTCGACGAGGCGACAGCGCTAAATCGCTGTTGATAAACAGGATCCGGGTCCAACGGAATCGCCGTGTCAGCGTACGTCAGCGGCAACGTGTTGGCGGTCACGGCGGGATCACGACGGACCATCTCACGCTGAGGCTCGTAGAGGGTCGGGACGTCGACGTCCGCGGTGACTTCACGAACCAGCATTTCAATCTGGCGATCGTCGAGAGCTTCGGCAGGAGCGCCGTAACGAGGCGGCGGCGTGGGACTAGGATCGGGAGTGCCAGAACGGCGAAATGGCAATGCCATCAGGCCACCAGCGAGAAGGATGATGGCACCGAGTGTAAAGCGTCGCACAGGTGGGACCTTTCGGTTGCGAGTCTCGATAGCCCTCCCTGACTGCAGAATTCCGCTTCGTGCGATTGAAAATTAGTCGGCTCAGATGAGCGAAATTCTGCAAGAAACCCCTGTCCGGCGCCGCACGCGGGCGAAAATCCGGCCGCTTGTAACGACCAGCGAAACTTTCCGGCGTCGCCCGTGCGCCCCCTCGTCCAAAAGTGTTGGCTTGCCGAACAACGTCGACATCGTGGGCCCCGACGCGATAGCATGATCCGGCGCCTTCGGGGACTTGTACCCTTCGAAAACCGGGCCGACGATGATAGGCTTTGCCTTTTATTCCAGCCACAGAAACTGCTGAAGATACTATCGATGGAAGCCGGGATCGTCGGTCTGCCAAACGTCGGCAAAAGCACGCTATTCAACGCGTTGACAAGTTCGCAATCCGCCCAAAGCGAAAACTACCCCTTCTGTACGATCGAGCCCAACGAGGGGATCGTCAACGTACCGGACGAGCGGCTAGAGCGGATCACGAAATACATTGCGCCGCAAAAAGTGATTCCCGCGGCCCTGAAATTGGTCGACATCGCGGGGATCGTCAAAGGTGCCAGTGAGGGAGAAGGCTTGGGCAACAAATTCCTAAGTCATATCCGTCAAGTCGATGCGATTGTCCAAGTGGTTCGCTGCTTCGAAGACCCAGACGTCGTACACGTCGCCGGAACCGTTGATCCGGTCGCCGATATCGACACGATCGAAACCGAATTGGTGCTGGCGGACCTACAAACGCTCGAAAACGCGATGGTCAAAGCCCAACGCACTGCTCGCAGTGGTGACAAAGAAGCGAAGCTTCGCGTCGCGGCCATCGAAAAATGCAACGCGCACTTGGAAGCCGAACAACCGCTGCGCACATTGAAACTGACCGAAGCAGAAGCGAAGTCCATTCATAGTTTCGGTCTCATGACTGCCAAGCCAATTCTGTACGTCGCGAATGTCGACGAAAATGACTTGGAAGGCAAAGATCCGTTAGTCGACAAAGTCCGCGAACATGCCAAACAATCAGGAGCGGACGTCGTTTGCGTGAGTGCGAAACTGGAATCAGAACTCGCCGAACTCGAAGACGAAGATCTTGCCGAAATGCTGGCCGATGTCGGCCTTGAAGCCCCCGCTCTAAGCACAATCGCCCAGGCGGCCTACAAAACACTGGGGCTGCAAAGCTACTTCACGGCCGGGGAAAAAGAGGTTCGGGCGTGGACCATTCCCGCCGGTGCGACCGCTCCACAGGCGGCCGGTGTGATCCACACTGACTTCGAGAAAGGATTCATCCGCTGCGAGGTTTACACGCTCGAAGACCTCGAAACCTACGGTAGCGAAAAAGAAATTCGCCAAGCCGGTAAACTACGCGTGGAAGGCAAGGACTATGTCATGCAAGACGGCGACATTTGTCACTTCCTTCACAAGATCTAAAGCTTTGTTGCAGTTCAATTTTAGGATCAGCCGCATGGGGTTGACCACGGGTTCCGCGCAATAACCGCGATGCGAGCCCCGGTGCCGGCGTCCTTGGGTGATGACTGGCATCTAATTTTGTCCCGACGAAGCACACTTCACTAGCTGATCGTTCCCGAGACTGAGTACCTATCCACGGGCTACCAATCCCGTCGCTTTGCCCTCCTACGAAACACCCTAACCTCCACCATGAAACTCTTTGCTGTTTTTTGTGCACTCGCCGTTGCCCTCTGCTGGGGACTCTATGGTCCGACGTTGACAAACGCCCGTGCCGGTGCCGACTCCCCAGTCAAATGGGGTCCCTTCAAGCCTTATCTGTTCATCGGTGTCGCCTACCTCGTGATCGCGATCGGTGGCGGATCGATCATGATGCGAACGGCATTCAACGATAACTTCAATTACACCGGTGATTACGCACCGGCAATGAAGTGGGGTTTTTTGGCTGGATCGCTCGGTGCTCTCGGGGCATTGGCCCTGACGTTTGCGTTGACCAAAGCCGGCGGCAAACCTAGCTACGTGATGCCAATCGTTTTTGGCGGTGCTGTCACAGTCAACGCGATCGCGTCGTACCTGAAGTTCCACGAAGGCAATCCGCTGATGTTTGTCGGCATGGGTTTGGTCGTCGTGGGGATCATACTGACCGCAGCTTACACACCACACGGGCATTCGCCGGCTAAGCCTGCCGCTCAACCGGCAGTCGACTCGGCACCCGCAGCCGATTCAAACGACACGCCTACCGAATCTTAGCAATGGACCGCGAACGCGAGATCTAATTTTGTCCCAGTTCAGCCTGGGCATTAGCCGAATGGCGTTAGCCACGGGTTCCGAGCAATCACCGGGGCGAACGCCCGTCGGCTGATGAGTCGAACCCAGCATTTCGTCTAAACGGAGCATAAGTGATTTGTCCCAGTTCAGCCTGGGCATTAGCCGAATGGCGTTAGCCACGGTTCCCGAACAATCACCTCGGCAGCCGCAAATTGATCCGTCGCCTTCACGATACGGTTTATCCCAAAAGCCAATCAAAAACCGTTATCGAGGTTGCGGCTGAACCACAATCTGCCGGCCGTTCAAATAACGCCTGGCCCGCCGTCAGTGCGACGCCGAGCGAGGCAAACAAGACCGTTCAGTCTTTATCGACTATGTCACCTTCCGATCCAATTGATAAACGAATCGTTCAGATCGACCAGCAAGTCGCTCACCTATGGATGGTGCGCACCTTTTTAAAGCATGCCGACGAATCCGAAGACGACGAAGACTTGCGTGACATCGTTCGCGATATCTACGACTTCATTCTTGCGATCGGACCGATCGATGACGTCGACGACGAAGCCAAGTACCTGAAGATGGCACGCAAGAAACTCTCTAGGCTTCGGCGTGCGACCGAGCTTTATGAGGAAATTCAGCCCGAAGTGAGCGGCCATACCAATTTCGTGATGGCGGCTAAATCACTGCGACTGGCACTCGACACGATCACCGCAATCGTGGCA
Source organism: Roseiconus lacunae (assembly GCF_008312935.1). Taxonomy (NCBI): domain Bacteria; kingdom Pseudomonadati; phylum Planctomycetota; class Planctomycetia; order Pirellulales; family Pirellulaceae; genus Roseiconus; species Roseiconus lacunae. The sequence continues at coordinate 285,936 of NZ_VSZO01000079.1, read as the reverse complement.
GCCAAGTAACTCCATCGCGGTTCCACCATTTTGCCGACCGTCTCCGCCGTTCGATAAACACCTCGATGGACGCTCCACAATCCAAGCCGAAAAAGTTCATTGATCCAACGATGTTGTTTCGGTTTGAAATTCCGATCCGACAGCACAAATTGGAATGGACAGGCAAAGGCTTGGCATTGCCGGAAACTTGCCGTATCGCTTCGTTGGGGGCACTCTCGGGTCGGAATAATTATGCCGATGTCCGTCTTGCCTGGGACGATACCGGAATCGGCATTCATGTCCAGGTAACCGGTAAAAAGCAATTGCCCTGGTGTCGCGAAACGCGTTTGGACGAAAGCGATGGCTTTCATCTTTGGCTTGATACACGCTGCAGTCCCAACATCCATCGTGCGACGGCGTACTGTCATCGCTTCTTGTTTATGCCGTCCGGCGGCGGACCGACCCGAGGACGCCCGGTCGCCTCGCTGATCGAAATCAATCGGGCCCGAGCAAATCCCAAGCCGGTACCGCCGAATACACTGCAATTGAAAACACTCGCACGGCAAGACGGCTATGAACTCAGCGGCTTGATCCCGGCGGCAGCGATGACGGGATTTGCCCCGAAAGACCAATCACGCTTGGGATTCTATTTCATCGTCATCGATCGCGAACTCGGCTGGCAAACACTCAGCCTCGGTCCAGAGTATCCTGTAGCGGAAAACCCCAGTCTTTGGGCCGAAGCCGACCTGGTTTCCTAGTACTTCGCCCCAATAAATGGAGGGGGTAAATTTAGATTTGAACCCCAACGATCGTGAGGAATCACCGAGCGTTCCGGTCCGCCACATCAAGTTTGCCCAAGCCTCGGCAGTTTGACGATTTGCGCAGAAACTCGGCGATACCTCAATCAATAAACGATCTGCGACTTCGGTTGCGAACTGACATCTCTCTCCCCCTACGACTTCAATCAGCGGCAAAGCGGCGGCGACCGGTCAACGCTGAACTCATCCTTTCCCCCTTCCGTTTTCCGGTTCTTATCATGCTGCGTTCAATCGTTGCGGCGATCCTTATGCCGCTTGCCTCGTTCGGCGTCCTTGCCGATGGTCCGGCTGACAACATTGCTTCATCTGTCCGACCGATCCCGCCAGCGGGAATCGAAATCGACCAGCAAGTGATCCAATCACTTCGCCAACGCTGCGATGCCGTCCGCGCGTCTTGGTCCGACGTTATGGTTCAGGCCGAGCAGACAGTCCAGCACAGCAAGAAATGGCAACAAGCTACGGCGCGGAAAAAGCGAAATGAGTTACGCAGTCTTGAGCCGGAAGTCTTAGTCTTCCCTCGTGCGGTCGAATTGGCCATCGAACTGAACCAGTTTTACAAAGAAGGCGAAGTCGACAGCGCCAATCAACTTCTCGACCTGGCAGAACATCGGATCAAACTCGCCAACGAAGGCGTCTCTTGGGAAGAAGTCATCGGCATCCGCGATGGCAAGCAACAACAGCTAATCGTCGGCGGCTACCGTTCGAAGATCGATGGATCGTTCCAACCTTACGCCGTTGTGGTCCCAAAAGGATTCGCCCAAGGCGACAGTCGTCCACGGCGTTTGGATTTATGGTTTCACGGGCGCGGCGAGAAGCTGAGCGAAGTCAACTTTTTGTTCAACGGCCAAAAGTCGGCCGGACAGTACACACCGGACGATAGCTTTGTCCTGCATCCCTACGGTCGCTATAGCAATGCGTTTAAGTTTGCCGGCGAAATCGATGTTCTTGAAGCGTTGTCGTATCTTCAATCAAGACTCCCGGTCGACGAACACAAGATCGCCGCGCGAGGGTTCTCGATGGGCGGCGCGGCCTGCTGGCAATTCGCGACACACTACGCAGATCGCTTTTTCGCGGCCAATCCCGGCGCCGGCTTTTCGGAAACCCCTGAGTTCCTGAAATCGTTCCAGCAAGAAGACCTTTCCGGGACTCCCGACTTCCAGCGCAAACTGTGGCGTCTGTACGATTGCCCGCCGTGGTCCCGCAACTTGGTCCATTGTCCAACCGTCGCCTATAGCGGTGAACTCGACCGGCAAAAACAAGCCGCCGACGTCATGGAATCAGCATTGGCCGAACATGACATTGATTTGATTCATGTGATCGGCCCTCAAACCGAACACAAGATTCACGATGACTCCAAGGTCGAAATCGAACAACGGATGAAGTCTCTGGCGTCGCTTGCGAAGTCAGACGTACCAAGACAAATTGACCTGACAACTTACACGTTGCGTTACAACCGCATGCATTGGGTCCACGTCGAAGGCTTGCAACAACACTGGGAAAAAGCTCACGTCACTGCGTCGTTTTTGAACGATCAACAAATCGAACTCAACACTGAAAACGTCACTCATTTGAGGTTGTCATTTCGATCAGGACAATGGCCGGGCGACTTTCCCTGTTCACCGGTGCTAAAGATCGATGGTACGCAACTGATTGGTCCCCCGATCCACTCCGATCGTTCTTGGGAGATCTCACTCGCCAAGCAACAAGGACGTTGGGTGATCGCCGAAGATCACGATTCCCTCCGCAAAAGACCGGGTCTTCAAGGGCCAATCGACGATGCGTTTATGGACTCGTTTCTGTTCGTGTTGCCATCGAAAAAGTCCTCAAACGAGAAACTTCAAGCTTGGTATGAGCAAGAAGCCAAGCACGCGATGTCACACTGGCGAAAACATTTCCGCGGGGATATACGCGTCGTGAACGACCATGAAGTCACCAAGGAGATGATTCTACGACATCATTTGGTGACCTTCGGTGATCCGGAATGCAATACACTGTTAGAGCGTCTGCGCGACGCCCTGCCAATGCAGTGGTCCCGTGACGCTCTGAAGCTGGGATCGAAGCAATACAGACAAGCAAACATCACCGGCATTGCGATCTACCCCAACCCGCTTCAAACGTCGAAGTATCTGGTGATCAATAGCGGCTTCACGTTCCGCGAATATGACTACCTAAACAACGCCAGACAGACCCCAAAACTACCCGACTGGGCGATCGTCGACGTCACCGATGGACCGACGATGAGAGCCCCCGGATTGATCGTTGATTCCGGGTTCTTTGACGAAACTTGGCAGGTGTGGTAGGCCTGAATTTGACTGCGGTACCGAAGCTCAGCAGCTCAGCTCAATTGCTTCGGCATTTGCCATCCGTGTCGTCCCATCTTGTGCATCACCGACGTTGCTGTTCTGTCTGACAGAGCCGCCGAAACTGATCATCGACTTCGGCGGCTACCTGATCGATTGTCCAAGATTGGATTTGATCACGGCATTGCTTAGAAAACTTCGCACGGGTTTGACTTGATTCGAGCGACCGGATGATCTCGACCGCTTGCGCGTGTGTTCGGTAACGGAGCGCAGCGGGGACATACTCGGGATAACAAAGCCCATCGGGTACCACCGGAACAGCCCCCGCCCAGATGGCTTCGCACATTGCGATCCCAAAGAACTCGTGGTCCGCCGTGGAAACCACGACATCGATCTCGGCCAAGCGTGCGTGATACTCGGTAACTTCTTCACAATAACCGTCAAACAAAATCTGATCGGAGAACCGCGAAGCAATCTGTTCATAGGCGTCTCTTTGGCGCCCACGTTGGCCTAGCAAGACCAATTCAAAGCGAATCCCGTTGGCTTCCAAGTCTTCAAGCAACACCACAAATCGGTCGGGACGCTTATCGGACTCAAATCGTCCCACCCAACCGACCCGAAGTCCGTTGCAACGCTCCTGATGTCGACGTTGCGATTGAAATGCCTTGAACCCTGGGCGGATGATTCGAGAGCATCGCTCGATTCGGTCAAGATCGACGGAGTCACGAGCGTCGGGCATCCTTCGCAAGAACTCTCGAGAGCGAGTTAAAAAGGTGTCACGATTGAATGCCGAATTAAACCAACATTCATCACTTAAATCTGCAGTCAACAAATTCGTGTAGCCATAGTGATGATCGAGTCGAGCACCGGCGGCGGTTGGATATGCCCATTGATTTTCGTGAAAATATGTCACGAGGCGGGCATGACCGATCCATTCGCAAAGCGATCGTTTACGGCTTGCGAAACCGATCCATGTGGGCAGATCCAACATATCGCTGCAAAAAACGAGCTCTGGAAACACTTGATCCTTCACGTGCGGTCCGAACATACCAGCGACTTGATCGGCCAGCACCGAGGGTGCCGATCGCATTCTCCACTTCCAGTGTCTTGCCGGCAGCGTCGCGAGTGTCCATTGATGGCGGGAAAACTGAACGAGCCCTTCTAAAAATGCTCGATGGCTTCCTCCAAAATAAGGTTCGATTCCAAGCACCTTCATCGCGGAATCAATTGCCCGTTATCATCAAATTCAAATGCGACAGGTCCGTCAAGCACGGTGAGGTCAGATCGCTGCTCTAATTCGCCACGGTAAGCTTCGCTACACCAGACGTTGCTAAGTTCCAACGTGTTTCGAATCCACATCCACCGTCGTGAAGCCGCGGGCTGGGGTGTTTGGACACAAATTGCACTCAAGACGTCTTGGTCACGATCCAACCAAAGCGGGGTCGCCGCGGCGGTTGCATGGTTGGCCGTCAAGCAATTGACTCGTGTTTTTTCATGATCGATGGCATCGACAACACGCCGATGGGTGTACTCGGCGATTCCGATTCCACTGGCGTTTCCGGCGGTCTTCGCCGTGAGTGATCGGACATAAATTTCGTTGATCTTAGGCCATTCGTTTTCGCCTGCCATTTTATCGTGCCATTTTCGTCCGATCACATTCGTATCCATTCCCGTTCCGCTGATCTCTTTTCCGATTTCGTCAATGATCAAGACATCTGCCGTTTTGAACGGCAGTTTTGGCATCCAGTCCACCGCCGTCTTCAAAAGCGTTTTCTCACGAGAAATCATTTCGGCTGCGACGATACAGTCGACGTATCCGATGGAATCGTATGCATCTTCGATCACGGCAACACCAAAGCGCACGTTTGTTTTTTCCAGAATCAATGAGACTACGTCATCGACAATCGTTTCAAGTTGGTAGTCGAACGAACGAAACGCTGGATGGAACTCAATCGCCCCGCGTCGTTTCCCTAACCCAATCATCAGCATCTTGCACAGTCCACTTTGGATCGTGCCAATCAATCGCGTGTGCGGCTTAATGCGATTGATCACGATGACATGGTCTGCTTTGGACGCGTTTGCATCGAAGAACAAGTCGATTCCCGCCGCGTTGCCCAGCGAGACGGTTTCCATCGTTGCACGGATCTGGCATCCAACCGACGCCTCCGTTATCCCCAATGACCGCAGCGTCGCGACCTGTCCCTCTGCCGTCGCCCCACCATGACTTCCCATTGCCGGTACGATGAATGGCTTCGCTCCTCGACACGCCATCTCATTGACAACCGCCCGGACGACCCGATCGATTCGGTCGATACCTCGACTGCCCACGGCGATCGCTACGCTGTCGCCCGACCGAACCGATTCGAGTGCGGGACAAGCCGCAACGGACGATTTGACGCTCGACTCGATGTCATCGATCCGCCGGTTCGGATCCGATGATTGGACACAAAACATTCTCGGCAAGGACCGCCCTGGATCGCTCATCACGGATTCAATTTCCAATTGGGATGCTGACGTTGAAGCCGTGCGATTTGTTCGGCAGAGACTGCGGTGCCTCGCAGGTCGATCGTTTCCAATTGAGGTAGCCGGCTAAGAATCTCGAGCGACTTGTCGGTGACTTGAGTGTCGGTCAACCAAAGTGTTTGCAGGGACGTTGTCTCCGCCAGCGATTGGAGCACCAGATCGCCACAGCGGGTCCCAGACAAGTCCAACTCTTCGAGCTGTTTTGCCGAGCGAAGCCAAGACGCAATCGCATCATCGATCATCGGGCAAGCCTCCAGCGATAACTGCGTCAACGATTCGGGAGACTTTACCAGTCGTCGAAGGTCATCGCCGTTGATCGGCAAACCGGTCAGATCCAACCACCGCAATCGCTCGGCCGGCTCGAGCTGTGACAATCCTTTCGAACTGACCAAACAACCTCGCAGACAAAGCTGCTCCAACGTTCGTCCTGCAGGATTCGACGCCAAGGTGGCATCATCGAGTCTCAGCATCGCCACCGTGCCTCGTTCCGGATCGGCAGGCTCGTTGAGAGTTTCAACATCGATCTTGATTCGATAAAGATCGGCGAGCGTCTGGTAGATCCATCGCCGGGTCGCCACGTCACCACTGTCCATCATCCAATGGGTGTAGGCGATCGCGAAGGCATAAAACTGTGCCAAGTCGCCGCGTTGTTGCACCTGCGTTTGACCATCGGGACGCAAGGCAGCTAGAGGAACCACTTGCTGTTGTGCGAAGACGCGGTAGCGAGCGAATTGCAACCGTGGGCTATCCCATCCGCCGACCGTCGCGAACCCGTTGTCGAAATGCATCGACTCAAAGTAACCTGCGATGCCTTCGACCAACCAGAAATCTGATCGCGCGCCGGCTTCGTCACCTCCCAGTTGGCTCCGCGTGGCCTCGCGAAACAATTGATGAACTAATTCATGCCGCCTGGAGGCGATCGCGTCACCGGATTGGTCAGGAAAGAAAAACGATGTCCGTCGTTCAGAGCTGTAGAAGCCGGTCGACTGCGAAACCGCTTGCAGCGAACCACCGGTTAGACGGGCGAGTGTTCGTCCGTAGTCGTCGGCATCCCGCAGAAGGACGACGCGCATTTTTTTCCGAGTCGACAATCGAGCACGCCCACCGGCCAATCGATCCGACATTGTTCCGGCGGATGAGTCATCTCGCAGGTGCAGCGTCGCTTGAGCACGGCCTTCCCACAACGGAAAAAAAATCTGCGTCCAGACCCAGTAGCAGCGTTCGAGGTCTTCGGCGACCTCGGTCGTTTTGTCGCGGTCGGATCGTGAAAAGATCTGGAAATGCGGCGTATCGACTTGGGCGTAGGTTCCCGGTTTCCAGCCGATCCATGACGGCGCGCTTCGACCTCGGGTGGCGCGAATCGCGGCAAGTGATTGTCCGGTATCGTCGCCGATCGGTAAACCAAGAAATTGCCGTAGCGACTGGTTGGTCGGGTCCGCAGCAAGCTCCGACCAAACTTGCATGTACTGCTCCCAGCCAGGCACGTCCCATTTGGGAATCCCTTGTCCCGGGTCGGACCGGCACACCCGATCGCACTGGTCTTCAAAATGGCTTGGTAGCTGGACCGTAGGGGCGATCGCATACGCAAACGTTCGGTCGTTGGCGGTTGCGAAATGTCCGCCGCCAAGGATGACGAGAACCATGCACGCCGTCAGCAGCCTCGTGATGGGTTGGCGACGAGCAAATCTTTCGGTGCATGCCGTAGAAAAGATTGGTTTCAGTGTGTCCATGAAACCAGTCTAGCTGACCGGAGTTGCGACACAAACGCGGAAAGCCCAATTGCGGCGTTTGCAGAGAGCGAAAAGGTAAGCCCTCGTCCCGGCTGGGTCAGTAAGCTCGTTTGACTTTGCGGAATCAAAAGAGCTTACTCCGGGACGAGCGCAATTGTGTCGGCAGAAGTCGCCACGACCTTCGCCTTTCCTCTTTCCGGTCCAATGAATCTCGGGTTCAGATTCGTCACCGGAAATGGAAGACACAAACCTTTTACACGTTCAGCGTTTTTGACTGCTCAAAAATCGCTTCGGAGCAGCATCTCAGTGATGCTGTGTCTGGTCACGGGCGGCCAGTTGAAAATGCCCATACAAGGTTTGCTCGCGACGAACGATGTAGAACTTCGCTTTCGGACCTTTCTTGATATCGGGATGATCAAGGATACCGGCCAAATCTGACAGGCTGGCGGTTTGCCAGTTGTGGATCCCCAGTAAGACGTCGCCCACTTGAATGCCTTGTTCGGCTGCTTCGGATCCGGTACGAACCGATGTGATCATCAATCCGCCGCGATAAGGAGTCCGCATGCGGGCATTCAGACGGTTCATTGCGGACTGGCTGATCGGTTTAGCTCGGATTCCGATGACCGACCAAGCGGCGTCGCTAGAACCTTGCCCCTGCTGCGAACGGTTGGAAGCGGCAAGTGCGAGTTGGATCGCCTGGCCATCGCGTTCCACTTCGATCGGCAGGTTTTGCCCCGGCCTGGCGTGTAGCATTGCCAGTGAGTAATCCAAACGATCGTCAACCGATCGAGCCCCAACGCGGACCACGCGGTCACCCGGCTTCAATCCGTCCCGTGCGGCTGAACTGCTAGCGGAGACATGGGTGATGGTCACTCCATCGCCATCGCGCGGGCCACCCTGGGTGCTCAATCCGGTATCGAGTCGAGTCGCGTTGTGCTCCTCGATCATCGAAGTCACTATGTCGACGACCTGATCGATCGGGATCGCAAAGGCGATCTGCTGTGCCCCGACGCGGACGGCGACGTTTACACCAATGATTTCGCCATCGATGTTCAGGAGCGGCCCGCCAGAGTTGCCCGGGTTAATACCGGCACTGATCTGAATCAAATCTTGATAGTCTTGTGTGTCATTGACGGGCACGTCACGGTGCAAAGCACTGACGATGCCTTGGGTGCATGTGTGGACGTAACCGTAAGCGTTTCCGATCGCGATCACACTTTCGCCCACCATCAAGTCGCTGCTGGTGCCACGTGGAATGGTCGGCAACGGTTGATCGGTACTGATCTTGACAAGTGCCAAATCATTGCGAGGACGCGATGCGATCAATCGGGCGGTCGTGACCGATCCGTCGTGCAACGTGACACGGATGTTGTCGACATCCTCAACCACGTGATAGTTCGTGATCACGTAGCCTGCCGGATCGATAATCACGCCGGTGCCCATGCCATTGACGTGCTTGAAACCACCGTCGCCCGTTCCGCCAGCCATACCGGCGGCAGTCGAGCGGACGGTTTTTTGACCGTGAAGGTTTACGACTGCAGGGCTAGCGCGGCGTACGGCCAGGACGGTGGGAGTTTCACGATTGGAATCGCTGACTCGACCGACAGGCACTGACGATTCGAACGATGTCAACGCCGACTGCTGAGCCGAAACATCGGCAACGCAGATGGCAGAAGCGATCGAAAAGGTCAATCCGTACTTGGCGAATCGCGAGTACCATCGCTGGGTCTTCCGTCGTCGACGGCCGATGGCCGGGGAAATTTGGATCGGTCGCATTGGTCCCCGTACCCGGTGGAGCAAAACTGGATGCGTCCGCCACCGAGTTGAACATTGCGGGTCGTTCAGCGATGACGGCAGTGCCGGAGTGCCCGGCACGAGAGTGTGAATCGGAACAACCGCTACGATCCCTTGACGGCTGAATGTTCATGCCGCAAGGTTTACCAGTCTTAACAATTGCCGGAACCGCCCCGGCTGAACTGTATTCAATTTGGGGGCGTTTTTGCGCCGTCGCGAAAATTTCGGCGCCGAATTACAGGACGACCGTCACCAGAATCGTTTAAAAAAACACAAGATTTTTGCGCCCCGTTGCCAAGCAGTTTCCCGGGGCGCCGAACGACAAGACAAGCAAGTGCTTTGTCAATGAGTGAGTTTCACATCGCGGCCGATACGAGCCGTCGAGCGTGACGCCCCTTTTGCAGCTTTGGGAAACGGCCGTGAATGAATCCTCCGTCGAAACGATGCCCTTTTCCGACGATATCCCGGCCGACAAAGTTGCCTCCGACCATACCACGTTGCATGCTACCGATCCGCAGATCGACCGACCGCCGGAATTCTGTCACGCATCCGAGTCCCAAACTTTTGCTGACGATTCTGCAGAAGATTCCAAAGACCTAACCTCCGAACGCCCCACATCCGACGAGTTGCCCGAACAGCGTGGTGGCACTCTTCGACGACTGATGGGTGGGGTCGGTTGGGTGATTTCGGCGGTCTTTTCTATTGTATCGTTGATCGTTTGCTTGGCATTCCTGGCCGCGATCCCGATCGTCCAGTTGGTGTCGTTTGGTTACCTCTTGGAGGTTGCCGGAGGACTCGCTCGCGGTAAGAAGTTGCGTGATTCATTGCCGCATCTCGACTCGTGTCGACGCATCGGAATCGTCATCGGAGCAGTCGTCGTCGGCGCACTTCCGGTGCAATTACTTGCTCACCTGGAAAGCGTTGCGGCGTTGATTAATCCGGGGTCCAATCAATCGGATCAAATGCGCATCTTTGCGATCGCTGCCGCCGGTGCTGCAATGGTTTACTTACTGTGGGCTCTGGCCCGAGGCGGTCGATTACGCGACTTTGTTTGGCCCCAGCCGATCGGGTTTCTGCGACGCGGCTGGCGGCCGACTACTTACCGTGAGTTACCCGATCGTCTGTGGAATTTCACGCATTCGTTGCAAATTCCAAAGTTTTTTTGGCTCGGACTTAGGGGAGCGATCGGAACGCTGATCTGGCTAATTCCGGCGATGATCGTGATCGCGGCAAACCGCAACGGCGAGACCGGGTTGGCAGGCCTGGTAGGAATCATCGCGGCGATCACACTTGGGATCGTCCTGATGTACTTGCCGATGCTACAAGCTCATTTTGCCGCCGAAAACCGCTGGCGTGCCCTCTTCGAAGTTCGCCGCATTCGCCGTTTGTTTTGTTATGCCCCATGGGCGTGGCTGGGGGCAATGCTGTTAAGTCTGGTGCTGTTTCCAATCCCCTTGTATTTGCTAAAGATCGAGGCGTTACCCCGTGAAGTCACCTGGCTACCGACGCTCGTGTTTGTCGCCTTTATCTTGCCGGCGCGACTTTCGGCAGGATTGGCGCTGCGACGGGCCAAGCGAATTGCGAGCGACTATGGTGATGGAGCGACGAAACCAAGCAGTTGGATCAATTTCTTCTCACGATGGACCGTTCGTACCGTGATGCCGGTTGTCGTAGGGGTGTACTTAGCCTTCGTAACGCTCAGCCAATACACTAGCTGGGATGGTCTACAAACCTGGGTTCAACAACACGCGATTCTTATCCCGATTCCCTTTTTTGGTGTTTAGTCGGCATGCCAATGCTACGCCAGGATGTCACGAATGACGTTCCCCGCCACATCGGTCAGCCGATAGCTTCGCCCGTTATGGAAATACGTCAGTCGCTCATGATCGAGCCCTAGCAAGTGCAGAATTGTGGCGTGCAGGTCATTCACACTGACCGGGTTTTCGACCGCTTCATAGCCAATTTCATCGGTTTCGCCATAGCTGACGCCACCTTTAATCCCGGCACCGGCCATCCACTGCATAAACCCCTTGGGATTGTGATCACGTCCTTTTCCATTTTGCGAAATCGGCATCCGCCCAAATTCACCACCCCAAATCACCAGGGTTGAATCGAGAAGTCCACGTGCTTCCAAATCGGTAAGCAAACCGGCGACAGGCACATCGGTCGCTGCGCAATGGTGGGTATGATTTTCTTCCAAGTTGTCATGTGCGTCCCATTCACCGTCACTGTAGACCTGGACGAACCGAACGCCGCTTTCGACCAACCGTCTCGCCATCAAGCATTTCGAGCCATACGATTTGGACCTTGGATTGTCGATACCATACAACTCATGCGTCGCCTTCGTTTCTCGCGATAAGTCCACGACCTCAGTTGCTTCTTTTTGCATTCGAAATGCCAATTCGAACGACTGCATTCGGTTGGCAAACTCCGCATCCCGAGAATGACGCCGCATGTGTTCGTCGTTCAACTTGGCCATCAGGTCAAGCTGAGCGAGCTGATCGCGCTTGGTAATCTGCGGTTGCCGCTTAAGATTCAGGACCGGCGTTCCTTGGGATCGGAACAGTGTGCCCTGAAAAGTCGATGGCAAGAAACCCGCTCCCCAGTTATGTGGACCGCCCTTAGCACCTTGCGTATTCCCCATGACGACGTATCCGGGCAAGTTTTGATTCTCACTACCGAGTCCGTATGTCACCCAAGCCCCGGCTGTCGGGAACCCAGGGCGTGGCAAACCACTATTGATTTGATAAATCGCGGGAACGTGGTCGTTCGATTCACTAAAGCAAGACTTGATAAACGCCATCTTGTCGACGTGCTTTGCGACATGTGTGTATTGATCACAAACCCACTGACCACAGTCGCCATATTGGCTAAACGAAAACGGCGATTTCATGAGAGGGCCCGGGTTGCCGAAAAACGCTTGAATATCTGTGGTCGCCCCATCGCGTTTGTCTAACTCCGGCTTGCGGTCAAACATGTCGACCGCACTGGGAGCCCCTTCCATAAATAACCAGATAACGGATTTCGCTTTCGCCGGAAAATGACCGCTGCGTGGAGTCAGCGAGTCAATCGGTTCGGCCGATGTCTGTGATTCCGGTGCGGCAAGGAGATTCTGTTCGGCTAGCAGGTTGGCGAGACCGAGCATCCCGGCGCCACCGCCGGCTCGGAATAACCATTCGCGACGACTCAATAAGTTGGCGACGCGACCACATGGAAACAAAGAGGATTTTCTAGTCATCACTGCCCACTCAATCGACGTAGATAAATTCGTTTAGACCAAACAGTGTCTGGCAATAATCTGTGATTGCTTCCAGACGCGGTTGCTGTTCGGAACGTTCGTTGCGAGATAGGATTTGGCCTTCGATAAACTCAATCGATGCAGTTACTTCGCTGTCAGTCGGAAGGCGGGCGAATGCAATTTCGAAGGCACGTTTAGTCACATCGCCCAGTTCGACATGCGTGAGTGCTTCATCGCCCGTATTCGGCTGGAGCAACCGCTGGGCGAAATCCCGTGCGACGGCACGCACGAATCCATCGTTTAGGATCACCATCGCTTGCGGAGCCACGGTTGTGTTCTGTCGCCGGGCACAACTGGTCATCAAGTCCGGACGATCAAACGCTTGAAACATCGGGTACGGAATCAGACGCTTGTGAAACATGTAGACACTTCGGCGTCGAGTGCTGGCGTCGTCCTTGGCATCCTTGGGATAGCTCGCTCCCTGGATGTTTCGAGCCAAGTTAGCTTCCGGTGGGATGTAGGGCTTAAACCCCGGGCCACCGGCTTGCAAATTCAAGGTGTCACTGGCGACCAGCATCGCATCTCGAAGCGCCTCGGCTTCCAATCGAAGCGGCGTCATCCGCCAAAGCAACCGATTGCCCGGGTCGATATCCATTCCACGGTGATCGCTTGCTTCTTGCCTGCTGGATTGGCGCCAGACGGCGCTATTGAGGATGTTGCGATGTAGCGTTTTGACGCTCCACCCTCCGGCAACGAATTCATTAGTCAGGTGTTCGAGCAACAACGGATGAGAGGGAGAATCACCACGCACGCCAAAGTCACTGGTGGTTTCCACGATGCCTTTTCCGAAGTGATGGTGCCAAACCCGATTGACCATCACCCGAGCCAGCAACGCACCGCCGCCCCGTTCGGTATCGGTGATCCATTCGGCAAACGCACGACGCTGTAGCGTACTATCTGGTTCCCCGTATTCACGAAATGCTTCCTTGGCATGCTGCCAATAGTCATCGGCATCGACGCCCGTGGTCAACATGGCGGGGAACCCAATTTCGACCTCGATCTCACGATCGTAAAAATCACTGCGGCGAAATAACCAAGTCGTTCGACGTTCGTTGTCAAAATCTTTGAAGTAAAACGCTTCCTTCCCGCTGGGCAACTCAGCCGAAACACGGTCACCACTGTGGAATACGCCCAACAGTTGGTAATACTCCTTAGCTGAAAACGCGTCGTACTTGTGGTCATGGCAACGCGCACAAGCGACAGTGATACCTAGAAAGCCCGATCCGAGGGTGGAGATAACGTCGTCAAGTTCGTTGTAGCGATTCATTAAACGTTCGCTTTCCAAAAACGAATCAGGCAACTTGAATGCCGGTCCGGCGGTCAAAAATCCCGTCGCCGAAACCGCCGCATCGCTCTGTGGCTGGAACTCGTCACCGGCTATTTGCCAACGCACGAATTGTTCGTACGGCATATCCTCGTTGAACGCTTCGATCACGAAATCGCGGTAGGTGTAGGCGTGCGGGCGATCTTGATCCGCTTCTTGCCCATCACTGTCGGCATAGCGAGCAACGTCAAGCCAGTGCCTTCCCCAACGCTCTCCGTACCTCGGCGAATCAAGCAGCTGATCCACCAGGTCCGCGACAGCCTTGTCAGCATCGCCGGAGTAAGCGTCGATGAATCGTTCTATTTGATCCGATGTCGGCGGTAGACCGATCAAATCGAAGTACAACCTGCGGACCAACGTTCGCGCATCGGCGGGCTGTGACGGGCGAAGCCCCGCGCTGCCTAATCGTTGCTGTATGAACTTGTCGATCGCCCCTTTGGACCAGTTGTCGTCGGAACGTCGTGATGGCACGTCTACCGATACAAGCCGTTGAAATGCCCAGTGGGTTCTCGCGCGATCCATCTTGGGATCGATGATATCGGCATCGTCTGGCCACGTCGCACCTTGGTCGATCCATGCTCGCAGCAATGCGATTTGTTCTTTCCGTAGGGGTGCATTTCCTTCCGGTGGCATCAGACGATCTTGGTCTGCACCGGAAACAAGCTCGATCAATAGACTTTCGTCAGCATTTCCCGGATGGATGACCGAGTCACCGCCACTCTCACCAATCGCTTTGGCTTTAATCCCCAGATTTAGGCCGCCTTCTTCGGTCGTTCCTGCATGGCATTCATAACAGTGTTCTTGCAGAATCGGCCGCACGTCACGCACGAAATCAATTGTCACTGCCTTCGTCTCGGCGGGCGAATCCCCCTCGGTCTCAGCTGCTTTTCCTTGGTCCGATGGCGTTAGACAAATGCCAATAGGCAATCCAATCAATAAAAGTAGTAGTCGAGCCCGGCGGGATTCAACGAAACTTAGTAATGACAGAACCTTCATGATATTCACGAAAGAAAGAATCGAAGGCGTGAGGTGGGATGACGCGGTGATGACCATCATATCAGCACGACAAAGACCGGAGCAAACAATTGGCAACGAGGGACCCTCTGGTCTGCGAATGATTACCAACGCCGGTCAAATGCTGCCCTACAGCCTACGTGAACACGATGGCGCAGCAATACGCAGATGCGCAAATCACTTTCGACTTTTGTACGCGGAAAAATCAATCCGTCTGATTCAGTCGCCGGTACTCGCCCGGAGTCATCTGGAAGTACTGTCGAAAGGCTTGCGACAACGACGCCCCAGAAGCAAACCCAGCTTCGGTCGCAATCGTGGCCACCGGTTTGTCGGAATCCTGCAGCAAGCGACCGACGTGGGCCATACGGACACGACGAATTTCTTCGGCGGGACTGCGTTTAAGTTCCGTACGAAATCGTTGCTCAAGTCTTCGTCGTGAGATCGAAAACGTGTTCATTAAGTCGGCGACGGTCCTTCCCCGTGGAGCTTGATCACGAGCCGCATGTGAAAATGTAGTCGATCCGCAGTGAACGTGGTGCAGTGAACGTGGTAACGTCCCCGTCGGCTGGCTCTAAATAAGGGAGGCGTCCTCGAAGCTGAAGATGGCTAACGAAGATTCAGATTTTCCAGTGAAGCTCTTCGCAATTCGTCGACTTGCTGTTTTTGTGTCTCGTAGCTGGCTTTGGCCCGCCGAGTGTCGTCGTGCGTTTTTGAAATCGCGAGGTTGAACGGATCGAGCGCGAGAAGTTCTTGATCCGTTTTTGCTTGGTATACCCGACGCACGTAGTCCCGCCAAACGTCACCGCCAAGTACCGGAATTTGGAATGGTTCGTATCGTGTTCCATCACGGAAAAACGGACGATTGAGCGGCTGATAACATAAGCCTTTTCCCGGATAAGATCGAATTTTCCCATCACGTGATATGCCAGATGGGGCGGTGGAGGTATAGAGAAAATGCTGCTCAACGGTTGCCAACAAGTCGAGTTCCCAAAGCTGGGGACGAGTGTATTGCCAAAGATTCTGCGTCGGTTTCAAACTTTTGATTGGCTGTTGGCCGTCTAGCAAACCATCTTTTCCATACCGCGAGAAGTAATCGAAGCGGTTGAGCGTTGCCGATTGCATCGAGGGATGATCGTTTAGAAATGACTTTCCGGTTCGAGTTTCGTAATCGAATATTGCCTGTTGGAATCGCCGCATTAGCGCGGGATCCGTCTTCAGTGCCTGATGCGGGCGCAACAACAAGTCCGGCTTGGGTGGATAGGGGAACTGTTGCTCGACCTTTTGAACCGGCGTCAATGTTTTTGAAGCGAAAGGAACCGGACGTCGCGAATCTGTGGTCGCCAGATCCTCTTTTGTATCGCTGGTCGTTGTGCTTGGGAGACTAGGGAGCTTGGACGAGATTTCGGGCAGCCGAGTATTGGCTTGCTTCGCGTCGGACGGATTCCCAAGAGAAACTCGTGCTTGGTCTCCGGTACGCGACGAAGGCTGGCTGAGCACCCACCATCCGCTACCGACCAAAAGTGCCGCAATCAGTACTTTGGAGTAGTGCCCGGCGATATAGGCGCCGATCACGCCGGTGACCAGACCGCCGAATAGCTTGCCATCGCCGTCGAGCAAGCTAAGCCCCCACATGCCGCCGGCAACAAACCCTAGAAGCGCGAATCCGGGACTAATCGGTGTTGGTGAAGCCGGCGAATTTGTCTTCTTTGCTGAACGGTGTTTTTGACGCGCCGCGGCAGTTGGATTCTGACGTCCGGTCGGTGCCTGGCGTCGCTCGCGTTCTTGCTGCTGTGAACGCGTCTGGCGGTCTGCTTGCTGTTGGGCCGCTTGTTGTTCTGCCTGGATCATTGCAGCGTCATTGGCCTCTTGTTCGAGACGCTGCCGATTCATTTCGTCTTGCAGCATCCGCTGCTGTTCTTCGGCCTGGGAGCCAGCCAGATCGTTGTAACCATCGACGCTGCTGAATCCGCCTCCGGGCTGATTGCCGTAGTCACTCATCAGAAATCCTTTTCCAGGGCATGCCGGCGGCTATTGCTACCGATCGCCTGCGCGTCGACTGATTCAATCATTCGGTTTGAAAACAACAGACTACCGAATCGATCCGGCCGTCAGCCAGACCGATTGGTAATCAAGCCGATCGAAAACAATCGCTTAGCTGACCGTATCGAATTGACGCGATTTGCGACTCAGATAGCGATTGGCGTCTTCGTCGTCGATAAAGACCTCACGCTTGGGATCCCATTTCAGCTCACGCCCGGTCATCAATGCGATGTTACAAAGGTGGCACGAGGTCATCGTTCGCTGGTGCGACCAAACGTCCGAAATCGGCTTGCTACGGTCGCCGATACATTCAAAAAAGTTCCCCATGTGGTCACCCGGCTTTTTGCCTTTGCAAAGCTTTGTGATGTAGGCATCGAGCTCCTTTTTGTCGGCGTCGGTCAAGCGATTGACCGGTCCGCCCTCCAGTTTTCCTCGGTTGACAAAGATACGCCCTTTGTCGCCTTCGAACAAAATGCCATTGGGGAAGTCGACATTGTCACCTTCGCGTTTGTAGCGATCGTTGACATTGATCGTCGATCCGTTGTCGAAGCTCAGGTCGATGCTGAATTTGGTGGCGGTGTTGTAGCCATTGGGCAGGCTCAGTTCGCCGTCAAGGTAGCTCGGCCAGTCAAAGTTGCTGGGGACGATTTTTGGAAATTCGCCGCTTCCTTTGACCCGCGTCGGTCCCGTTTCACCGGGAGCAAGTGCCCACTGGGCGATGTCGATGTGATGAGCCCCCCAGTCGGTCATTTTTCCGCCGGAGTAGTCAAAGTACCAGCGGAACATCCGGCGGCGTTCTTCGCAGTACCCGGCTTCCTGTGCTGGCCCGAGCCACAAATTCCAATCGAGGTCATCGGGGGCTTCGGTTGTTTCAAAAGGACCGTCACCGGGGGCACCACCGATCGCGACATAAGCGTTGACATTATTACCAAGGTGTCCGGTGTGAACCATCGCGATCGCGGTCAGGAACAACGACTTGGTACTCCGTTGTTGCGTGCCAACTTGGAAGACGCGTCCGGTTTCTTCGACGACTTTGCGGATCTGCTTGCCTTCATCGATCGTCAACGTCAACGGTTTTTCGCAATACACATCGGCGCCGCTGCGAAGGGCTTCGATCGCGATCGGCACATGCCAATGATCAGGAGTTCCGATCGTGACCACTTGCGGCTTTTCCTTTTGCAGCATCTCGCGATAGTCACGATATTTATTCAATTTGCCGCCAAAGGCCTGATTGAACTCCTCGGTGTGCAAGTCGTCCACGTCGCAAACGGCGATCATGTCGGCAAACTTGGCTGCACCGCGAGCGATCGAGCCGCCTCGGTTGTAGCGACCGCGCGACCCGCCGACGCCGATCGCCGCCAAGCGTAGCTTTTTTGAATTTTCCTGAGCCTGCAAAGCTCCCACCGAAGCGATTCCGGTGGTCGCCATCGCCGATGCGGCTGCGGTGGTCTTGATGAACTGACGACGTGTCGTTGACATGGGCATGTCCGGTTGGATGGAAATAAAAAGGATTGCTGAAAGGGCCAATATTATAGCCCCATAGGAGGCGGAGATGTCGCCCCTCTGTTCAACCGCACAGGTAGCGTTTCCCAGGGTTGCCCGGCGGCGATGGAACGCCTCGTTTTGTTTTCCTGCCGCCACGTTTTGGCACCTAAGCAGGCAAACACGAGTCTTTGGGTTTAAACATCTGGATAACACCTTCCCGCTTGCGGGAGGGTCGGACGAGCAAACGGCCGGGGAGGGTGCCCTCTCCGGGCCTGAAGGCCCGACTCTCCCAGTGTGAGAGTGAAATGACTTAAGCCGAATCTTTCGTGTTCAACTGCTTAAAAGCCACTCAAACTATTTTTTCATTTTTTCGTGATTCCACGAAACAAGGTGGGGTCGGACTGCGTTAATCATTCATCAAATTCGAACACTTGATTCGATCGAAAAGTCGTCCGTTCGCTGGGTCATGTCGCGGGTGAAAGACCGCCCCATCAAACAGCACTTTCCGACGAATCCACCTCTCTTTTTTCGAGGACCTGCCCGTCGCGTTCAGCGGTCACTTGAGTGACCAGCGCGATTCACACGGTTTAATTCCGAAGCCTCTGCTGATCAGCTTCGGAAGCGGAAGTTCTTTCTGCTGCCGTCGAAGGTTTGTGCCCGCTAGGGCCACGTCGCCTTCGGTTTCAATTCACGTTCGGCACGATTGCCGACGCTGATGGAAGCCCACTTCTTTTCTGCTTCACCTCCTTTCTTGAATAAGGTCCATGAACAAACAATCTCCGCGCCGCCGGCGTGGTTTTACCTTGATTGAACTGTTAGTTGTTGTCGCGATCATCGGAATCCTGGTCGGCCTATTACTTCCCGCCGTCCAAGCGGCTCGCGAAGCGGCGCGACGCATGAGTTGTAGTAACAACTTCAAACAAATTGGGCTAGCGATCCACAACTATGAATCAGCCTACAAAGTGCTTCCGAAGCATGGCTCGGGGACTCGTAGCGCGACGAACACCAACAACGCGGGAGTCACCGGCGGCGGCGGCGGTAACAACTCGCTGTTTTTAAGTTACTTGGTCGGTACGATCCCATTCCTTGAACAACAGGGCCTGTGGGACACCATCGTCGCTCCGAGCAGTGAGATGGCAGACGGCTCGACGCCAGCGCGAGCTTGGAACGCGATGGGCCCGGTGCCATGGCAAGGACAATATGTTCCCTGGGCATCAGAAATTCCCGCGCTCCGCTGCCCCAGTGATCCGGGGAACGGCCTTCCCGCACTCGGACGCACCAACTACGCCGCCTGCCTTGGCGACGCGATTGACTTCATCCATGTGGGACCTCCGGTGTTCAACGACTCATCAGCACCCAACCGCTGGAGCGATAGCCTTGCTTGGCGTTTCAACCGCACCAATGCCGCTTGCCGCGGTGTGTTTGTCCCTCGCAGTTCGACCCGGTTTCGCGATATCCTTGATGGGCTTTCCAACACCATCATGGCCGGCGAAATTAGGACGGGCTTGAGCGACCGAAATGTTTCGACCAACCCATTGAATGCCCCAGGGGGCGACGCCGACGTTCGCGACAACCCTCTGCTGTGCCGTCCGTTTCTCGATCCAGAGTCACCAACCAAATGGGACGACAGTGTCCCCAACTGGCAAGGAGCCGTGACCGATGGGACGCTGTCGGCGGATGGTCAAAAACGTGGTTTCCGCTGGGCCGACAGTCGCCCGTTATTCACCGGGATGAACACCATCCTGCCGCCCAATACCGAACTTTGTTTGGCGGCGGGTGACGGATCGATCGGAGTCGTCTCGGCAAGTAGCCAACACCAAGGTGGCGCGCATATTTTGTTTGCCGACGGCTCGGTTCAGTTTATCAGTGATTCAATCGAAGCGGGGACCAGCAGCGCCCCATCGGTTTGGCTCAACGGAGCGAACACCACCGCGCCAAGCAATATGCCGGGAGCTTCAAGCCCCTATGGGCTTTGGGGATCACTCGGTACCCGCGCCAGCAACGAAGTTGTTCAGGAGTCGTTCCAGTGATCGACGAAATCAAACTCCCCAACCCCGTCCACTGGTTCATCGCCGCCGCACTTGCGATCGCCGTGATCGCTGGCTGTGGATCGGATGTCACCACCGTGGTCCGCCCGGACACTCAAAACCAAATGAGTGACGCCGAGATGGAGGCCTATAACCGCGATGCCGTACAAGGCGGCTCGCGAAAAGATAGTTAGTCGGCTAGGTCCGTCACTAACCGCACAAGTCCGAGCGCGACCTGGTTGCACTCGGACTTGTCGTTTTTACGGTCTCCAAAGAAGACGTTGCTGAACCGCCATGAACAAGCGTTCGTGCCACAAGCAACGCATGGTTCAACTGGCGAAGACCGGCCCCGACGCGAGTCACAATGACATCGTCATGTTGCGTCAGCCGAATGGCGTTAGCCACGGTTATGTCACAACCACCGGACCGGACGCCGATTGGCCAAACCATTCTCCGCACATGAATGATCAACCCCAATCGCGAACGTGTTCGAATCACGAGTCGGAACCCATCCCGCGTTAATCAACATAAACAAAGGCGTTCGAATTCAGCAGCCCACGGCACAGATCGACCATCGCCAAACGTGAAGCGTGCCTTTTCTGATAGTCGATATCCTGGGACTCGATCAGCACCGTTTGAGACCTTAGAAAATCGATCGCCATCGTCCGCTCTTTTTCAGCTGGCGACCGCGCGAACAATCGCCAAAATAACTCGTTAATCTGTTCTGGCCGTGACGGACCAACCGAAAGCACGCGATCGGCTAACCGCTCCGAGACATCAAGGCTGGTTTGGGAATTAAACAGCGTCAGAGATTGAACCGCCGTTGTCGACTCATTTCGGCACGCACACGGCTGGTCAGCCGAAGGCCGGTCAAAGGTCGCGAAAAACGGATAACGCAAATTTCGACGAGCAAAAAGGTAGACGCTGCGGCGCTGATGCTCGGCAGGATCCTCGGTGATTTTCCATTGCCCTTTTAACAGCGTCTTGAGCAATTCCGCAGGTAGCGGTGGTTTGAATCCAGGCCCACCCATCGTAGATTCCAACGAATCGCTGACCAGCAACATCCCATCGCGGATCGCTTCACCGGTCAAACGACGCCGGGGGTAGCGTGCAAGCAAACGATTTTCTGGGTCGTTTTCGAGTGCGTGTTGCCAATGAGACACCCCATCAGAATTTGCGGCATCCGCCGGTGGGCGACTGCAAAGTTGATAGACCTGTGATCGAACGATGGTTCGGTGCAACCACTTCAGACTCCAATCATTGGCGATCAATTCCGACGCCAAATGATCCAGCAATTCTGGATGTGATGGCTCATCACTCATCACACCGAAGTCACTGGGGGTGGTCACTAAACCGCGTCCAAAGTGCTGTTGCCAAACACGATTGACGATCACGCGAGCGGTCAAGGGGTGATCACTCGACGTCAACCATTTGGCCAAGGCGGCGCGTTGTCCGGCGCCATCGATTGGAGAATCCGAATTCGCATTCAACAACCGGGGATAGGCGGCATGAACGACCGGGCCGGGACTGCGGAAATCGCCACGGTTCATCAGGCGACTTGGCCTGTCGTTTTGGATGCTAGTCAGCGTTGTCACCGACTTGTTTTGTTTTAGGTTCAGCGATCGATCAAAAAAAGCACGCAAGCGATAGAAGTCGGCCTGGCTAATCGCGTCATACTTATGGTCGTGGCACTGTGCACACCCGAACTGCAATGCCATCACGACACTTCCCACGGTTGACGTCATTTCGTTCAGCAGTACATGACGCCGTTCGTCGATCAAGTTGATATCCGGCATGTCGGGCCCGGAGACACAAAATGCGGTCGCCAGCTGTGCTTCCTCATTATCCGGTTCCAATTCATCGCCGGCAATTTGCCACTGGATAAACGTGTCATAGGGCAGATCGTTGCCGAGTGCACGAATCACCCAATCCCGATAACGCCAGGCTGAAGGGCGGATTTTGTCGTGTTCGAAACCATCGGTCTCGGCAAACCGAGCCAAATCCAACCAAGCAAGTGCCGCATGTTGCGCGTGATGCGGTGACGCCAACAATTCGTCAACGAGACGATCGTAGGCATTCGGGGAGTCGTCTTGAACGAACTGTCGAGCTTGCTCGGCCGTCGGCGGAAGCCCGATCAGATCCCAATACAGCCGTCGCACCAACGTCGATCGATTGGCGGCGTCGGCCGGGCGGATACCTTCCGATTCCAGCGACGCCAAAACAAAACGGTCAATCGAAGTTTTCGCCCAAGAGAAGTCGTCTACCTGGGGAATCGGCGGCGCGGTGATTGGCATGAACGACCAATGATCACGGTCGTATTTTGAAATCTCCGGCTCTTCGATCGTCTGCGTTTCGGCAGGTCCGATCGTCGGGGGCTCGCCGGCCGGCGAAATCGCGGTGAAAAAGGTCGCGTACGAGATCGCAAAGAACCAACGGATGTAATGTTCGATGGGACGTGGAATCACGATAGCAAGCCCTCCACCACGTCAACTTCGCTGGGGCCAATCAGACGTTCGTCAAGTCCGTTGTGTGGATAGGAAAGCCCCAGCGGATTGAGTCCCATCAGGTGCAGCAGTGTGGCGTGAAATTCATTCACGTGAACTGTATCCTCGGTCGCTCGCAATCCGATGTCATCGGTCGCGCCATACGTTCGGCCTCCCGAGATCCCGGCTCCTGCTAACCAACCACAGTAACCCCAAGGATTGTGATCACGGCCCTTGCCTTGTTCGCTCATCGGCATCCGCCCGAATTCGCCACACCAGATCACCAAGGTGTCATCGAGTAGTCCCGATCGTTTCAGGTCCTTGATCAGTGCCGCAACGGGTTTGTCGGTTCGGGCACAGTATTCGGTATGATTCTGGTCGACGTCTTGGTGCGCGTCCCAGCCGTTGGTATCGCCGGAATAGACCTGAACGATACGAACTCCGCGTTCGATTAATCGTCTCGCCAGCAGGCAACGTTGTCCAAAATCGCGGGTCGTCGGATGATCAATTCCGTAATGGGACAACGTCGCAGCCGACTCTTGCGAAAGATCCACTGCTTCGGGGGCAGCCGACTGCATCCGAAACGCCAACTCGTAAGACTCCATTCGAGCGGCGAGGTCATCGTCGGAATCGCGCTGTTTAAAATGGCGCCGGTTGAACTGACTGAGCAGGTCAAGTGTCGAACGTTGCCGCTGGTCACTGATCCCGGCGGGTGAGTTAAGATTCAGGATCGGCGTCTTACCGGCCCGCATCGTCGTCCCTTGATAGACCGCCGGCAGAAACCCATTGCCCCATGCCGCCGGACCGCCTTTCAATCCACCGCGTGGATCGGGCAAAACGACGAAGGCTGGCATGTTCTCGTTTTCGGTGCCCAGCCCGTACGCCAACCAACTACCAAAACTGGGATGCCCCATCAAAATGCTGCCGGTGTTCATTTGATAGACCGACTGGGGATGATTGACGCTATCGCCGTGCAGCGAACGGATCACACAGATGTCATCGGCGATCGTTGATATCTCAGGCAAGAAATCAGAAATCTCGATTCCGGATTCGCCGCGTGGACGGAAGGGACGAATCGGGCCAAGCAGAGGATTCTTCGCAACCCGGCGGCGGGTCATCACGTTGCCAAAGCTATCCGGCAGTGGACTGCCGGCGTATTTCTTGAGAGCCGGTTTTGGGTCAAACAGATCCACATGGCTGGGACCACCATGCATGAACAACCAAATCACACGCTTGGCGCGCGGGGGAAAGTCTGGCTGGGGGATCGATTCTCGGGCCCGTATACGTTGATTGTCCAGCATGGACATCCCGAGCAAGCTCGCGCCGCCGGCGGCAGATCGCAAGAAATAACGACGCTTCAGCCCAGGACCGATCGGGTTCGTTTTTGCAGTGGGTGAATGGTTCATGCCGCCCATTCTAACACGGACCAGACCCCGCCGTGGAAATCCTCTTTCCGTTAAAGGTGAACCTTCAGTTTGCTTCCTTCGCGACCCTGTTTTCCCGCGGTGGATCCAAGCCGCAGAGTACGAATGACATGTCCACCGTCGGCGTTTTCCCCGCAAGGGAATTCACGTAGTCGACTCGCTCGCGGTTGATCGATCCCATCGCTGCTTCTCTCTGCGAAGCGGTGAGACTCGAATCGAAGGCGATCTTCAACCCCTCCCATGCGAGCGCTTCGTCGACTCGGCGAAGTTCTCGCAACTGCTTTGCCAGTGCTTCGATCGACGGCAGATCAACTTGCTGGCTGCCTCCGGCGGTTACCGATTTGGCCAGCATTCGCGTCCGCTTGATCGCTTCAGATCTCCCCGACAAATCCGCCGATCGCCCCGGCTCGGCCCCTTCGGTCAACTCGGCTAAGTTGGCATACGCTTCCGCATCGGTTGGGTCACGAAGCACGACGTAGCAAAACGATTCGATCGCCAAGTCGATTCTGCCATGGTGGGCATGCCAGTGCCCCAATGCAAACCAAGCATCCGGCAACTGCGACGCAACCGGCGAGTCAACAAAAGTCTCGTTCCAATCCTCGGCCCATTCATTCAGAGCCGATTGGTCGTCAATGTAGGCCAACAACCGTCCGCGAAATGCGGCTTCATGCACGGGAAGCTCTAGCCGATGAAGCACCGGACCATCGAGTACCTCGAGTGCGGCCCGGTACCCAGCCTGTTTGCGTGTTTGTTTTCCGGACGTCGGTTTCTCCGAACTTGGTTTTCCAGCCAACGATTTGGCAACGCCCAATCGTCCGATCGACTCCTCGGCCTGCCCCGAGGATTCATCTCCAAGTTCAATCGCGACTTGAATTAATGTTCTCAAGTAGATCGCGGAGATCTCACCCTGCTGTGTGAGCGTTTTTATGTATCGGGCAGCTTCGTCGCGTCTTCCTTGGCGAAGATACAGTTTGGCCAATTCTCGTTCGACCATCGCCGCAGCCGGTACGAATTCGAGGATCTTCTTCAATCGCGATTCCGCTTTATCCCATTGGCCATCCTGTATCAACCACTGGGCCGATTGGCCGAGTGCCGGAAGTGTCGCGTTGGGATCTTGTTTGGCGACTCGGTCGAGCATCCGAATCGCTTCGGGAAAACGTTGACGCTGTCCAAGGACGCGAGCCATCACGAACATTACCGCAGGATCATCGGGGCTCGCCCGATAGGCGTTGCGCGCGTGCCGGTACGCGGACTCGAACTCTTCGTCATTTAATGCCTGTGACGCAAGTTGGGTTTCCTGCCTTGGATCGATCGGAGACGTTTCGATAATCGCCGATGGCGGATCACTTCGATGCTCCGGTGCGGACGTCGATCCAGACATACCGGTGCGTTCATTGACACGTTCGTTGTCACGTTGTCCGATCGCTTGCGATCGTTCCACCGGTGTCTTAGAAGCCTGTGTCGGCTCCGGATTCGAAGGACTGCAGCCGATCGGCAAGACGGCACAAACCACGACTGAGCACACACACGACAATGTCAATGCCGTCGATCGCGAATCTGGGGACGAGCATCGCTTGATGTTCATCGATCAATTCTCCGGCCGTACGCGGATCCAGTGGTCATGAAAGACCATACCTTGCTCGACCTTCATCGCGGGCATATGGCAATCGATGCACCCCTCTGATGTCGATACCGAACAGACGGTGTGATGATCGTTGTCGGGCTGGTGACAACCGACGCAGTCATCGATGTACTGTTGCTGCGTCTTCGACGTAAAGTGCGCATGCGGATCGTGACAGGTCGAGCACATCATCTGACCTTCAGATTCCAAATAGCATGCGCTTCGAACCAGCCCGATTGGTTGGAATCGGAGCATCATCGGAATATAGTCACGGATGTCCTTTGGATCGACGTGGCGTGGAAGTCGATGGCAGTTTCCACACAATTGAAGTTCTGATTCGAAGTCCCAGTCGGCCTTGCCAACCGAATAGGGCGGCGGCGTGTCCGACTGGCGAGCCTGACGGACATGTTCGCTCCCCGGTCCATGACATTTCTCACAGTTGACGTTGGCGATTAAGTCTTTCACTTCGTCACCTATAACTTCCCCCGATGTCGTATGACACCAGACGCACTGTTGCAACGGGCGTCCTTCGAACAACTCGCCAAACAATTCGCGTTTTTCCTCGGGGACATGATGAAGGTGTCCCGGTGTCAATCCAAATCCACCGTGCGATCGAAACCAGGACACTCGATGTTCTAGCAGCACCGGATCCCCGTCGGTTTTGGAATCCAAGTTAATCAACGTGATCGCGTTTTGTCCGGAGCCTAACGCGTACTGAAAGGTTTCATCGTCAACGTCCCCATCACTTGCATCGGCAGTCCGGCGACGAAACACCTGCAGCCCGTCGGGACCGGATAGGTACGTGTAGAACCCGTGCGGTGTGCCGGCGTCGGCAGTCTTTCCGGCGAAATGCTGGACAATGTTGTCTTGGTTGGCAGCGTGAAAGGTCTGGGCATGCCCGGAATTTTGATGAAGCTGAAAGTTATCTTGGTGGCATTCACCACAAACGGCCTTGCCAACAAATGTCGGCTCAACAGCAGCAGCGGTAACACGTTCGGCCGATTGACTAGCGCGATCGCGATGTAGATCGGAGCGATCATGATCGTCGAACATCGAAACGGCCAACGTCCCGATCACGAGCGTCACAACAGCGAAGAACAAAAAACGAGCTGTCACAGGTGAACTAGCAGTAAGAAAAGAGAAGGAGCGGTCGCCGCCAATCGGCGATATGGCACGTACCGGAATGTCGCCGTCCAGTTTAACCGATTTAGATCTCCGATACCTCACCAGAGCCAATCGCAATGCGATCACACAGGTCCAAGCAGCGCCCGTGAAACATGCCGGTAGGAAACTTCTGTTGACACGAGCCTCGATGGAGTCCTACCGTTGCCGACTCTGCGCCAGGATTGCGCGGAATCACTGCGTGACGGACCACAAGGATGATTGCAAAGGAAACGACACACATCGCGACTCACCGTGACGGGCAACGGCACCGATTCACGTCGCCGCTGGCGTCGCGGTTGTTTCCGTTGCAATTGGCCGCCTTGCTAAGCATCACCTTGCTTTCGGTCGGCGGTTGTTCGACCGTCCGCTACCTTTCGCCTCGCAATGTCCGAGAGAATCCGCTCACTGCCCCGCTGCGTTTGATCGACCGATCGGGGCCAAAGATCAGCGATCGCACGTGGAACACACTTCGTCGGTATGGATTACAGCAGGGCTATGACGACGACGCGGCCGTCTGCCTTTTGAAAATTCAACAGACGATTCGCGAAAACCGTGACCCCGAACTGATTCATTCGCTCGCCGAATTGTCCTACGTTGAAGGCAAAAAGGCAGAATCCGCTGGCCGTGAAAGCGATGCGCTCGCTCATTTCGGCGTGACGTTGACCAACAGCTACGCGTTCCTGTTTTCCGACGAACTTAGCCAAACGCGGAACCACTACGATCCCCAATTTCGGGCGACCTGTGATCTCTACAACGAGTCGCTCGAAGACACGTTACGTCTGCTCTGTAAAGAAAGCCACCTTAAACCCGGTCAGACGTATCGGGTCAAAGCGAACGATCAAGAATTCGTGATCCAAACTCAAATGCGTGGCAAGTGGAGTTCGGACGAATTCGATCACTATGAATTCGTCAGCGACTACGAAATTCAGACGCTGCGTAGCAAGCACACGACATTCGGACTGGGTGTGCCGATGATCGCGGTTCGCAAGAGTAAAAACAAAGGCGACAGGCGAGAGAAATACTATCCCGAAGGACTTAGCTATGCCGTCACGGCGATGATGCGGTGCACTACGCCGCCGCTCGAAGAAACCGGGGGTGTAAATACGTGCGTGCTGGAATTTTTCGATCCGCTTCAAGCCAATCAGGTCAAGCTGGCCGACCACTGGGTGCCGTTAGAAACGGATCTCACAACGCCGCTGGCATTCTTTCTTGACACCCCCAAGTTTCGTGAACGCAACCACGAAACCCAAGGCTTGATCAATCCCGCAGACGCATCAATCAAACGCGGGGTCTACATGCTCGAGCCCTACGATCCAAACCGTATCCCGGTCCTGATGGTCCACGGTCTATGGTCCAGTCCGCGCACCTGGATGGACATGTTCAATGACCTTCGCAGTTTCGCCGAAATCCGCGAACGTTATCAATTCTGGTTTTACCTGTACCCGTCCGGCCAACCGTTTTGGATCAGTGCAACACAACTGCGTAGCGACCTACAAGACCTTCGCAAAACGTTCGATCCATTGAACCAAGACTCAACGATGGACCAGATGGTTCTCGTCGGACATAGCATGGGCGGCTTGGTAAGCCGGATGCAGACGATCGACAGCGGTGATGACTTTTGGGGAATCGTGAGCGACCAGCCCAAAGAAAAGCTGCTAGGCGAAGAAGCTCAGCGGATGAAGCTAGTCAGCACCCTGTACTTTCATCCCAATCAGTCAGTCAAACGTGTGATCACGATCGGAACACCACACCGTGGAAGCCGATTCGCCAACGACATGACGCGCTGGTTGGCCCGAAAGGTCATCAAATTGCCCCAGATTACGACCGCAATGGGCGAAAGCCTGGTCGACACCAATCCAAACTACTTTCGTGATACCGAGCTGCTGACGATGGCGAACGCGATCGACTCATTAGCGCCCGAATCACCGATCTTTCCAGTGATGTTGCGGGCCAAATATGCGCCGGATGTGAAGTACCACAACATCATCGGTGTCCTGTCCGATCCGACGCTGTTGCAAAAGAAAGCCGGACGCGGGGACGGCGTTGTCAGTTACCAAAGCGCTTCGATGGAGGACACCGAAAGCGAATTGGTCGTCGATGCCGATCACACCAAAATCCACATGACCGGACAAGCGATTTTCGAAGTTCGCCGAATCCTGCTCGAACACTTGCAAGAAATAGATGCGTCAGACCGAATCGCACTCAACGAAAGCACGCCGACGACGGATGCCGATCGAATAGGCCAGCAGCAGATGGACCAATTGCAATCCGATGAGCGGAAAAACACGGCAACGATCACACGATAAGTGACCGTCGCCGCGTAGATCAATCACGCTGAGCGTTTTGTCGGTGCCCCGCATTGATAACGCCAGCCCGAGATCGCGTAGCCCAAGTCTTTTACGGTAGCCGAACGCGTCTTACCCGCCGTTAATCCTGTTGCGTTTTATCAGCCACTGCGTTTCTTGGTGGCAAGGTTACTTCTCGTAATCTGAATCGCCCGCGGCCATCTTATCCGCTTCGGCGAGTGCGGCCTCGTATTCAGCCAGGGCCTCTGCATCGGCATCGCCGACAATATTCGATGTCTCAGAAGAACAGCCGATGGCCAAACACACACAGACGAGCATCAACAAGTATTTCATCAATGGAATCCAGTGAAACGAAACAATGGAATTAGAAAGAGACGCGCGCCGACTCGCGGCGCCCGTCTTGAAGAAATGAACGGTTGCGTCCAATAGTTGGAACCGATTTGTTATTGATTTAACGATTCGCTGATGACTTCCGACGAATCGCGTGAGCCGAGTGCTCCCCACAGCCCGTAGGGGCTGGGGCTACCCGGCAGCGGCGAACCGGCTCGGTGCGACACTTGAGGCGAATGCGGGTTCCCAGCTTCGATCGAATCGGTAATGAAGATCACCGCACCATCACCCATCAAGACATGGACGCCACCTTGGTGACGACTGGACGGAGGCGACACAACATCTCGGTGATCGCGGCCATCGGAACACAGTAACTTGTTCGGCGAAAGGACCGTCGTCATTTGTGTATAAGGCGGCATCATATCGTGCCACCGGAAGCCACGTCCCCACGCGACGTTGTAGTCAAAACCATCGGGAAGCCAATAACGCGGACGTTCTGGGTTCAAGTAAGGCTCTGCATACATCGGGTCGAGCCGACATTCGGTCTTTTCAGACGGTGCGGCATGCGCCCCGTTATTGATCGGCAACACCGTCCGTGAATCAAAGTCATTCAAGCTGGTAGCGATTTCCCCACCCATCACCGTATTCGAAAGACCATCGAGCACATCGCGAAAACGCATATCCCGACAGTTTACGAACATCCCGCGTTGCGACCCATTGGATTGAGTCACGTGGCCGTTGTCCGCGGAATAGGGAAACGTGACTGTCCCATCGTCACCTTTTTCGTCAATGTTCAAATAGGGGTCGCGCGAATGGACGGCCGAGTCACCGACGCAGCACGCATAGTTGGTTCGGCCAAGCGCCGGCAATCCACGACCGGGGTCACTAGGGCAACGAAACGTCGGAATCTCTGATGCGTATGGAGGGTACTGAACACGATCAGGGTGTGGCCCCATCGGTGGCCAAGGCGGTAAGTGTTCCGTACCGTCAGAATTGATTGCGAGCGGGCGAGAGATCTGGTCCCAAATCGCCTGCTGCTCAACAAATGGCAATAGCCCAACGAGATAAGATAAACGCCGATTTGCAGATGTCTCACGACCCGGGTTTGTGTCCCATATGTCACGTCCAGGCGGAGCGTATGTGCCTGCCCCGTGAATCGGAAGTTGCTTGTAGGTCGAATGGTAGTTGTGGATCGCCAAGCCAATCTGCTTGAAGTTATTGCTGCAGCTCATTCGACGCGCCGCTTCACGCGCTGCTTGCACGGCGGGTAGCAACAACCCGACAAGAATCCCAATGATTGCGATGACAACCAATAGCTCCACCAAGGTAAACGCTTGACGTTCACTTCGAAGAGAGTCTTTTCTCATTCCAAGCCTCAGAATGTGTGAAAGAATACTCCGATTGCGATGATGCATATCGGTGTTGATTTAACACACGCTTGATCGACCTGATTCGGGAGATTAAGGCTTTTACCTTTATTCGAAAGTTGCCTTACGAATTCGTCCAGCCGGAGAAACCAGTGACGAGGCTTGTGGTGGATACCGAGCGACAATAAGGGAGCTTTGATGAAGCTCAAATTGCTTTAATTGAAGGCCAGCATGAAGAGAAGAAAAATCCGCGAATCCTTTCGCGGCGTAATGGGGCGTGACGCATTAAGACGCTGACACGAAGCTTGCCAAAGGTGACCGTCGGGCTCGATTCGTATCATCTGTATTTAGCTGAACCTTGCTGCCGTCGGTCGATACTTTTCCAGAGACGACAACGTTCTCCGATCCGGCAGGCTTCTTCGCAGCGACAGCGCGAGTCGATGCGGCTCGCTTGCTAGATGTCGACTCGTGACGTCCACTCGATCGCTTAGCAGTGGAACTATTGACATCGGTCGAATCTTGCGGATGAGCGAATGCGAATTCGCGGTCACTAAGTTCGAATTCGACCGTCTCGGCGATCGGTTCCAACTCACCTCGAACGATTCGTTGGTCACGCGGGGCATCAATTCCGATGCGGACACGATTTCCTTCCACACGAACAACCGTGATCGTGATGTCTTCGCCGATTTGAATTCGTTGGTCGACTTTACGAGAGAGAACGAGCATGGCAGCTTCCTTTGCCGATGGCGGCCTTAGAGAGAACTTTGGGGCGACGGAGGTCAACCGCGACCATCCGTGGTGATCGAGGCTGAATGCACGGTCCGTGCCAAAACAGCCAACGACGGATCGAATTTCACTTAACCCCCGGAAAATCCAGGACTTACAGTATCGGCGGCAGACCGTCGCCTGGTCAGAAAGCAATTTTGCTGGAAGAAGACTTTACAAGCCGGTGAAATATTGACCGCAAGGCTAGATGCGGTAGACTGTTCGTTATTGAGAATCGTTTTCATGATCATTTGCATTCAATTGATGCCGGATCCTACGACCTCACTGCCGCCGAACCAATCCTCCGATTTCGGCTGCCCTACCGCAGTTCTGTTTTCCCAGCTCTGTCCTCCGCAGCGAACGTTCCCTTCAGCAGCACACGATGAGCAACCGAATCCTGAATGTCTTTCCGGGTCAAGACGACAGCACGCGTCTCGTTCTAGCACGCGAGTCTGGACCTGATGGTCAATCGCAACTGGTTTTGCGGCAAGAGAACTTCTCGCCTCACGTTGGCTGGTTTGTCCAAAGCCGACTGGCCATGGATGCTGCCCAGGCAGCAGCACTCAAAATGACCCTCACCAGCAACTTGATGGACCAAAGCGGTGATGATTCTGAGCGGGCATCGGCATCCGCGACACCGGCGGCAACCACATTAAAACTGCACGCCGCAATTGCTGGCTAGGCAATGCGCCCGATAACGGCACCCTCCAAACCGTCACGATATTTCGTCCAGCGACCGTTTAGAACCAGACGTGAAGCAGTCAACATCGTCCCGGTTGGAAAGAGGGATTTGGTCGCAGGACTCCATGTCAATTTAGCCAAGTTGGCGACGACTTCCCCGATCGAGAAAACTTCTTCGAATCCCAGCGCGCTTCGGCGGACACGATTCGCTTGGTCACCTTGCCTTTGACGTGATGGCAGAACGAGACATCGGCCCTGGTTGCTAGACCGGCTGACATTAGACGCGTACCAATTAAGAAAGAGCCAACTGGGCGGTCCGCCGATGTGGGGCAGTCGCGGCGAACCTTGGTGCCCAGTTGGCAGGTTGAAGATTACTTAGACCAAGTTCGAATACTAGCTTTCTGTCGGAACACCCTCAGCCCGACCTCGGACCGGTGATCATCGAACAGCATGACTCCTTACCGCTCAACCGCTGCTCGTTTCTCACCACGGCAGCGTTCTCGCATTCTTCTCCGCAATTACTAATTGATACCGATGCCGAGGCGTTTCGATGCAACGCTGTCGTCTCCCGACAGGTCGCAAACGCCTAGTTCGCGGCTTCCCACTGACGGCCGGATGAACCAATTAGCAGATGCGCCACGTTCATCGTCGCGATTGCCATTGGCCGATCGCTCGCGGCTGCCCCAACATTCTTTCGAATCATTTACTGAAGCCCTTCTGAAGTCTTCGTGCTCACTGCGGCCGACGAACCGGATTGGCCCGGGAGATGCATCGCCATGAGTTGGCAATCAGTCACGATCACGTGATCGATCGACTGACCGTTGATACAACTCAAAAACCGGAGACAAGCAATGAACTGGGATCAAATCGAAGGAAAGTGGAAGCAGGTGAAAGGTCAAGCTCAACAAAAATGGGGTGACCTGACCAATGACGACTTAGATCGAATCGATGGTCAACGTGAAGAACTCGTGGGGCGTGTACAAGAGCGTTATGGAATCGCCAAGGACGAGGCCGAACGCCAAGTGAAGGAATTTGAAACGAGCTGCAACTGCTAAAGCGGCACTGTAACTCGACAGGGTGTAATCGGGTGATCCGTTGTAAACGTCAGTAATAGGAGCGGGTCCTAATCGGAATGCCAGCTTGCTTCTTCATTCGTTAAACGAAAACAGCTGAGCGACATTGAACTGCGATTCTCCGAATCCTGGGCCCACCACCTTGAAGTTCTGAGCCGTATTCGTCAGCGGATTTCTCTGCCGGCGATCAATTCGTCGGCTCGGAACATGGAATCAACGGAATCCCGATTACATCCGACCCGGTAAACCGATTCGCCAACGGACAGAGCTGCGATCGAATTAAAACTCGACGTCGTTACGCGCGTGTTACCAGTAGCGGCCGTCATTCGTTGGTAGATTGCGAGTCTTTCGTCTAGCTCATTAACTGTAAATCAATGAACACAACTCTGACAAATCGTGTCGTTCTAGTCACCGGTGGCAGCGAAGGCATCGGCGCGGGTATTGCAAAGTCGTGCGCTGCATGTGGCGCAAAGGTCGCTGTACTGGCACGTGACGAAAACGAACTTCGGCAAGTCGTCGAATCGATCAAACGTGACGGCGGTGAAGCGATATGGGTGACGGCAGATGTAACCAATGAGTCAGAGATGAAGTCCGCAGTGGAGACGGTCGTCGAACACTTCGGAAAACTCGATTCACTTGTCGCTAATGCGGGGACGAACGGAACGTGGACTCCGATCGATGAGATGACAACGGATGAATGGCGCAGTACCATCGATATTAACCTGACCGGTACGTACATGGCGATACACTTTGCCGTACCCCATCTCCGCGCCGCCGGTGGAGGTAGCATCGTGATTATGTCATCGATCAATGGTACACGTACATTTAGCAACGAAGGCGCATCGGCTTATGCGTCCAGCAAAGCCGGACAGTATGCGTTGGGCAAGATGCTAGCGTTGGAACTGGCACCGTCGAAGATTCGCGTCAATGTCATTTGTCCCGGTGCGATTGAGTCGGCGATTCATGAGAAAACGGACCGTGACAACCTGGACAAGATCGAGACTCCCATCGAGTATCCTGAAGGAAAGATTCCGCTTACCGGAGGAGAATACGGGACACCCGATCAAGTTGCCGATCTCACCGTCTTTTTGCTCAGCGACAGCAGTCGCCATATTACCGGAACGCCGGTCTGGATTGATGGAGGTCAATCCTTAATCGTCTGATCCGCGTGGAAGGACACCCAATTGCTTCGCGGTTTAATTGCTTCGCGGTTTAAACGTGTCCAGTTATAGGATTAGCCGTTCGATGTAACCGTGGTTTCGTTGCGACAACCCGGACGAACACAGGACTGTCCCAATATTGCGATTGCGACGGGCAGATTCGGTGCAGATCTTCTTCGCCGTCGTGAAGCGTAAACGCTGGTAACGTAAACGCTGGTAACAAGGCGCGCTAGCCCCGAGCAGTTACACGCCTAGCTCACTAACCCTGAGAGACTTGAAGCGTAGGCAGGACCTTTTCATCGGAAATGACGCCGATTACAGTTTTGCAGTGCGGCGCCGAGGTTTGTCCGAGAAATCGTTTTTCCTGGCGTCTACTTCATCTGCCTTCGACCTTGCCGACAGGATCCACCTCAATGAAAATTGTCTTTCCGCTGGTTTGTTTGACCGCACTTATTGTCGCTCCGGGCTGTTCGAAAATGGTGGAAAAGGCGACCGAAAGCGCGATTGAATCCGAGCTTTCCAAGGATGGCAAGAATTCGAATGTCGACATCAGCGATGGCGGGATGAACATTCAAATTGAAGGAGCCGACGGGGCCATGCAGTATGCGGTCGGCGAATCCGCGTCCATTCCTACCGACTTTCCTCAGGATATCCCGGTCGAACAATCGATCAAAATCAACATGGCCCACTCCAATAAGGGTGATGGAAGCTTCGTCATCCAGGGCACTAGCCCAAAAGGATTCGAGGAAGTGGTCCAGTTTTACCAATCCTCAACTGTCAAAGCTGGCTGGAAAGAGGAAACCGTCACGCGGCAAGGCGGCAAGATGTGGATGACGAGCATGAGCAAGGACGAGCGACTGTTGAACATCATCATTGCCGCTGGCGATGACGGGACCAGTATCACTCAGAACACTGGCAAGAAATAATCGCTTGAGCGTGGCCGAGCAAGCATCGGCCTTCGGTTACGAAGACCAACCAAATCGTCGACGTTCGCTAACGTGATTCACCGGACGGCCAAAGCGGACGGCGTTCGTTTTCAGGCAAGATGTGGCGATTGATCCGCTCGGGGTCGTCTTGGCTGAACGTCTCTCGCATCGTTCTGGCGATGACTTCGCGCGTGAGATGTTTGTCTTGCCAACGCACGATATAGCCTTCGCCACGATGTTGTTGGCGTGGCAATTGAGACGAGTGTTTGACCAGTCGCCATGCCCGGACTTCGAATTGTCGGTTCTTGCCAGACCAATCGTAAAAGACCACTTGGCGAAACACCTCGCGACCGTGGTCATCCAAGAAGTGATTCAGTTCGACTAAATCTACTTTGGCCTGCGTTTTAGATTGCGAATCGATGGCGGTCGTCACCACAGAGGACTGTAGCGAGACCGACATAGCCATCGCAGTTGCGAGTTGAAGCAACAAATTCATCGGCGGAACTCCTGATGCGTGAGAAAGCATCCGGTACGAGTTCGTATGCCGAAATGAACGCCGCCTTTAGTGCTTGCGATGTGACCAGCCCCGCGCGGCTTCTGATCGGGTGAACCCGTTCATTTGCGAACTGCGAAAGCGAGAACGTGACAAGCTCTAAACGTTAGGATCGACTGGGTGAACTGTACCTTGGCCTAGCGGTAAAAACTTCCATTGGTGCCTGGACTCGGGTAACCGCTTGTGGCTGGATACCCTGATGATGCACCAGTGCTTCCCGGAGCATAACCACCGGAAGAACTACTGCTGCTTTCGCCCCCGTTAATGGGCAGCGAAAGTGAGTTATTACCCGATGATAAAGAAGCACTGGCCGTTGAGAATGATGGTTTGCTGTTTCCGGTACCGACCGTCGTGGCGGGCGTTCCGCTCGTCGCAGGCAGATTGGCACTCGAAGGCATCGCCAAGGCAGAGACCGCAGTTTCCGCCTCTGCTGGCGAGGTAGCGGGAATTCCGGGAGTCGTCTTTGGCGTAAAAGGTTTTGAATTGGTTGCCGCACTCGAAGCTTGTTGCACGCTTGCCATCACGTCGTCTGGAAGTGCAAAACCGCCCGACGATGCACCGGTAGCCCCGGAGCTAGCTGGCGGCGTCACAGTTGATGGCAGCTGGTAAGCACTCGCACCGGAAGGCGACGCGGATGCCGTTGCCGATGGCGCGGGGTACGACGACGGGATCTGGTAACCTCCCGATTTCGCTGCCGCGGCAGCCATATCGGGAGGGACCGCTCCGCCAGTTGTCATTGCCGTAGAGCTGGCCGCCGGAGCGGTAGCTTTGGTTCCGAATTGATACCCGGCGGGGATCGCAGGAACAGAAGAATTTTTTCCCGGAGTCACATTGGAACTGAGTGCGTATTGCGGTGCGTCACCCGAAGCCGTCGGACTCGGCCCGCCGGTCACGGCAAAACCGTTCGCTTGGGCGGCCGCCATGTTGGGGCCACCGTTCGCTCCGAAACCGTACGGAGAGGCCGCAGGATTGGTTGATGGCGTCGCACCAGCCTCGCCCGTCGTCGCCCGAGCGACCATCGTTCCGGCTGGCATCTCAGTCCCAGTCGTCCCCGCTGCCGTCGAAGCGATCGCCATCGGAGTCGCCGATGAACTTGGCGGAGGCGGATAAGTATGCGTGGGGCCGTTTCCGGCAAGCATCTCTGCCGAGGGAGCTTTGCGTAAACCAAACATGCTCCATTTGGGCATGGCACTGCGACATCCCGTCGAGCAAGCAACGAGAGCTGCGCATCCAGTGACCAAGAGTTGCTGTTTTAGATGGTTTCTATTCGGCATCCTTGCGGCCTTTTTCGTTCCAATATTGTGATTGCACACCGTCCATGGTGATCGGCAACAAATTGGCGTGGAGGCCAGCATTTTCGGGGTAGATTTCGCAAACGCCAAAGTTGTCCCAACTTGACGCAACGCAATGTTCCATGCGTGACCTGCAGTCAGAAACGGCGGATAGCATTGGACCGCCGTTCCTATCGCACTCCGAGATCAAACGGAATGCACCACACCTTTGGCAACCCTAAGCAAACCGCTCCGGCTAGGTCAACCCCATTCGGATTGGTAACGCCGATGGGCGAAGCGGCGGGCAACCGAT
Organism: Roseiconus lacunae; assembly: GCF_008312935.1. Lineage (NCBI taxonomy): Bacteria > Pseudomonadati > Planctomycetota > Planctomycetia > Pirellulales > Pirellulaceae > Roseiconus > Roseiconus lacunae. The sequence goes on along the minus strand of NZ_VSZO01000079.1, from coordinate 248,167 downwards.
GGTCATTCGTGTCGAGATCAAGCCAGCATCCTGCACCGCTAGATGCTTCGCTAATTCCGTTATCCCATCGTCGACCCGCCGATCGTCTACCGGCCAAAGTCGATTGACATTCGGTCTTCGGCCAACGTCACCTCGATGTCCGTATCGATCAGGTTTTGAGCGACGTCGTCGAGTAACGCTTCGGGATTGGGGTCGATCGGATTGACATGGGTGAGTAGCAGATGCTTAGGATTCGCGGCCCGTGCGATTTTGGCGAGCCGCCCGCAATGCGTATGCCCAGTCTTTCTCGCAAGCTCTTGCAACGTGTCGGGAAAGTAGCATTCGTGCAGCATCAAGTCCGCCGACGCATTGAACGCGTCCGCTTTTGCATCCGTTTGCCCGGTCGTGTCGGTCAGGTAGACGAGTGTCGGGCCGTCGCTCCACTCCAACCGATATCCAACGCTTGAACCGGGATGCGGTTGAGGACGCCAAGTTACCTCACACGATCCGATCGAAATCGCGGCTTGTTCATCAATCGGGCACCACTGGGCGGTGAGTTCGACCGGAAAGATGAGTGACGAAAACAAATGCTCGCGGATGGCATCGAGTTTCTTTTGTTCACCCCAAATACGAATCTTTTCAACAGATTTATCGTAAAGCACATCGAGTATAAACGTCAGTCCGGCAATGTGGTCTAAATGCGCGTGACTGAGCAAGATATCCAGGGTCGGTGTTTCAACCAGTTCTCGCAGACGAAAAAAGCCCGTCCCCGCGTCTAAGACGATGCCCTCGGAGGGAATGAAATAGCAACTTGTCTGACGTTGCTCGTTCGGGTGGTAGCCGGCGGTTCCCAGGCAATGCAGCAGCATGATGTCGGACGATTGAGAGGAAGCAAGTCATGGATTCCAAGCGACCGAGCGTCACTTTCTGTCTTAAACACCTATCGGAGTATTGTTACATCATAGCGTGTTAGCCGACGGCGTTCGCCGTGGTTATGGTGTGACAATCGGGGCTATCGCCCGTCAGCTGATGGTTCGAACCCGGGCATTTCATTTAGACGGAACACTAGTCCGGCGAATCGCACTCCGTCGGACTTCGCGTTCGGGTCAAGTCATGCATCAGGATCGCCGCGGCGACGGAAACGTTCAGACTGTCCAACAACGGGGCGCCAACGATCGTCGGTCGCATCGCAATACGAATGCGGTGGCGACAATTTCGTTGGACCGCCAGCGGCAGACCGTTGCCTTCGTTCCCCATGACCAAGACGCATGGTCGATCTCCGTGCTTGTACCAAGTCCGGTATTGATCAATCGAGACCGAATCATCGGTCAACGTTGCGGCCAAACAATCGGTCCCCCGAGACTGCAGTTCCCTGATGCCAGCGACCACTTCAGGCAGACGGTAGTAGCGCATCGTCATCGCCGCGCCCATACTGACACGCATCGCACGTCGTGAGAAAGGATCCACGCTTTGTCGGTCCAAGACGATTTGCCGTATTCCGAATGCGGCTGCCGAACGAAGCATGCTCCCCACGTTTTCCATATCGCTGATTCCCACCAACGCCAGCGACACGGCATCGGGCTGGAACTGATCCAAACCGTGATCGGCTGGCCGCTGGGCACTGGCAAGCCAACCGCGGTGGAAATCGAATCCCGCCAGTTCGCCGAGTTGCTCGCGGCTCATTTCGAAAATCGTTAGCGGAGTTCTGGGAGCGGGCATGGTCGACCGATCCAGCCCTCGTTCGACCAACATCGAACGGATGGGAAAGTCGCTTAGCAGAAGGCGTTCGCAGAGCTTGCGGCCCTCGACCACGAAATGTTTTTGTCCGCGATAGCGTCCGCTCGGCGGTAACTTCAGCGACCGGTAATCTTCCAATCGTGGGTCATCGAGGTTCTCACAGCGCTGAACGGCGATTTCGTCCAAGCTCATTTCACACGATGCATCTGTGTGGGGAAGCCTTCGCTGGAGACCCACACTCGGCCTGACCGATCGACCGCGACCGCTTCGATTTGCTTTAGCTTTGGCAGATTGACCAAGGCCGGCGTCTTGGAAAACCGGGTCGGCAGATCTCGTCCCGCGTCTGTCTTGACATGAAAGGCATTGAGATAACTGCAGATCCACAAGTCACCAGTTCGCGGACAAAAATCCATTCCGGTGGCCAGCGGCACGGGGACCCGACGGACAAGGGTCGTTGTTACTTCGATCGTCGGAACCGCTTCCCCCGCGTCATCTGCTGCCGGGGTAATCGATTCTCGTTTGGGAAGTTCCAGTTCGTGCAACGATGCGACGAGTCCGGATTTACTGAGCAACCAGATTCGTCGGTTCTTAACATCGACGGCAACCGATTCGCAGTTTTGTGCCCCGTTGGCATAGCGAACAACCAAATGCACGTACGGGGTAATGCGGCTATGGGTTTGTGGGTTGGGTTCGTCGAGCAAATACAGCGAAACGGAGCTGCGCTGGTGATCATTGTCACCAACATCCGCGATCAGTAGCCGAGGACCGTCGTCGTCAAACGATGCGATATCTTCCCAATCGTTTGCTTTGATTCCTTTAACGATCACGCGGCCACAGGAACGACCTTGATCATCGAACGCAAATAGACGAGCTTGACCACCAGAATCGTTGTGCGTCCAAACACAATTGGGCTCGCGCAGCGAGAATGCTAGCCCGCTGCTTTCCTTGAGCGCATTTAAACGCAGCTCCAGCGAAGCATTGCCGCGAACCACATCGTCGCTGGGCTCCCACGCGTGTGCGCCGGGCGTCATTGACCACCCCGATAGGCTAGCCGCCAAAAACAACCTGACGACCGCAAGGAACGTTCGGCGCTGAGGGGCAAGCTGCTGAAACGCGGATCTCATTCGACGACAATCGTGCGAGGCAAAAAACGTCTAGGTACTAATCCGACAACCAGGAACCAATCGCGACGCCGGTATACCTACTTATCGGGCGAGGCTGAACAATGGGGCCGTGAGCCGAGGTATCACAGACTGGCGATGTTACGATTGAACTCGCAGCTGCGAAACAACCTGCGCGACGATTTTTTCAATGTTTCCTACCGCAATCGTGTCACGAGGCGAGTCGGCGTACTCACCCAACAAGGCATCGATTTGTCGCTGGGCGTTGGCCACCGCAGATTTTTGCTGTTCCGACAGTGGCACTCGGCCGGGACCGAGATCCCAACCGCGACTCCTCGCGCCGGCTCGGAAACCTTCGGGGAATTCGCCGATGGAGATCATCGCATCAAACAGTGGAAGCAACTGGTACTGCAACTTCATCGCTTGCTTGATATCGCCGGCGACGACGGTGCGGTGGATCGCTCGTGTGAGTTCGGGGACAACGCCGCTGGTGGCATTGGTCCCGCCGTTAGCTCCGGCGACCAGCATCGGAACGAGTGCGGCGTCCCAGCCCGTCAAGAAACTGAAGTCTTCGCGAATCGGTCGGATTTGCGAGATCATCCGCATCATGTTGGGCAAATCGCCGGAGCTGTCTTTGATCCCAACAACACGTGGGCATTCCGATGCCAAACGGACAACGGTGTCTACCGAAATCGGTGACGCAAACAGGGGGATATTGTAAAGCGTGACGTCGACCGAGACCGTGTCAGCGATCTCGCGAAAATACGCATAAACCCCTTGATCACTAAGTCGATAATAAAACGGTGCGACGATCGCGACCGCGCGGACGCCCATCGCCCCATAAGCTTCACAGGCATCGATCGTTTCTTTGGTATTCGCTTCGGCTGCGCCGGCTAGGATCGGAACTCTGCCGGCGGTTTGATCGGTCACCACCTGCACGATCCGGCGGCGTTCCTCGGGCGTGAAGCGGACGAATTCCCCGGTGCTACCGTTGGGATACAACCCATCGACCCCCTTTTCGATCAGCCAGTCGACGTAGGCGCGGAGCGTGTCTTCATCGACGCGGCCTTGTTGATCGACGGGGGTGATGTTGGGAGTCAAGATCCCTGAGATCGGTTCGCTCATGGTTCGGTTGGTCAAGTTGGATCGAATGGAGGGACAGGTTCACCAAGTGGTCGCCGGCTCGAGCCAGCGACGGCGTTCAAAAAATCGGCATGATGAGAAACCTTAGGCCAGGATTTCGCCAACGACTCGCGCCGGCTCGACGCCGGTCAATCGCTGGTCGAGACCTTGGAATTTGAAATTAAGACGGCGATGATCAAAGCCGAGTTGGTGCAGGATCGTCGCATGCAGGTCACGAACGTGAACCTCATCCTCGGTCACGTTGAATCCGAATTCATCGCTTTGACCGAACGTGGTCCCAGCCTTCATCCCGCCGCCGGCCATCCACATCGTGAACGCATTAGGGTGATGGTCTCGACCGTCGTCACCTCCGCCTTGCACCATCGGGGTCCGGCCAAATTCACCGCCCCAGATGACCAGGGTCTCGTCCAGCATGCCGCGTTGCTTCAGGTCCTCAATCAACGCCGCGCACGCTCGGTCGGTGTCTTTGCAGTTCTTCTTCAATCCGCCGACCAGGTTTCCGTGCTGGTCCCAAGCTTCGTGGAACAATTGAACAAACCGCACACCCCGTTCGACCAAACGTCGCGCCAATAAACAGTTTTTGCCGAAAGAAGGCTTGTCCGGATCGACGCCGTACAGATCGAGAGTTGCTTGTGTTTCACTGCGGATGTCCATCAATTCAGGGGCCGAGGTTTGCATTCGAAATGCCATTTCGAATGAATTGATCCGCGTCGCGATTTCGGGATCACCGGTTTCGGCAAGGTGTTGGCGATTGAGGTTGCCGATCGCGTCAAGTGCATCGCGCTGCGCTCTCGAGTCGACCCCCGGTGGATTCGAGAGATACAGCACGGGATCACCAACGCTCCTCAGCTGCACACCCGAGTAAACGGTCGGCAGGAATCCGCTGCCCCAATTGCTGTTTCCGCCGCTGGGGCCTTTCGCGCCACTGCTGAACACCACAAAGCCAGGCAGATCCTTCGATTCGCTGCCGAGGCCATAAAGCGTCCACGCCCCAAGACTCGGTTTACCAAATAGCTGACTGCCCGTGTTCATCATGATCTGAGCGGGTGCGTGATTAAACGCATCAGTCTTCATCGACTTGACGATCGTTAACTCATCAGCGACGGAGGCGGTGTGCGGCAAAATTTCACTGATCTCGGCCCCGCATTGGCCGTACCGATCGAACTTGAATTTCGGCCCCAGTAGTTTCGAGTTTGGGTTGATAAACGCTGCCCGATAACCATTGAGCAACTCTGCCGGCGGAAGCGTCCCATCGAACTTCGCGAGTTGCGGCTTGTTGTCAAACAGTTCCAGATGACTTGGTGCACCTGCCATGAACAAGTAGATGACGTTTTTGACTTTCGCCGGAAAGTGTGGTGCGCGAGCCGCCAAAGGTTCTGCCGGCAGCGAGGCCGCGTTTGCTTGGTTTGACGCCGACGATTCGCAAAGCAAGTCGGTCGCCGCGATCGCCCCTAAGCCGACGCCGCAATCACGCATGAACCACCGCCGGGAAATGTTTTCGGCGATTCGTTTTCGGAGTGTTTGGACTTGTTGATGCATGGCTTACTCTCGTGTGATTGTTTCGTCGAGATTCAGGATGACGCGACAAAGCAGCGACCAAGTGGCCAGCTCTTTGCGGTCCAAGCCTTCGGTTTGTAGTAATTTGCCGGGAGTCAAAACGTCCTCTGCGGAAAGCTCGCCGGACTGTATTCGCTCCCGTTGCTGTCGGAGAAAGCTTTCCAACACACGGCGTTCATCGTCGCGGGGCGCCCGGGCAAGACATCGCCGAAACGCCAGTTCGATTCTGCCACGATCGAGTCCTTCACCGTCGGCACATTGACGCATCACTTTCGCCGCCAAAGCAATCGCGCATTCAAGGAACACCGGCTCATTAAGCGAAGTCAGTGCCTGCATCGGCGTATTACTGACGCTGCGCCGTACGCACGACAGATTACCGGGTACGGCGTCAAAGTTTTCCAACATCGGATACGGGACGCTTCGAAACCGAAACGTGTAGAGGGCGCGGCGATAGCGATCACGATCGGTTTCGACGTTCCAAACTTTGGGGCCATAGCTTACCGGAGGAAGAAACAAAAACCCGGGTGCGGGTGGATAGACACTCGGTCCGCCAACAACCGGGTGCAATAACCCGCTCGCGGATAGCGTGATGTCGCGAACGGTTTCGGCGGGAACCCGAAAACGAGCCGCTCGTGCGAGTAAGCGATTTCGTGGATCCTTCGTCAGCAACTGCTCGGTGACGTCGGACGACTGCCGGTATGTCGCACTGGTCACGATCAGTCGATGAATCGACTTCAAACTCCAGCCATTCGCCATCAACTCGGTCGCCAAGTAATCGAGCAACAGCGGGTGCGAGGGTGGCGAGCCCTGTGTTCCCAAGTCGTCACTGGTTTCCACGATACCGACGGCAAAGTAGCGTTGCCAAATCCGATTCACCATTGACCGAGCGGTCGTGGGCGAATGCGGCGAAGCGAGCCAGCGGGCAAATTGCAATCGTGGCGGCTCATCGGAAGGCGATAGCTCATGCAAAAACTCCGGAACATGCGGTTGAACCTCGTGTTTCGGACTGAGGAAATCACCACGATCGAGAAGCGAGGTTTGGCGAGGTCGTTTTCGACTAGCCAGCGTTAACTGCGTGATCGGATTGGGGTGACTTTGCCATGCCGCTTGGATCTTTTCGTGCCAATCCTTACCGTCATCAACGGAAGGTAACCAATGTGTCAACAATCGGTCGATGTCGTGCTCCGACCATTGTGGACGTGGGCGATCTAAGATTTCGGCGATCGCAACTGGCAGTGGTGATCGATCCGGCAGCGAATCACCGGTCACGGAAACTCGGAACCGACCAAGATTGAAGGTTTGGTTGTCATCACTATTCCATCCGCCGTGCCGCTGAGCGAGATGCACCGTCAGGCTGGCATGCTGCCCCTCGGGAATCTCAATCGGTTCGGCGAGTTCAAACCACGCGATTTGCGGAATGTTACTTTGTGGCGTATCGACTTCGTTAGTCCAAGCCGTCGTCGCGTCGCCGTCGATTGCGTATTCGATCCCCCCGGTGACTCGTTTCGTTTTCTTACGATTGTCATAGCGAGATTTGAGGTCCGCTTGTTCGGGTGATCGATCCGCGACGGCACGGACAAACTTCAGTGGGATCGATCGATCGGGCTGCCCCGAGAGTACCACTTCGGCGGTGATTTCACTGAGTGCCCATGTCCCGTCCACGCTCCGTCCTGGACCGCCCTTGGGGAGATTCGGATGCATGAGCAACTCCAAACGCAACCCTGTCAGGCGTTTCCCGTCGAAGCATCCGGTGCCTTGGGGATTGAAGTTGGTCGGCGCGTAACCTTGGCACAGATAAGATTGGTCACCCTGGTGCAGGAATTTCGATCCTCCCAACGTTTGGTCGAGGAACTCAAGCTCGATCGCTTTCCAAATTGGCTGAGGTCGATTCGCAGTTTCCTCGGCCCACTGCATCAACCGCGGTTGCCAATCGCTGATCGAAGCTTTGGCTTGTTTTCGCAAGTCCGCAACTTGCTGTAGAACACGGTCACGCTGATGTTGTTCAGAATCGGTATAGACGGGAACGATCGCGTCGTGCGTGTTATTTAGAAACGCGAACAGCCCGTAGTATTCGTCATGGGTAATCGGGTCGTACTTGTGCGAGTGACACTGGCTACACTGGATGGTCAAACCGAGGATCGACTTACCGATCGCGTCCATGCGGTCAAACATCGCTTCCATCCGAAATTGCTCCGGATCGGCGCCGCCTTCTTCGTTGACCATCGAATTTCGCAAAAATCCCGTCGCGACATGATCATCTTGAGTTGCCCCGGGTAAGAGATCTCCGGCAACTTGTCGAATAAGAAAATCATCGTAGGGGCGATCACGGTTTAGCGAATCGATCACCCAGTCACGGTAAAACCATGCTTGTCGCGGTTTGTCTTTTTCATAGCCATCCGAATCGGCATAGCGCGCCGCGTCGAGCCACAGACGTCCCCAATGCTCGCCGTAGTGTTGGCTACTAAGCAGGGTTTCGACTAGTTCGACGTAGGCCGGTTCTCCACCTTGATCGAGCCTTGACGTCCATCGAAGGACGAAATCGGGTTCGGGGGGCAAGCCGGTCAAGTCGAGTGAGAGTCGGCGAATCAACGTTTGTGTAGACGCCGGCGGCGATGGCGAAAGTCCTTCGCTCTCGAGCCGCTTCAACACAAACGCATCAATTTCGTTCTTGATCCAATTGCTTTGCCGGACAATGGGGAGGGTCGGTCGAACGGGCGCGGTAAATGCCCAATGCGATTGAAACGCCGCTCCCTGTTCGATCCACTTTCGTAAGAGTTTAATTTGCGATTCAGTGAGCTGTTTCCCCGAATCCGGCGGTGGCATCTTCAAATCGGAGTCGGTTTCAAGGATCCGTTTGAGCAGTTCGCTTGCATCGGGATCGTCAATATCGATCACCGCCGAGGCTTCATCGGGATCATCCAAACGCAATCCCGCGGCGCGGGATTCTTCGTCTGGTCCGTGACAGTGGAAGCATGCGTCCGCCAGAATCGGGCGGACATCAGTGGCATAATCCAATGACTGCGACTCGGACGCGTCACAGATTGCGGCCAGCATCAACGCACTGACACAAGCCGCGACAGCGGCAAGCGCCGTGATCAAACGCTTCATGGATACGATGGCGAGGTTGGTGGGAGAGGAGTTGATTCGGGGAGGGAAATGTATTGTACCAAGGATTCGACCGTCTTTTCACCAATCCCATGAACTCGCGTCAAAGCTTGTATCGAACCGAACGGACCGTTTTGCTCGCGATCGGCAATGATGCGACGAGCGGTCTTTGTTCCGATCTGGGGCAGAAGAGCAAGCTCGCGTTCGCCGGCTTGGTTTAAGTCGATCCGCAATGGTGCGGGAGATCGCACTTCGCGCCGCGACCGCAACGAATGTGCGACGGAAATCGCCGCCAACAACAGAATTCCGCCCAGGCTGGCCCGTACCAACATCCGCTGCACAGAAGGATTCAAAAGAGCGGGTTGCGGCAAATCGGATCGCTTGTTCATCGAAAACAGAACGGGGGGCGTGTCTCAATGAGGACAGCGGTGGGCGTCCATTTTTTTCGATGGGTGTGACCCCCACAAGCGGCCCGCTCGCCAGTGCGATGTTTTTTCGGCAAAATATGAATCGATCGCCGACACCAATTCGCCTCGCCTTTTGACCAACAGTTCGACAATTCATGCAAGACTATGCCACCGTGACGGCCGACGCCGCACTCGAGAACGATGTTCGCTTGCTGGTCCGATTGGCAATCGCAGAAGACTTGGCCGGTGCGATCGACTGGACGACGGTTTGCATGGTCGATGATGACGTCGACGGCGGCTGTCAGATCACGCCACGCGGTGACGGAATTTGCGCCGGTCTGGCAATATTGCCATGGATCATCGACGAATTCGACGCCGATCTGCAATCCGAGGTGTTCCTTCGCGATGGAGAGCCGCTCGTCCCCGGAAAGCCAATCGCAAAGCTGCGAGGAAACGTTCGCGATTTGCTGACCAGCGAGCGCACGATCCTGAATTTACTGAGCCGAACCTGCGGAGTCGCCACTCTGGTACGCCAATATGTCGACGCCATCGAAGGATCGTCGGCCCATGTCTACGACACCCGGAAAACGACTCCGGGCTGGCGTTTACTCGAAAAGTACGCCGTCGCCTGTGGGGGAGGACGAAATCATCGCCGCGGTTTATATGATGGCTTTCTCATTAAAGACAACCATTTGCAACTCGGCGGCAACGACGGGGTTCCCATGCCCGCCAGCGAAGCGGCACGAAAAGCGATCCAGTGGCGCGGCGGTCAAGTCGAACACCTCACCGCTCCGGCAATGGTTGAAATTGAAGTCGACTCGTTAGATCAGCTACGCGATGTCTTACCGACCGGCCCTGACATCGTCCTGATCGATAATTTCTCTCTCGAAGACATCCGCTCGGCCGTTCAAATGCGAAACCAAATCAACACGGCGGTCGAACTGGAAGTCTCCGGAAACGTCAAGCTTGACACGATCGTCGAAATCGCCAAAACCGGCGTGGAACGAATTAGCAGCGGAGCCCTCACCCATCAGGCGACTTGGTTGGATTTGGGGTTCGACTGGTTTGACACACGGGACAAGACTGAGAGCTAGGTTTGCTTGACTTTCATCGGTCGACGCAAGTTCATTGGGGGGCAATCGCGCAGCGACTTCGATTTCGGAGTCGTCTGGAAGGTGTCCATCGGAAACGCTCGATCGATTCAACGATCGCACACCTCGGTTTCCAGTATTCGCTATGCCAGTTCGACCGCTTGATGGTCGTTCGCCGATTTCCGGTGAGCGACGATCATTGGATCTTCTTCAACCCACCTTGGATTCGATCGCAATCGTCGGATCGTTATACGCGGTCAAATACGTCGCACGTGGCGGAATCGATGATGCAGGAATCGTACTCGGCTTGACCGCCGCAATCGTGTTCCTGATCTTTTCTAAAGTCTCGGGGCTGTCACGAAACAACGCGCGCGGCAACGCAAATCACGAAGTCACGGCGATCTTTTTGACGTGGCTGACAACCGCGATGGCTTTGACAATGATTGGTTTCGCCACTCGATATGGCCAAGTTTTCGCACGGAGTGTCATGTTCGTCTGGATCGTCATCGCCCCGATGATGATCGCGCTTTGCCGGATGCTTATCCGCATCGCACTGCAATCGGCGGTCGATCGCGGATATGGCGTTCGCCGAGTCGCCGTCGCCGGAATGAACGAACTCGGTCGTCAAACCGCTTCGAATATCTTGGACGAACCCGGCCTAGGATTCAGCTTCGTCGGGTTCTACGACGATCGGACCGAGGACCGACCAGGGCAGTCAGTGTCCGATGCCAAGGATCACTTTGATGAAAACGGTCGTCATCAACACAAACATCAACTAGCCGGCAACCTTGCCGAGATGGTGCGTCATTGCCGCGAGAACAAGATCGACACCATCATGATTACCCTACCGATGCGAGCCGAAGATCGCATTCGGTTTCTGCTCGACCAATTGAGTGATTCGACGGTCTCGGTTTACATCGTTCCAGATTTCTTTGTCTTTGAGTTGTTGCATTCGCGTTGGACAAACATGGGCGGACTGCCCGCAGTTAGTGTTTTCGAAAACCCATTGTTCGGTGTCGATGGTGCGGTCAAGCGGGTGACTGACGTCATGTTGGCCGGGGCCGGACTTTTGGTGGCATCAATCCCTATGACCTTGATCGCGCTCGGCATCAAACTGACCAGTCGGGGCCCCATCTTTTTCCGCCAAAAACGCTACGGACTTGATGGAAAAGAAATACTGGTGTGGAAGTTTCGTTCGATGCGAGTCTGCGACAACGGCCCGGTGGTCAAACAGGCGACCAAAGATGACCCACGTGTCACCCCGCTCGGACGCGTCTTGAGAAAAACGAGCTTGGATGAGTTACCGCAGTTGTTCAACGTCATCGAAGGAACGATGTCATTAGTCGGTCCGCGACCGCACGCGTCGGCGCACAACGAACAATACCGTGGATTGATTCGCGGCTATATGCTTCGTCACAAAGTGAAACCGGGAATCACCGGCTTGGCACAGGTCAACGGTTGCCGCGGCGAAACTGAAACGATTGACAAGATGGAAGAGCGCGTACAGTGGGACCACCAATACATTCGGCGTTGGTCAATCTGGCTCGACTTGAAGATCCTGTTTAAAACCGTGATGGTGGTTTGGAAACAGGACACGGCCTATTAGTCACCAAGGTGTGCGCCACACGCGTTCGTCATTAACGATCTACCTCGCGTGTCACGCATGGCTGGTGATTCACCAAAGCCTCGATCTTAAACCTACCTGCCGTCAGGCGAACGCGTGGACGCTGACGCCTACCCGGCGGCGTGGTCGACACTCGACTGGCTTTGCGATGAAGAAGTGAAGACACTTTGCATCCGCTTCAACATATCTCGCAAACGATTGACTTCCAACGGCTTCGGCAGACAAAACGTGAGCGGGTCGGCGGCTAATGGCTCACGAAGGATTGCTGGATCGGTCGAACTGTGGATGATGATCGGCCTGTCACTAATCTCACTACGACCAGACTGGCGTATTTTCCGTGCCAGTTCGAGTCCATTGAGCTCAGGCATCTCCAGATCCGTAAGCACGAAATCGAAAGGCCGTCGTGTGACCATCAGGTGCCATGCCTCTTCACCATCAGACGCCAAAGAAACGTCATAGTTGAGTGCCGAAAGCACTCGAAACAACAGCAATCGACTCGCCGGCAAATCATCCACGACCAGCACACGCTGCGCTTTTGCACCGGTCGCGAATCGGTCGTTTGCGTTAGGTCGGCTCATGAAATCTCCGTGTGACTGCTGTACATCTCGGTGGACGCACATCGCATGCCAGACGTCTGTTTGATGTGGTCTTTTGCTCAGAAATCCGTTTCTGTGCAAGGCTTCACTCTGTTTTCAAGCGGGCTATCGTGCGTGTATTCGCCCTGTAGCAGCGTGTCAAGTCCGACAGGGGCAACATCGGTGTCGGCAGAAATCTTTTGTAGGGAATTTACCGCATTTCTTCTCTTCCACGGCGAGCAATCGCTTTGGTGGTGTCAGAGCGGCCGCTCTTTCTGTGGCTAACCAATCGCTTGGTCGGAATTCGACCAGCTCGACAAAATGCCGTCCCGCAAATCTTTGTCCCTCCTCCTTGACCGTTTCACCGCACGAATAGCGAGGAAACTCCGATCGAAAGAGTTCCAAATGGTTATCGCTTAACCGTTTGGCCCAACGTTTGCGTGATGAGGCTTCTCGATCGCCAACAGGCATCACTTAATGGCTTGCTCGATGTCGATCAAATACACGTCGTCGAGTGTGAAGCGTCCACGCTTTGATTGGGCTGCTTCGATTAGCCGATCCACTTCCAACTTATGAGGAATACCATGCTTTACTGGGCCGCAGTCTTTTTCGTGATCGCATTGCTTGCCGCTGTCTTCGGTTTCGGAGGCTTGGCAGCAGGTGCCGCCGGAATTGCAAAAATTCTGTTCTTCGTTTTCCTAATCTTGTTCATCGTCAGCCTGATTATGGGACGTCGAACCGCTGTCTAACAGCAACGTCGTATGAACCGAACGCACGACGGCGAGTCAACAAGACATGCTGGCTCGCGCCGTGCTTTGGTCAAAAAGACACTGGTGCCCTGGCCGCCACTTGAACGTCAGCGCACCCAACGTCAATCGGGAATCCGTCTGAGCAGATTGTCTGCTCATCACTTCTACAATCACACGCGATCAGGTCTCGATTGCGTCTCCTTCGATGGCGATGCTTCTTTGATGATTCAGTTGTTAACTCAAGACGGGCGACAATACGCTGCTCTCACGTCACTGTTGCTGAAGCATGGATTTGCTGATGTTGCGAAATCACTTGGCCTCTCGACCGCGGGCGACGAGACGGGATCGTCAGGTGCCTCCGCCGAAGCACTTGCCGGCGATATCGAGCAGCTCGGCGGGGCCTACATCAAGTTAGCGCAAATCATCAGCACGCGTGACGATCTAATACCTTCGGAATACATCGAAGCATTCGAGCGTCTCCAAGATGATGTTTCGCCATTGGAATGGCCCCAGATTGAACAGATTATCGAACAACGATTCGATACCAAGCCGGCCAAGCTTTTTGCATCGATCGACAAGCGTCCGCTCGCATCCGCCTCGCTGGGGCAAGTGCACCGCGCGCGACTGAAAGACGGTCGCGAAGTCGTCGTGAAGGTGCGTCGGCCCGACGTCGAAAGTGAGGTCGCAAAACAAATTCGCAGCTTGAAACGCATCGCGTCGGTCGTCGATAAAGAAACATCGGTTGGGAAGCAGTTCCGTTTTGGGTTGCTGATCAAGGCAGTTGAATATGCTTTTGAAGTCGAATTAGACTTCCGGCGTGAAGCAGATCATCTCATCACGCTCGGTGAAAACCTCGCCGACTTTAAAACGCTTTGTCTGCCGCGTCCGGTGCCTCAACTGATCGCTGAGGACGTCCTGGTGATGGAATACGTTTCAGGTATTCCGGTTAAAGACGTTGACGGCTCGGTCCTGCTAGAGCGAGACTGCGAATCAATCGCACACGAGCTTGTCGATGCCTATCTAAAGCAAATCTTGATTGACGGGGTCTTTCATGCCGATCCCCACCCCGGCAATTTGATGTTGTTAACGGCCGGGGAGAATTCTTGTCGTGATGGTGCACAAATCGCATTGATCGATGCGGGGATGGTGATCGAGCTTCCGCCGATGATGCGGCGTAAACTGGGTGCGCTGCTGCTCGCGTTCGGCGAACGCGAAGGGGAGCGGGCGGCCGCACTTGCGCAAGAGATGGGATACGCGGATGAGGATTTTGATGCGGAGAAATTCCGTGTCGCGGCCGCGCGCGTCGTTGCCAATGCCGGCGGTCGATTCGATTCGATGTCACTAGGGCGGACGATTGTGCGATTTCTTTCCGTCGCGGGCGAAAACGGGCTGACGCTCCCTTTCGAATTAATATTGCTTAGCAAGGCATTCCTGCAGCTCGAAACAACGCTCTGCATGTTGAATCCGTCGTTCGATGTCCAACGCATGATCCGTTCGAAGACTGCAGAGCTCCTGTATCATCGAGCGAAAGAGCAAGCGAACCCGGGACGGGTCGCGTCGGCGCTGTTGGAGTCGGCGGAACTTGCGTCCCAGTTGCCCGAACGATTAAACCGAATCACCCGGTTACTATCGGAAAATCAACTTCGGATCAATGTTGACGCGATTGACGAGTCAACGTTGTTGACGGGCGCACACAGAATCGCCAACCGGATCACCTCTGGTTTGATCGTCGCATCAATGATCGTCGGGGCTTCGATCATCATGCAGCTTGAGACGGATTGGATGCTTTTCGGCTACCCCGCTTTGGCAACGGCGATGTTTTTGCTCTCGTTTGTCATCGGCTGTGTTCTGATTTTTCAAGCCACGTTCTCTGATCGAGCTTCACGATGACCACGATGGAACCGATCGAGGGTTCGCTAGCCGCTTCTGATTCACCGAACGTCGAACGGTCCGCTCGACCGCTTAGTGCAAAGGCCAATATTGTCTGTGCTGTTGTCCTGGTTCTCTATGCGATGTACTTCGCTCGATCGCTGATCATTCCCGTCCTCATTTCCATCTTCGCGTACTTAACGCTTCGGCCATTGGTGAGGAAAGGTCGTCGGGTTGGGATTCCATCATCGGTCGCGGCGGCATTGATTTTGGGTACGAGTCTTATATTGATCGTCGTGCCAAGCTATTTAGTGATGGAACCGGCGCGTCAAACGCTTGAGCAGATGCCAAAGTACGTACAAAACGTAAAGCAAAGGTTGGGATTTGTCTTTGACAAACTCGACGCACTGAACAGCGCGACGTCAGAATTGGCTCGCGAAGAGGCGGAAGAAAATCCGGCAGAAACACCTGTTCCGGTTGAGATCAAACAGCCGGACTGGAACGCCAACTTGACGTTCATCAGCGGCACCGGAAACGTCGTTTCGTTGATCATCGTATCCGGCGTTCTTCTGTACTTCCTGCTAGCGTATGGAGATCAATTGATTCGATCCCTGCTTCATGCTCTGCCAGACTTTCGAACCAAGCGAAATTTTTTCGCCGCGATTGATGGTGTCCAGGATGGGCTCAGCCTTTACCTCGCCCATGTCAGCGTAATCAACGTGATTCTTGGAGTTTGCGTGTCGTCCGCGATGTGGCTCCTTGGAATGCCTTCTCCACTTCTGTGGGGCGTGATGGCCTGCGTGTTCAATTTCGTCCCTGTACTCGGAGCTCTCGCCGGCGCGGGGCTCCTTTTTATCGTCGCGTTATTGACTTTCGAACCGTTTTACTACGCGCTGGTCATCACCGGAACGTTCTTGACGCTCACCACGATCGAAGGGCAGTTCATTACTCCCACTATCCTTGGGCGTTCGATGCAGATGAATCCGGTGTTGGTGTTCATCGCTACGGTGTTCTGGGGCTGGATGTGGGGCTTGGTCGGAGTCCTGCTTTCGGTTCCAATCTTGATCGCTATCCGTATGGCGAGCGAGCACTATCAGTGTTCCCAGGGGATCGCTGAGTTTCTTGGTGGAAAACGCCAGTTGGACCGAA
This sequence comes from Roseiconus lacunae, assembly GCF_008312935.1. Classification (NCBI taxonomy): domain Bacteria; kingdom Pseudomonadati; phylum Planctomycetota; class Planctomycetia; order Pirellulales; family Pirellulaceae; genus Roseiconus; species Roseiconus lacunae. Next base: position 232,061 of record NZ_VSZO01000079.1, on the reverse strand, counting down.
ACGCGCAGACTGATGGCACTCCGGATCCTGGTGTGGCGATTGGTTTGAAGGTTAACCCAGAGGGCTAAGCAAAGCTGCCCGAATGGGAATCGTTCGAATTCGCAACATTTCTCGACGAGCCTGGTGCCGAGTAACCAGCGGGATATTACAAGGATCAAGCACGGCCACATCGGTGAATTCGAAATGTCGACGCGACTAACGAGTCACTTGCAGGTTGTCGCGAATTCACTGATCTGAGATAGTAACGTCTGGCGCGAATCCTGATCGATACCGCGTTACTAGTCATCGATTCGGAATCCCTCGAACCCCTAGTTCTTGAATATCGAATGAATCGCGAAGGCGGCCGTGGCGACTTGATGCGAACAGAGTTGCTGCGACAGTTTGCGCCTGCTGCTTTGGTCATCGATGCATCTCAGCATATCGTCGACTTTCATGGCCAATTTGATGGGTGGACTGTGGACGCCCCCATTGGCCAAACGGTCGAACAGATTCTTCATCCGGATGTCCGAAAGATCCTCGAGAAACCCGTTATTACGGTTCTCGAAACACAGAGTCCGGCGAGTGCGACAGGCTCCTGGGTCGATGGCAATTCACGCCGTCACCTCAAAATACTTGCCCAGCCCCTCAAGTCACCACCGTCTTCGAATGGGCATCAATCCTCTGACGAACAGTTTTTGATCACATTCGAGGATATCACTCAAGTCGATTCACTGCGCCGAACCGTAGAAGACAAACGCCGCCGCTTGTCGCTCGCGACACAAGTTTCGAGCCTGGGAGTGTTCGACCTTGATCCGCGAACGGATGAATTGATCGCCAGTGATGTGTTTTGCGACCTTCTTGGCCGGAAGCCAGGGACATTGACTCGAGGCGATCAACTGTTCGCCCAAATCCACGAAGGAGACGAGGAAGCGGTCCGAAAAAAGGTTGAATCGGCATGCAAAAACCGCGAGGACTACGATGCCCAGTTCCGTGTCCGTCACGACGGAAAGCGTGTCTCTTGGATCGTCATGCGTGGAAAATACATCCGTGATTCGGAAGGAAAATCTAGCCTAATCGGCGTCGCGTGGGACGCGACAGAGCGACGTCAACTTGAGCGATCGCTTGCCAGGTCTCGACGAGAAGTCGAGATCGCGTTGACTGCCGGTGGACTGGGAACATGGAAATGGGACGTCAGTCACGACACCGTTAGCTGGTCTGACTCACTTTATAAATTGTTGGGCTTTGAACGCGAAGATTTTGGCTGCACGTTTGAAGCATTCAAAGTTCTGTTGCATCCCGATGATCGTGGCAAGGTCGAGCGCGAGATTCAAAAAACGTTAACGGGTAGCTGTGACGACTATCACATCGAGTGTCGGATGCGGCACAAGAGTGGACGATGGCTTTGGGTTTGCGGTGACGGTTCTGTAGAGCGAGATTCACTTGGCGATCCGACGCTCTTAATCGGTGCGATTATGGACATCACCGATCAGAAACGAACCGAGCGTCGACTGAAAGCGAAATCGCGACAATTGCGATCGGTTACTGATGCGATGCCTGCATTAATCGCCTTAATCGATCAGGATGAAAAGATTCAATTCGCCAACGAGGCGTTCGCTTTTCAATTCAACTCGTCGCCCGACAAAGCCGTCGGAATGTCGGTGTATGACTTTCTGGGCGACGAAACCTATCACTCACTTCGATCGAACTTGATCCGTTCACTGAAAGGCGAACGCTGTAAATTCGAGCTCACACTACCCCGCGGTGAAGACGCGATTATCAAAGACGTGACGTTCATCCCCGACTTTGATTCTGACGATAATCAAGTCGGCGTCTATGTCCTCGCGACGGACGTGACCCACCGGAAACGCTATGAGCACCGCTTGAAAGAGAATCAAGTTTACCTGCTTCGCGAAACACAAAAGTTGGCTGAGGCACTCGAACAGATTCGTTCGGCAGAAAGTAAACTGCGAGTCCTCTTTGATCAGAGCTTTTTCTATACAGGCGTTATCGATTTGGATGGCCGCCTAATTGACATCAACGACGCGGCGACCGTTCCGTTCGAGTTTGATCGAGACGCGGTGATTGGCAAACCATTTTGGGAGACAGCTTGGTGGGTGGGGCATCAAGAAACCTGTGGCAAGTTACGAGGCCACTTCGATGACGCTTTGCGAGGCAAAACTTATCGCGAAGTCCTCACCTTTAACGGTCCCGATGGTACCTTGCGATACGCAGACTTCATTTACCAACCGGCGATCGGAGATGACGGCGAGGTTCAATTCGTCGTCGCAACCGGGCAGGATGTCACCGAATCAATCTTGCAACAGTCTGAAATCCGCAAAAGCGAACAACGACTGCGATTGGCACTCAACGCCGCAGATTTGAAACTTTGGCAATGGAACGTCGGAGAAGATCGATGGTTTTCCAGCATCGGAGGCGATGACTTCGGTGGACGTCTGACTTCGATGCCGACCGACTCCCTGGCAACGTTTATCGAAAGCATTCATCCGGAAGATCGAGATCGTGTCGAGAAGCACTTGTGTGTTTGCTTGGAAGAGCGGACACCATTCAGAGAGGAATACCGTGTCATTGTCGACGGTCACCCCCGCTGGATCCTTGCACTCGCCCATGTCAGCATCGATGACGACGATGCCCCACTTCAATTGATTGGCGTTGAACTTGACATCACCGATCGAAAATTAACGGAGATCAAGCTAGACGAAGCCCGACGGCAAGCCGAAGAGGCGAATCTTTCCAAGAGTGCGTTCTTGGCAAATATGAGTCATGAAATTCGGACGCCAATGACGGCAATTCTTGGTTACACCGAGTTGGCCCAATCAACCGCTAATCCGCGGGAAAGAGACGAGCATCTGAGTACGATACGCAGGAACGGCTACTACCTGCTGGAAATCATCAACGATATTTTAGATCTTTCAAAGATCGAAGCGGGCAAGATCGAGATTGCTCGGCAGCGTTTCGAACCGGCCAGTCTGGTCGCCGATGTCCAATCGATCATGAGCGTCCGCGCCGCCGAAAACCAACTCGACCTCAACGTTCAATTTGAAGGCCTGCTTCCGGAAGTCACCCGGACGGACCCCAAACGTTTGAAGCAAATTTTGATCAACCTCATCGGCAACGCGATCAAATTTACGAAACAGGGTGGCGTTACCGTCACCGTGCGCTACCTCGATGAAGACGAGGGCTACCTGCAGTTCGAAGTCTCGGACACAGGGATCGGCATGACCCAAAAACAACAGGACCTACTGTTCCAACCATTCACCCAGGGTGATGCGCGAATCAATCGTCAATTCGGCGGCACCGGACTTGGCCTGGCGATCAGCCAACGACTCGCAAACATCCTTGGCGGTGAAATCAATTGCGACAGTACGATCGGCGAGGGAAGTACGTTTACATTTCAAGTCGAAGCACCGCCCCTTCCGGGCGTGGCGATGGTCAGCCCGAGCAAGGGTTCGATCCAAGAGCGAAGCGAGTACTCGGTCGCCAATATTCGACTGGATAAACGAATCTTGGTCGTGGACGATCGACCAGATATCCGCCTGCTAAGCAAACGAATCCTAACCAAGGCTGGCGCGACAGTCGTCGAAGCGGTCGACGGACTTGATGCGATCGATCGTGTCAAAGAGTCGGTACAATCGGATGACACGTTTGATTGTATTATTCTTGACATGCAGATGCCGCGGCTGGACGGTTACCGAACCGCCTCGCGGTTACGCCGAATGGATTTCCAAGGCCCCATCATTGCCGTTACCGCGGAGGCGATGGATGGAGATTCAAATCGCTGCATCGCCAGCGGATGCAACGATTATCTGAGCAAGCCAATCGATGCGAACAAGCTACTTCGGCTCGTGGATGGTTTCTGTAGCGATGCCTGAGACTGTGGCAAATGCAGTGTGGTCGATAAACGATCAACGATACCTTACTTCGACACGGCGTCGTGATTGGCGCATGCTTTGCAAAAGCGGTGGTTAGTGCCAAGCGATGGCATCCCATGCTGCCTGCCGGTCTTAACAAAATTGAGATACGGCGATCGGCTTGGAGGCAAACTTTACCCGCACGCTGACCATCAAAGCGATACGAAATGCAGGAGCAACGACATCGAGTGTACCTGGCCCACGGTGAATCGGCTTCACGCCGAATCATTCAGGCAACCTTGGAAAAGCTGACCCATAGGGTGGAACTTTCAACGGATCATCCGGCCACCTTGATTCGTCGATGTCAGGAAAACCCGCCTGACATCGCGATCGTGGGAACAGAGTTCGCGGGTACCGATGTTTTTGCGGTCTCGAACGAGTTATCGCGGATGGGGGTGTGCCCCGTGTTGATGGTAATCCGCCCTGAAGATGTTCATCGAATGGGGCGGCTTATGGTCCATGACTTGACCGGTGTGATTGTTTCTCCGGCGAGTGACCGAGATTTTCGGCCGGCAATTTTTCTTGCCGAACGAAGGTTTCAGCAGGCCCGACAACTTCGAAAGCGATGCGAGGAGATCAATCGCGAGATTAGCGGTCTCGCCGATCAAAGATCGGAGGACGAATCATGATAGATAAGGTGAATCGAAAACGCACAATCTACTTAGCTCACCATGACTCCGCCTCACGCGAAGTCTTGGAAGCCATTCTTTCGACCCTGGGGCATCAATTGTCATTGGTGACTGACTCGGGGAAAGAACTGATTGAAAGAGCACTTGCCACACCTGCAGATCTGCTGGTCGCTTCTCCGATGCTTTCAGACATGGATGGTATCGAGGCTTTGATTCAGATCGGAAACGTCAATCCGACCCCCAGTATCATTGTCGCTCGTGATGATGATCTATCTCAGGTCGAACGGGCGATGGACGACCATGTGATGGCGTACTTGGTCGAGCCGGTGACTGCCGAGTCACTCCAACCGGCAATCTTCCTTTGTGAAAAACGTTTCAATCATCTGCAATCATTGGAAGAGAAAGTCGCTTCGTTGGAACAGAAGTTAAGCGATCGCAAACAAATCGAATTGGCGAAAGGAATCATTATGCAGGTTCGTAAATTGGACGAGCCCGAGGCTCACCGATTCCTGCAAAACACCGCCCGCCGTACGAGGCGGCGATTGGTCGAAGTTGCCAAACAAATCGTCGACGGCGGAAATCTGCTAGGTATCGACGAACTCCTCACTGACAATGATATCGAAGCTCGATAGACGCCTATCCCCTCGTCCCGTATGGCTTGACCGGCCTCACTCAAGCAGCGAGATGCAAGTCATCGGCAAGAATCAGTGGCTGAGTCATTGATCACTAATCAATAACGTGACTCCATCGATCACGTCCCCAGATCGATAAGGCGCGATCTCCACTTCAAGGCAACGTCCGTCAACGCTGGCTTCAAATGTCTCTTTGGTTGCGTTGTCTCTCGCCGCCAATATGAATTCATGCAATCTGGGACATCCCAAGCGGTTTCGCAGCAGTTCAAGACCAAACATTTGGTCAGTCGCACTCATGCTCAACAACTCGGCTGCGATACGCGAAACGAATCGCACATCGAGATCTAGATCCAGAAAAACAGCTCCTTTCCCGGTCGTTTGCAGGAGGTTATCGAGATCAAGCTTCACGCGTCGTAGCTTTTCAATCTGCCGTTCGTTTTCACCGTTCAATGAATACAACTCTTCGTTGACACTTTGCAACTCTTCGTTCGCGCTCTGTAGCTTTTCATTGGCCACAATCAAATCATCGTTTACAACCTGCAGTTCATTGTTGATGCGGTGCAGATCATCGACGGTCACTTGTAGATTTTGACGCGAGTGTCCTAAATCGTCTTCCAAGTTCTCGATGTGCCGAACCATGGCGGGTGCCGCTGTTTCTGCGGTGAAGGTCTCCCGTTCATTTCCGGCGGCAACATCGAAATGAATTAGCAGATGCCTTTCGCTATACGCCGGTAAGCCAATCGGGTGGACGATAATACGAACCGTGTCTTCATTGGGGCCACTTGAGGTACATGCGTCGTAGTTGGTTACGACGTTGTGTTCGATCGCGTGACGCACGGCTGCTTGCAAAGACGACTTAAACTGTTCGTCGATTAACTCCATCAGATTCGTCGACAAACGACCTGCGGGAATATGCAAGAACGCTTCGGCGCCAGGGAATGTATGTAACACATCTAGCTTTTCACTGGTCAGCACACTCGGCGGCAACATCTCACTCAATAGTGAGTCGTAGAGTGCAAATAGCTTTTCCGGGGCTAGCGAAGTCGACTTAATCGCCGATGATGGTTGACCGGCTGCGAGTTTGTCGAAGAGTTGATCTCGCAACTGCAGCGGTGCCGTATCCCGTTCACGGCGTCTGAAAATTTTCCAACGTTTATCCAGGCTTTCAAACTCTTTTCCGTAATCGTTTGCCGATTCACTTGGCCCTAAGAACAAAATGCCGGCCGGGCGTAGAGCGTAGTAAAAACTTCCCAGGCATCGCTGCTGAGCGTTGCGATTGAGATAGATCAGCATATTCCGGCAAGAGATCAGATCGATATGGGCAAACGGAGCCATCGAAAGGACGTCGTGTGTCGTGAAAATGATTCGTCGTCGAATCCATTCCACGACCGAATAGTTCCCACCTTCGCAGTGGAAGTAGCGCTCACGGCATTCTTCCGACAGACCATCAAGCTGTCCAGCCGCATACGTCCCTACTTCACCACGAATGATTGAGTCGCGATGAACATCAGTTGCGAAAATCTGATACTTGAGATTTAGGTCGTGCTCTCGGATCAATTCCTCGATAAGGATTGCGATCGAATACGCTTCTTCACCGCTGGCACACGCGCAAACCCAAACACGAAAGATCTCCTCGGATTCATCGAATCGAAAAAGATCTGGGAGTATGATTTGACGCAGTCGCTCGAATGCCTCTATGTCACGAAAAAAGTTCGTCACGTCGATTAACAAATCGCGGAACAGCATTGCTGTCTCTTCGTCATCGAACAACAAGTTTTCTGCATAGCGTTCGATCGAATCGAAACCGGTCAGGCACATTCGTCGTTGAATGCGTCTCTCGATCGTTTTTTGCTTATAGCGATGAAAGTCGACGCCATGGGAGCTTTTCAGTTTCTCATAGACCAATGGCAGCCCGGTTTTGGTGGTTGTCGAAAGTCGGACGTCTTTGATCGCTTCGATCGATTCACCGAAGCGAAGATAGCGTTCCAGTGCAGGACCGATTGACTCGGGCGGCAGGGTAATTGACGCCGCCCCGCTAGAGACAAGATTCTGTGGCATCGCCGAGAAACGGCAACTCGACGGTTCTTGAGCAATCACGAGACCGTTTTGATCGGCGATTGCAAGCCCTCCTTGGGTTCCATCGCTCCCCGCTCCGGACAACACGACGCCGATTGACATCGCCCCCACCTGCTGAGCGATCGACTGAAAGAACGTGTTGATCGGATGGTAAACGCTGATCTGTTGTTGTCGATCCTTCAGACACAACCGGCGATTTTCAAGCTCGACGAAGTAGCCCGGGGGACTAACAAAAACGACGTTGGGTGCCAGTGGCATCCCATCGGTGATCATCCTGACATCCATATCAATCGCGTCAGAAAGTCGTTGCTCGAAATCTGCGACGAAGTCTTTCGCGAAATGTTGGATGATTACGATCGGGGCTGCCAAATCTTTTGGCATCTCTTTGAACACTCGCTCAAACGCTTCGATGCCTCCGGCCGAAGCTCCGATTGCGATGACATACGGTAATTCGATCACATTGACATCTTGACTTACGGCTGGAACGATGGCGTGATCCCGGCGAGCAACTCTCGATCCGTCGCGTTTGGAAATCCCTGCGGGCTCGTTCATCTTGCCGATTACCTGCGTTAAGAATGGGTGCGTTTGGAGCGACCATCAACCAACTTTCTTCACCAAAGTCCGAAGATAACGCATCACACGACACACCATGGGCCTGGCGGGATCCGTTGGCTCAATGTTCCGCGAAATTCCCAGTACCTCCACGCCGTGAGGGGCAAAGTGGGTTGATCTGGCATGGAAACTTTCCATTCATGCTGACCACTTTACGACCAACACAGGGAGTTCCAGAGAGTAGATCACCGGTTGGCACAGTGGTTGCATTCCTCCACTGCCGTTGGCGACGCATTTGTCCATGTTGCCACGGTCGACGAATCGTCGGCTGAACGAATTGAGTTTAACGAACCGCCGTCGACCGGACGGCAGTCCCTACCAAAGGTGATTGAGATGAAGATGCAATTGCGAACCATTCTGTGCTGTGCCCTTGCCGTTTTTGCGACGGCAGGTTGTGACGTTGATCAAACCAAGGAAGGCGAACTTCCCGACGTCGACGTGGAAGTAACCGGCGATCCGGGGCAACTCCCCGAGTATGACGTCGAAGGCCCGGATGTTGACGTCTCCACCGAAACCAAGGAAGTCGAGGTCCCAGATGTCGATGTTGACATGAAGAAAACGGACATTGAAGTCCCGAACGTCGACGTCGATCTTCCCGATGACGACGAATAATCTCGGCTCGCGTCACTGATTCACCATTACGAGTTCACACTCACTTGAGGTTTATTTCATGTCTACGACAACAACCCATTCTACCAACACGTTGCTGATGGTCATCCTCGCAGTGTTGCTTCCGCCACTAGCCGTTTTTATGGATCGAGGTCTTGGAACACAATTCGTTTTGAACATCGTGCTGACCCTGGTCGGATTTTGGATCATCGGGATCATTCACGCACTCGCGGTTGTGCTATAGGCGGTACCACATTGTCGACATAATCACTGACTATCCGAACGATTCATCCGATGAACTTTATCAAGACGACATTCGCTGACTTTTCCAAAGATCGTTGCACGACGCTGTCCGCCGCGTTGGCCTATTACACGATCTTTGCTTTACCGCCTTTGTTGTACTTACTAGTCATCGTAATGACGTTCGGTTTGTCGCTTGCCTATGAGACGGAGCAGGCGGAGCAACAAGCTCAGTCACTGTTACAGCAACAAGCGGCTCAGATGATCGGCAATCAAGCCGCAACCGACGAAATCGCCTCGATTATAGAAGGCGATCGCGACACCGGCGGTAAGTGGTGGAAAACGCTTATCAGCTTTGTGGCAATCGTCGTCGGTGCGACCGGTGTTGTCAGCGCGATTCAAGACGCGCTGAATCGCGTTTGGTCGGTTAAACCTGACCCTGAGACGTCGACCGTCAAAGATTTTTTGCTAAAGCGCCTACTTTCCCTGGCGATGATCTTGGGACTCGGCTTCTTACTGATCGTTTCGTTGGTCGTTTCGACTGTCCTGTCAGCGATCGGCGACCAGCTCACCACTTGGATCGGTACCGACGATTTCGCCGCCCAAATGATTAACTACATCGTGCAAGGTTTCGTAACCTACATCCTGTTTGCGGCGATCTTCAAATTTATGCCGGATGCGGAGATCCGTTGGCGCGATGTTGCGGTTGGCGCCGCGATCACCACGGTGTTGTTTTTACTCGGCCGGTTTGGCCTCCAGTATTATCTAAGCCAAAGCTCCCCCGGGGCACAACTCGGTAGCGCAGCCGCCTCGCTTGCTGTGATCCTGGTCTGGGTGTACTACAGTAGCATGATCTTCTTACTCGGCGCGGAGGCCACGCAGGTCTACGCGGTTCAGTACGGCGGCGGAATTCGTCCGCAGGAAGGTGCAGTTCGAGTTGTCGAATCAACCCGCCCTCGTACGAAGTCACCTTCGACTTAGATCTCCATCAACCGTTGAAGGCAGGATCAGCCGTTTGGCGTTAGCCACGGTTCCTGTGCAATAGGCAGGGCTGACGCCCGTCGGCTGATGAGCCAAATCCGAAGCCTTCGAAAGGTCGAAGCACTCGTCCTGCCCTGGCTTCGATTCGGTCAACTTCTGAGATAAGTCGGCTGGTGTCTATCCAGGTGGTGGGTTCACCGCACAACTCGAGAGCCATCTCGATGGTTTTCCGACGTTGGCATCTATCTTGCAGATTTCCGTTGGTGTCGCGATGAGGTATCGCGTCCCCTCTTTTCGATGCCTTAGCTAACACAAACCATGGAGAAATCGATGAATCTTCGTACGATCCGTAAACGAACTGTGCTCGCCGCTGCAATCGCCGCGACGGTCAGCTTGCCAACGCCGCTCTACGCGCAAGACGAGTTTGGAAGTAATACTCCGTTTTATGAAGACGATGCATGGTACGACATCACTGAGTGGTTTGATGGCAACGATTACAACCCGACCGACGAGGCGATCGGTCGCTGGGATGATGAAAAATTCCAATTCAGTGATAATGCGTTGAGTTCAGACCGAGACAACGACGGTGATCAGTACTCGTCTCAAAAGCCCGCTATTTCCAATCAAAGCCCATCCGGCGAAAGCAACGCTCGAGAAGCAGCTGGCCTCGACGCGCATCACCAATACGGATACAGGGAGGGGAATGAGCAGGATTGGTTTTACGATCAATACGACGATGGCTACATGTACTGGAGTGATCGATATCTAACGAACTACTACGACCTAAACGGTGATGGATTATACGATGCTCTGGCAACTTACGGAGACAACGACGGTGACGGGGTGTATGAAGACTTTACGTATCTATCATTGAACGACGATGGGAACAGCAATGAAGGACGGATGCGGGCGATGAACAAGCAAAAGACGATGAAGTCGTCTCCGTTAAAGGTGAATGGAACCGTTAAGCAAACGAAGACGGTTTCAGTCCGGGATCGAGACCATCTCGTTATCACGATGGAGCGGAATGGGGAAGGAAATATTGTCGCCGATTTGGGTCCAAAAGATCAGTTCGATGCGGTTCCCGAAGAAGGTAGCGATGTGACGGTCGAGGGGCTGATGATGAAGGTTGGTGATCAGTCGCTATTGGTTGCGAAAGAGGCGACGATCTCCGGCGAGAAAGTTCAGCTTGAACGAACCGGACGAAGCTACCAAGGGACGGTTGAGAAATCGATGACGGCCAAAGTCCGTGGACGAACCCACCAGATTGCGATGCTGAAGACAAAGGCTGACAAGAAACTTCTTGTCGATCTTGGTCCAAAGGATCGACTGGACGGTCTCGATGACGGCACAGAAATTGTCGTGCAAGGAATTCCGGCGAAGGTGAAAGATCGGGTCGTTCTTTTGGCCAGAAAGATGGTTCAAGAAGGTCAGGTAACCGAGACTGGCCGTCAGTTCTAAGAATTCTTGCCTCAAACGATTCAGGCGATTGCCTCGCTCGCGAGTGTCCTCTCCAAGGATGCTCGCTTTTTTTTGCTCGCGGCAATCGATTCCTATTCCGGCCAGGTCAGATTGGTCGGTGATTTCGCCCCCTCCCCGCTTGCGATTCCCCGGTCTAAATGGGCAAACTGTGCGTCCACCTCATTCGACGCAATCTCCTTCCGAATTCAGTCTATGGCTGTCCTGTCTCTCGCAAACATTTCTATCGGATTCCGCGGTCCAAATTTACTGGACGATGTGACGGCCCAAATTCAGCAGGGCGATCGGATTGGGCTCTTAGGTCGCAACGGGGCCGGCAAGACAACACTGCTTAAAATGCTCGCTGGTGAGCTAATGCCTGATCATGGAGAAATTCAAGCAGCGGATTCGGTCCTGGTTCGTCGACTGATTCAAGACGTCCCCCAGGATGAGTCGGGGACGATTGAAGCAATGGTTCGCGCCGGGATTTCCGCTGAGGTGCTCTCTGACCCCGCCAGTGCGTGGCAGGTTGATCATCAAATCGACCGAACGTTGACCGAAATGCAGCTCGATCCGGCTTTGCAATTCGAATCACTTTCCAGCGGAATGAAACGTCGAGTCCTGCTAGCGCGATCGATTGTTAGCCAACCTGACGTGTTGCTGCTTGATGAACCGACCAACCATCTGGATGTCGATTCGATCATTTGGCTAGAAAATTTCTTATCGCGTTGGTCCAAGACATTAATTTTCATCACTCACGATCGCTCCTTCCTTCAGTCACTGGCGTCGCGCATCTGGGAAATCGATCGTGGCCGATTGTTCGATTGGACCTGTGACTACGGGACGTTCCTCAAACGCAAAGAACAAGCGATCGAGGCTGAAGAGAAACAGAATGCTCTTTTTGATAAACGATTGGCTGAAGAAGAAACTTGGATTCGCCAAGGGATCAAGGCCCGTCGTACTCGAAACGAAGGCCGAGTGCGTCGACTCAAAGAGATGCGAGAAAAACGACGCCAGCGTCAAAACCAAGTTGGGACTGCGAAGCTTACCGTTCAGGAAGCGGAACGTAGCGGGGCCTTAGTCGCCGACGTCAAGGACATCAGTTTTGCCTACGGCGAACATCAGATCGTCGACGATTTTTCGACAACCATTATGCGGGGCGACAAGATTGGCTTGATCGGCCCCAACGGTGCTGGGAAGTCCACGCTGTTGAAACTTCTTCTGGGACAACTCGAACCGGATTCTGGAAGTGTTCGTCTTGGGACAAAGTTGCAAATCGCCTATTTCGACCAACTTCGAGACACGCTCGATCCTGAGTCGACGGTGCAAGAAAACGTCGGGGAGGGCAGCGATCAACTGACGATCGGCGGGGCAAAGAAGCACGTCCTCGGGTATCTTCAGGAATATCTTTTCTCGCCCGAACGGGCACGTACCAAAGTCAAATTTCTTTCTGGAGGCGAACGCAATCGTGCACTATTGGCGAAGTTGATGACCAAGCCGGCGAACGTGCTAATTCTGGACGAACCGACGAACGATTTAGATGCAGAGACGCTCGAACTGCTCGAAGACGTGCTCGTTAATTTCCAAGGAACGCTCTTAATTGTCAGTCACGACCGAACCTTCCTCAATAATGTTGTCACCAGCACGCTTGTGTTTGAAGGTGGAACTCTGCGACAGTACGTTGGCGGATACGATGACTGGCGAGCTGCTGTCGATCGGCGTCAACAAGATGAAAAGGCGGCAAGTTCGAAGCCCAAGCAAGCCGCTGCAGCGAAGCCTTCGAAAACAGAACCGCCCCAGGAAAGCCAACCAGCAAAACCAGAAAAGAAAAAGCTGAGCTACAAGGAGCAACGGGAGTTGGATTCGCTTCCAACAAAAATTGAAGAACACGAGTCGCAAATTGCCGAACTACACACTCTGATGGCAGACCCATCCTATTACCAGCAGGGTGGCGATCGAGTTGCCGAGGATGCCGTCCGATTGAAGACGCTTGAAAGTGAGCTAGAGCAGTTCTTCGTGCGTTGGGAAGAGCTTGAGAGCTAGCGCGTGGTTCCATTCGAAAAGACGTCACCAGCCGACGCGTGTTTGCACTGGTGAACGCACCGAAACCGTGGCTAACGCCATGCGGCTTATCCTCAAATCAAAGGTTGACGAAGCACTCCATCGGAAATCCGCCAAGAATTTTCGATGGTCCGTTTGGCTGAACGAATATCGTGGCGGCTTTCGCACCGATGCGAACCTGGAATTTATCGCTTGGATAAGCACCACTGCGTTGTTGTGTTTTAAAACTCAGTTGACGCAATCTAGAAAAGGCGATCGCCGCTAGCTCATTACAAACTAGCGGCGATCATGGTGGGCGTCGTGCCCCTTGAGGCCCATCCTTAATGCGCAAAATTTATCGCACTCGGCAAGTCTTGACACGTCCAAAATCCTTTTGGATGTCGATTTTCCCGTTTTTGCAGCACTGAAACTTCATCGGTGTTCGCTCAACGCCAGTCGATGTCGAACGTACGTCAACGTTGACGCAATCGATCCGGCCGTCATCGCTGGTCATGACCGTCACAGTCATCGCGAAGAGTCGCATCGCGAATTTGAAAAAGATGCGTTTGGCGCGCTCCGATAGATGATCGTGTGTGCCCCTTCCCGAAACCTGAGTTTCGACATGAATGCCATCCGATACAAAATCGCAGCCGCCGTTGCCGCCGCCGGAATCGGTCCGTACGTCGCGACGGAAACCGACATGGGGCGTGGTGCGGTGCAATCATTCAATGGACTTTTTGATGGGCAAACCCCCGTCAGTGTTAGTCCAAAAGAGAAGCTTGCCCATGGTATTCCGAGTGACGAAGAGCAACGTGAACGCGGTTACGCGAACCACTCGCTCTATGAGATCGAAAAGCTGCGTGAAGTGCGTCACAAGGAGTACCGCTACGATACCGAACTAGCACAAAAACTAGGCGGACTGCCGACTGATCCGACCGGCCAGCCGACATTAAGCGGGCACCATGTTCAGGATATCTCTCAGTTGCTGCGTTTCGATATCAGCCCCAATTGGGTTATCACTCAGTTTTCGCGAGTCAGTACGGTCCTCGCAAACTTGAATTTGAAGGGGTTGCGAGTTCCGATCGTCACTGGGATTCGCGCCGACGATCTGGCGGGAACTTTGACCTATTACTTCGACAGTTCCGATCAACTGCAACGGGTCACGTTCCATGGCTTTACCGGCAATCCCACCAATCTTGAGCGATTGATGGTCAGCGGGTACGGGTTGCAACGTGAGCCTGCGTTGGAGGCGGGGGCGTACACGAAGCGTTGGAACGGTAGACCGACACACTTTCTACGGTTGACGCACGCTCCGGTCGTCTTTAGCGACGCGGTTCATCAAAAATACACGGTATTCTTCGAGCTAAACCACCCTGACCTGCCGTATGGGATTAGTGCGGAAGCTCGTAAAATTGTGGAAACCGACCACCATACCGGTCGTTGGTAGGGAGCGGTCCGGCGATCACGTCGACCATCACCTTCGACCACCCTCGATGCGAACCGGAAGGCACAAGCGTGCAACAACCTGACGAATCCGAATCGGCCGAAGTCCAATCAGATCCCACCGGCGAACCGAAGTCGAACTTGGAGGAGACCAGGTCGAACTCCGGCCCGGCCGAAAGCGAGATGCAAACCGCGGTTTCGACGTTCATGGAAATGCCATCGATGTCGCGGGTGCTGTCGGTGATCGTGCTATTGGCTGGAATCCTTGTTGTCGGAATGCTTTTCTATAAGGTGATGGTGGGATTTTTCATCCCGCTATTCATGGCAGCCGCGCTTGTCGTGATCTTTCACCCGATGCAAGCCTGGTTTGAAAGAAAGCTCCGTGGCCGAAAGTCACTCGCCGCCGCCGCCACGACATCGGTGATCTTAACGATCGTCTTGCTACCGTTCATTTTGCTGATCACCGTGGCTGTTGGGCAGTTGACCGGACTGGTCGGGCGTATGGATTTGGATGATATCAAGTCGGCCATGGACCGTGGCCGTGAGAAAATCGGATTGAAGCTCGAATATGCTGATCGCTATCGTCGACTGGAATCACTTGCCGGACTGATCGGTGATATCGAAAACCCCGACGCGGTCAACTCGGCGATCGAAGAGTCGAGGGAGCTCATCGCGTTTCTTGATCAAAAAACCAGTGGCGCGTCACCCACCGGAGAAATGAGTGATATCGCGTTCGACCGCCTTGACGAGTTTTCCGCGACAGTCGAAGAGCTGCGGCTGGCCGAATCAGTCGATGTGTTTGAGCCGAATGACAAGATTGAATTGACCGAACGGTTTCATCGACAAGGTGTCGTCGCGTCGGCTGCGATTCATAGCTGGGTCACCGCAAAGCTTGGCGGATCATTTCGTACGCAAGCGAAACTCTTGATCAATCCAAGTGAACGAGATCTCGCCGAAGCAATTCACACGGTCCGTGAATTCATTCAACCACGTTTCGTCAAGTTCTCCGGTGCGACCGGGCGAGCGTTTGTTCATACGGCATTCGGGTTGCTGATCATGGTGATCGCCATCTATTTCTTCTTCGTCGACGGTCCGGGGATGGTTCGCACTTTGATGCGTCTAAGTCCTCTCGATGACAACTATGAACTTCAGCTTCTCAATGAATTCGAAAAAACGAGTCGCGCCGTCGTCTTGGCAAGTGTGCTTAGCGCTTTGGTTCAAGGACTGCTGGCGGCAATCGCGTTTTTCTTTTTAGGTTTCGAATCGTACGTGTTGTTATTTCTTGTCACAACAGTGATGGCTCTGGTCCCATTTCTTGGTGCAGCGTCAGTCTGGCTGCCATGTGCGATTTACCTGGGGGCGGTTGATCAACGCTATGGCGCGGCAATCTTTTTGTTTATCTACGGTGCGGCACTCGTTTCATCGATCGATAACGTGATCAAAGCGATCGTACTGCACGGGCATTCTGAGTTACACCCGTTGATCGCACTGTTAAGCGTGCTTGGCGGGGTCCCTGTATTTGGTCCGATCGGAATCTTGATCGGACCGATGGTCGTGGTATTCCTGCAGACGCTACTTGAAATTTTGAATCAAGAGCTAGAACTTCGCGATCATCCGGCCGAAGATCAGCCTACCTCCCAAGACGCGACCACAGTTGCCGCCGAAGGAGTGTCAATCGAGTAACAAAACCGTTTTTTAACTGTCTATTCGACCAACATGGTCGATGATTCGTTGGCAGCCTGGACCTGCTCAAAAACACTTTCGGTAGCGTCCTTGTTGCGGTTGATAAAGTCTCGAAATTCAATCACGGCTGGTCCAACCAAAAGTACTGCGATCGGAGGCGCCAAACAGAGGACAACCGGTAACAACAGTTTCAGCGACGCTGTATTTCCGGCACGCTCGACTCGGTTTTGACGATCACTGCGTAACCGACTAGCGTAGTCTCTCAGTGAATTGCCAAGTTGACCGCCGAGATTCTGGCTTTGTCGCATCATTGCGCACCAGGCGGCGACTTCGGGCATTTCAATACGTTTTGCAAAGCGACTGAATGCGTCGGGCGCATCGCCCGAGTCGGCTTGTCGACGAACGATACGAAGCTCACTTGCTAGTTCTGGAAACAGTCCCCGGCATCGTGACTCGACATCTCCAATCGCTGTCGTTAACGGAACTCCGCCATCGATTGACATCGCAATCATGTCGATCACATCGGGAATCGATTTCTCGAGTTTCTGCTTGCGGCGGTTCGCCTGTCCGCTCAATAGGATCCGTGGAATGCAGTAGGTCAGCGAACCAACGACGACTACCGCACTGACATAAATTAGCTCGTGGTCATCGGCAAGCCCCGCGGCGAAGCCCGTTCCCGCCGTGAAGAAAACACCAAGTGAAGCGAGATTACGTTTCGCCAAGAAATCTTCGATCGCCGATCCCTGGTGCGCCCCTGCCAATCCTAATTCTTTTTCAATCCGCTGACGACGAGCTTGAGATACCGGCAAAACATTGGCGAAAACGGGATTCCATCTTCCGAGTGCAGGCGCAGCAAACAAACCAACATCCGTTTCCAATGGTGAACTTGGTTTAGCATACCGTCGCCGCAACAGCCAAAACACGGTTCCCGTGATGAACGCAAACAGCCCTAGTGTCGCAATTTCGGATAGGTTCATAGGTCGGACTTCAATGTGATAGCGACCCAAATCAAGCCTACCAATTCCGACAGTGCGGCATACGCGAGAAGTTTATGTCCCAAACTTGATTCGAGCAGACTGTTGAGGTAATCCGGCTCTGCCAGCACAAGATAGACGAGTACAAAGACTCCCATTAATACGATCGAAAGTATTGCAAAGCGGCCAACGCTGGTCATCGATTTAATTTTCTGCTCGCAATCGGAACGCCGCTGAATGACACCGGAAAGGCGATCGAGAGATTCCGCCAGTTTGCCACCGAGTGAATGATGAATCGCGACACAGTGAGAGAGCAAGTGTGCATTTGTCGAATCAATTCGCCACGCCAAGTCAGCCGTCACGGCTTCCGCTGGCATACCCATTCTCATTTGACGGACACAGTGTTGAAGCTCACCGCGTATCGGCTCCTCCGATGATTCGGACGCGATTTGAAATGCGTTTTCTAAGTTTTCGCCAGCACGGGTTGCGCGTGAAAGCACCTCCAACATCGTCGGAAATTGGGACTCTAACTTGTTCAGCCGAAGTTTCATTTTGAGCGTTGCGATCATGAGTCCTGTTGGCACGATGGCAACACAAATCGTCCCAATGATCAAAGGATGAATCGCTAAGGACCAGCCGACATATCCGGCGATAAGAGTCATCGCGATCAGCAGTACGATGAAGGTCAGCCGGTCTATTTTTGTTCCCGATCGAATCAATACACTTTCTAACCATCGATCAAACTGAACGGAGACACCTCCGATTCGGATATCATTCTGTTTGTCACGCCGAACAAGCAACCGGGTTGGAACTACGGCATGCGGATCAACGGAGGTCGTTCTACTTCGGCTGATCCAGGCGATCGATCCGGCAACTATCGATGAAAGACAAAACGCAGAAACATCCATCACCGAAATCATCGGACTACCTCTCGGTCGCCGGGCGTTTCAAAGATGGAATCGTCGAATAAGATTCCATCTTCAATAAAACGGTCAATACAGCGTGGGCGTTCGCACGCGACAAACTCGTCTCCCGACTCACCGTTTCCATCGCAACTTCCACGTCGTCGCCGAAACACATCGATCAAATCGTATCCATCATCAGTAGCGTTCAGCTCTGAAACTCGTGTCACTCTCCGGATACCTCCGGGCAATCTCGCGACGTGGACAATCAGCGAGATGCCGCTGCAGATGTAGGATCGCAACACAGCAAGCGGAAGATCAAGGCCCGCCATTGCGATCATCAATTCCAGTCGGGAGATGGCATCGACGGTGTCGTTAGCGTGGATCGTTGTCAGCGAACCCTCGTGTCCTGTGTTCATCGCCTGAAGCATATCGAGGGCTTCTGCACCTCGAACTTCACCGACGATGATCCGATCCGGTCTCATCCGAAGACTGTTTCGGACCAAATCGCGTTGATTATATTCGCTGACATTTTCACTCCCCGCCGGTCTGGTTTCCAATCGAGCGACATGACGATGCTGAAGACGCAGTTCTGCGGAATCCTCGATCGTGATAATACGTTGGTCGTCTGGGATACAGGAAGAAAGTGCGTTGAGCATCGTGGTTTTCCCAGATCCGGTCCCCCCGGAAATTAAGATGCTCTGTCTTGACCGTACCGCTGCATCCAAGAACGATGCCATCGTCGTATTCATCGCCCCAGCCTCTACCAATCGTTCCAATCGACCATGTCGGTTGCCGAATCGGCGAATGGAAAGCTTAGGACCATCAAGTGCCAGTGGCGGAATGATTGCGTTGATTCTCGATCCATCTTCCAGTCGTGCATCGACAAGTGGACAGGACTCGTCAATTCGCCGTCCGACTCGTGTAACGATGCGGCGAATCAACCGCATCAGGTGCTGATCATCAGCGAATACCACGGGCGAGGATTCAAGAACACCGTTCCGCTCGACGAACACTTCGTGAGCATGATTGACCAAAATGTCACTGATGTCAGGCGATCGCAGCAAGAACTCCAGTGGACCTACGCCGAACATTTCCCAAGGCATTTCATCGAGGACACGTTGAAACTCACCGTCGTCCATCTCGACTTCATCGCTGAACAGCCGCATGAATTGCCGAAGTTCGCTCAGCAACCGTTCACGACTCATCTGTTCGGCTGTCGAGACATCGAGACTTTCGACGATGCGTTGATGGAGCTGCTGTTTCTTAACCTGGAACTCAATTTCACGTTTGCTGTCGTCGTACGGCATAGCAAACGAAGTAGATTCGGGTACGGCGGTGATCATCGATCGTTCTCCGGTGCGGCATCAGATGTCGCATTCGGCGTTGCCCCCGTCGTTGCGGACGGGCTGGCAAAGTAGCCCAACATCGGACTTTGAATCGGGACCATCACTGGCCATCCCGCTGGCACGGAAGGAGGACTTTGATCGACTTGTGAATCGGTTTCAGGATCTTCGCCACCGGCATGGTTTGTAAATACTTGCTCACGGATGGATTGATTCGTCCCGAAGTGAACTTTTGAGAGCGCCGTCCCTCGGTATATTTCCATTTCGTGGACCGTCGTGTCAAAGTCCATGATGTGATCCAGCGTCACCGGATCGACTAGGCTGACAAATTGGTTGTCTTCCGGACCACGCAACGTGAGTGAAAGCTCGCCGTGTCCTTTGGCAACTCGGATCATTTCGGCTTGTTTCGGTGCGACAGCCAAAGTAACACGTACGGATTCTTCTCGGGGCAGCGGGCTCGCCAAATCAGTCGGCGTACTGGACATTCCGATGGCAAGAATTTCGGCATCTTGGATCAGGGTCGAAGTTGCATTCTGGAAAGCCGATAAATCCCCTCCCGATCCGTTGCCGATCCGATTTCCGTGGTAATCACGCAGCCCCGGTGAATTAAAAACGTGGTGTGCCGGGTAAAAGCCGGGGTACGCTGTCCCTTGCGAATTGTCGTGACCATTCATTTGTCCGTAGTGAAAAAGCACATCGACATGTTGTCCGGGCGTGGCAAAACCAAGCAGCGCGTTCTCTGAACTCATTTGAATCGTCACCGCACGGAGCCCCGGTTTCAGTCGCTTCGAAACCCCCGGGAATTTGCCTGCCGGGAGCAAATTTTTGGTATTGAACGCGTCATTACGTTGCATTGAGCTTTGCAAGACCTTTCCGATAATCTGCTTGGGATTGGTCATAAACGCTTGCTTGCCGATCAGTGTTTCAATTTCGGTTTGTGTCAAGCGATACAGGGCGACATCATCAAGCGTGAGTTCTGTTCCGACCGGAATGTCACGGCTCGCCAAGGGAACGGTGATTCGCTTCGGAGGCTCCGGTTCTGGTTCGGGTTGTTCGGCGACCACAGGTGGTGGCTCCTGCCGCAGGGCAACTCGTAGGACATAGGTCCCAGCGAGCCCAACGGTGACGGCGAACATTCCGATCAACAACGTTCCCGAATTGATGTTTGAAGGTCCGTTAGATGGCAATTGCATGACGATTCGATCGCAAGAAAAGATAGTTGGACGATGAACCCAAAGTTGACAAGTCGTTGAGGGTTAGCGAATCGTTTGAAAAACGATGAGCGACCAAATCGAAAGTGCGACAGGTAGGGCATACGGAATCGATTGCTTCGCTACCGGTGGTTCGTTAGCATCGTCTTGCGATAAAACGGTGGGATGCCCACCTTGATGGCTCGCGGAGGCATTCCAAACCATCAAGACAAGCGTGCAAATGATCGCAAACAGGGTGCTGCCAAGAAAAACGATCAACGTCGGCAACGGACCAAGCCAAGCTCCGACGGCGCCCATAAGTTTGACGTCGCCACCTCCACCGCCACCGATCAGCCAAAGCGCTAAAAGGATGCCGAATCCAACCGCGAATCCACCGATGGACGCCAGCAATCCAGCAAGTCCGCCGGAGTAAGCCCCCCAGGCAACGCCCCCCAACGCGGCCGAAACCGTCAACGCATTAGGGATACGTCGTTCTTTAAGGTCCACGTAGGTTGCGATCGACGTTAACGCGATCATGGCGAGGATTGAAACGGGTTGAAGGTCCATGGAAGTCGTGATTGGGCTGAGTGTTGAAACAAAGAGGAGAGGGGAGGAGTGGTTGCGACGTACCGGCGGCTAGCGCCTTGTCGCTCGATTGCTTTTCACCGGCGGCTAGCGCCTTGCCGCTCGATTGCTTTTCACCGGCGGCTAGCGCCTTGCCGCTCGATTGCTTTTCACCGGCGGCTAGCGCCTTGCCGCTCAGTCGCTTTGTTATTGGCGAACCGCTAGGTCGCTCAGTTTGAAACCGTAGGCTTGTTCGCAGCGGAAAATTGGCTTGGCAAGCCACCTCGCCACAGCGCGAGTGCTCGTCCGGCATGCGACAAAAACGTGAAGTTCTTCTCAATCGTTGCTCGATCCATCGCAATGATTTCACGGGTTAACCACTGAGTCGCTCGGATGATCGATTCTCGCGGGGGTTGCAATTCTTCTGGTGCCATCGCCCACCATTCGAGGACGTGTCCCGTCGCCAAAATTCGTCGACTGAGCTGGTTCGTTGTCGGGTCAGCAACCGTTCGACTTGCGTCTGGCCAATTCCCGTCCCAAAAGCCCTCGGCAGATTGTGAACACAACAGTCGCTGATTGATCACCAACAGGTAGTCAATGACTCGTTGCCGTGTGAGATCGGTAAGCAGGGGGATCACACCTTCAGACTGCATCTGATCATCAATCCGAAGTAGCATCGTAAGCGTATAGAGTCGATGCTGTCCGTAACAAACTCCTTCGGGCTGTTCCTGTCGCATCAGCCGATCGGCGAACGTGTTGAAATCAATCTCCTGCCCTTCGCACGTATACCAACCGGCACCGCTTGTGGCATAAAACGCCGTCGCAAGTGCGGTCCATTCGTACTCTCGTTGATTGACGCAGAATTGATTCAAGCCATAAGCGAGTACATCGCGGACTGTGCCGATTCCTGTCGAGGTTTTCACCGTTTGTGATAGGGGGACGCCGATTTCACACAGGGTTCCCATCAAATGATCAACGTGGCTGACCGATGCTCTTCCTGATTGAGTTGTAACCGCGATGCCCTGATCGAACAGTCGAAGCAGCGGCGTATGTGGATCCCACATCCGCGCGAATACATCATCATTGATCAGGATCGTCAACATTCTCTTTCCCGACAACGATTCATCATCAAACTGTGCGTTGGTTCCCCACATTCGAATCGCATGATCAATGAAATTGACTTTCGTCGGCTGCTCATTGAACCGGGGACGAAGCTTGTAAAGCACAGTCGCAAGGTGATCATCGCTAACGGCGAATGGATAGTCATACAGCGGACCGACCACACGAGGTCGATCACGGAGGATTGGTACGGTGGGACGTTTATTAATCTGTCCCGATCGTTGCCAGCCGAGCAGACCAACGGTCAGCCAAATCGCAATTTGCGTCAAGTAAAACTTTGTCATTGGATTTCACCATAGATGCGTTTATCGTTTCTTTTCCAGCAAGATCGATCGCTCGTCTTCGTATGTGACTTCCCAAGAAGCAACACCACGACGAATCTTTCGGATGAGCACCTGCTGGTCTGCTTTGTCAATAATGATCCCGTCTAGGGAATACTTTTCCGCGATCCTTGGCCACGCAGTCTGGCCACGATAAATCGATTGGTAGTCATTCAGTACGCTTCGCGGAATCACACCTTGATCAGAACCAACCATCAAAGGAATCTTGACTCGAGTCTGAAGCCAATCGCTCCAGTGAATCGGGCAGCACATGAGTGATGCGGGTGGCCGTTCCTTCAGATGCTCGCTCAACCCGATAGGCAAGTTCGCACCGACGACTGCGACTTCACTTCGCTGCTTTCCGCCTAAGACGGCCGATCCCCATGGCGAAAAACTGAAGCCCATCCAAATCATCAAACCGCAGGTGAGCGTGAATACGAATCGAAGTGGTTTCGGCTGGGCTGATTGCGTTGTTGAACTTGACCCGACGGATTCATCGGGTGATGTGCTTCGAGCATTAAGAACTGCGATCGAAAGCAAGAATGATGGAGCTAGCCAAACCAGCAGTGAAGGAT
The DNA here is from genome assembly GCF_008312935.1 of Roseiconus lacunae. NCBI lineage: Bacteria > Pseudomonadati > Planctomycetota > Planctomycetia > Pirellulales > Pirellulaceae > Roseiconus > Roseiconus lacunae. The sequence goes on along the minus strand of NZ_VSZO01000079.1, from coordinate 208,760 downwards.
TGAAGGCGACCCCGACCGTCGCCAATAGCGGCGTGGCCATCACAAATGCCGAAGTCTGACTTCGCCTGGATAAAGCGACCCAAACCGTCCAACCGATCATGACAAATGCCCCGGGCAGACTTGCCATCGGAGTCATCGTCCACTGACCGAGCGATCCTACCAAGGGATTCCCCTGCGTCCAAACGAATGCCTCCCAAAGTCTCCAGCCCTGGGGATTAACCAGCGTTGCGGCCGTGGAGATTTCAAAGAGCAGAACACGTGATCGAAACTCGTGAGAGCGGAACGCAATCCGCCAACCATGACGAATCGATCGGTCCACCCAAACGGAAACGGCGAAGCAGCCAAGCCAAGCCAAGCCGATCAAGAACGACAGGTCAACGTTCGCCCAGAAGCTGAACAATAATGCGATCGCTATCCAATTGAATTTTGATGCCCGGCACCAACAATGCCTGGGCCTCGTGTAACCCATGGATTTGGAAAGAAGCAAAGCCAACGCGAAGAATGCGATTTGCCCAAAGGTGCTGGGATCAAGTCCACGAGTAAAAATAAATGCGTTGCCGATCATGACCAATGACCCGACTATCGCGATCAATGGTCCGCCGATACGAAATAGCAATGTCGTCCAGCCGATCAAAACGAGTGTTTGAATACTTGCAAGCGTGAACGAAAGCAGCTCTGCTCCGCCGACTTCATTAAGCCCGGCGATGATTTCGTGCGATGCCCAACCGGATTCAAAAGACCGCATTCCGATCGAAAGCGGGAAACGCTCTGTCAAGGCTAGCCGAGACTGACCTTTGACAACGCTAGCCCACGTCGCCTGGCTCGAAACGGGTAGGTAACTAAGCAGCAAAAAGAGCGAGATGGACAAGCCACAAAGCACGGCGTGATACCATCGTAAGACACAGCTATCTGGAAGCATTGCTTCGAGCTGGTAACTCGAAGTCGCTTGCCGAAGTTCAGTCGACACGGCGAAATATATGGGGCTGTTAGGATGTCGTCCCCAACACTGCTTCAGCAAACATGCGTCGCCTCGTCTTCCGGTGACAGCCGGGACCGGCAATCGGTCGGCGTGTTGGATGAGCGGTCTTGGGTCTCGCCAGCAGATGTTTCACGAGCGAGCTGGCTAGGAATTCCTTCGACGACATTCCTGAGGGAAAACGATCATTTGCGAAAAATTTCTGGTCTAGCAGAGTTTGACGACTGCTGCGGTCGTAACAGTTATCGGTCTTCGCTAAGTCCGTAGACGCTAGTACAGAAGTCGACCGCACTTGAATGAGGGTCGGCAGCGTCGGCGAAGGATGAACCGGAACTTGACGCGGAGTGCCCGGTCGCACTGCCGGTTTGATAAGTTTGATTGATCTGCTGAACTCCGCGTGCGACGTCGGTCAGTTCGGACACCACCGCATCCCGCAACGCGGTCAGCCCTGCGATCAACCCAATCACCATGATGGTCACCACCAAAATCAGTTCAATTGAGATGACAAATCCACGATCGTCATGCCAGAATCGCGATCCAGTGGCACGGCATCGGTTTTGAAGCGTAGCGAGAGAAGACATACAGATCTCAGCGGTGCCAAATGACGTCGGGATAAGTTTGCCGAACCCTCATGTCGAATCGATCCCAGTCGGTCGAACTTAGTTGCCGAAAACAACCCGCCCGCCATAGTCGGTGACATCCCATTTCCCTTCGCTATTTCCAGGAGGAATGTTGAAGATCACGCACGCGTCTCGCTGTCCGTACAAATAGTCAGAATGATCTTCGAATCCGGCGCCCGCTGTTTGTGCCGAACGACCGACGACGCCGCGAAGTTCGTAACTTTGATTGATCTCTTGGACACCGGATGCGGTATCGGCAAGTTCTTCGACGACACCATCCCGGATCGCGGTAAAGGCGACCAGAAGGCCAACCACCACGATGGTGGCGAGGAAGACCGCTTCGACGGAGACAATCGCCCCGGATTCATCGCGATAGAACGCTGACAGTTTTCGAGTCATTTGACTTTCTCCAGAAGAAGCTGGTACTTCGTCAACATCTGAGACAAGGATTCACCGATTGGCGCTAGCCACGGCTTCAGTGCAATCACCGGGGCTAATGCTTGTCGGCTGATGAGCCAAACCCGAACATTGGCTCTAGACGGAGCACTGGAAAAACAACAAGCTGGCACGCGCGGCGCGCCAGCCTGTCGACAATGATCATGAAGCACAGACGAAAGCTTAGAATTCGTCTGCAGGTGCACCATCAAACGTGATGCAGTTGTCAGCTTGACCAGAGATATCGTTTGGCGAATCGCAGAAATCCAACGAGTCTTGGAAGTTCGATCCGGCGGTCGACGCACTGTGACCGGTGACACCGTTGTAGCTATACGACTGGTTAAGATCTTGAACGGCACCGGCAGTGTCCGACAATTCGCTGACGACGCCGTCGCGAACCGCGGTCAATCCGGTAAGTAAACCGATCACACAGATGGTCGAAATCAGAACCAATTCGATCGAAACGACGAAACCAGCATCGTCATTCCATAGTTTTTGAGCAGTGGCTTTCACTGTTAAATCTCCAAAGAATAGGGTAACGACCGGCTTTTTCACTGACCGCCGAATCGTGTGTGAGTGAATTGGCTTTCACTCGACAGAACCCTAGGTCAAAGAATGAGGGTGAACCCTCAGTGACCCTAAAAAAGAAAGATTCACGTGAAAATTGCGTCTTCGCGTCAGATTATGCCTACCGAAGACTGGATTTCACGCCAGCCATTCGGGCGGACTGCTCTAGGCGCGCGAACTCAGCCAAGCCTCTCGCCGCGACGTCAAGTTTTGGATCCAGTTCGAGGGCCTGGTGATAATGTCGCTTGGCCTGTTCAAGCTTCCCCGCCGATGAGAACACAAACGCGATGTTCGATTGAGCTTCGGCCTCCGATCCGGTTTGCCGAAACAATTGCAATGCTTCATCGAACCGCCCTTGTCGTCCCACAACAAGCGCTAGGTTATTCGCCAATCGCTCATCTGAGGGTTCGATCGACAAGGCATCCTTCAACAAGGATTCCGCGTCTCGATCCTCTCCCGCGAGATAGTGAGCATAGCCGAGATCGCCAAGGATTGCTGCGGATGTGGGTTGTTCCTCTGACGCGATGACAAGCTGCTCGATCGCTTCGTCCAATCGTTCGAGTTTCAGCAGCACAATTCCATAGCGGTGTCGCGCTTCAGTATGATCGGAGTGATCGTCCAGTAGTTGCCGATACAGATCGAGCGCGTCCTTGATATCCCCATTGTGCTCCACCATCCGCGCGACACCGAAGCGGACATCGACCGAATCTGTCACCGCATTCTTCAACAGCGACGCACTATTGGAAGGCACCAGAGTGGAGCAACCGGAAAGCAACATAGAGAACGCCAGACCGAGCCAACTCGCCATGCATTGATTTTGTCTGACTCGCCGCCCGCACCACGAGACGGTTTGAAACGTATTGCTTGGCTGCAAGTTGGTCATCGATTTGCCCCCGCACGACTGCCGCGTCCTATCGCACCTTGAGTATAAATCGAGTTCTCGAAGGCAGCGGCCGCTTCGGTCGCTTCGAGTCCAGTCGGAAAAGCGGGGGCCACCACCACCATCGAGTCTGCATCGACTACGCCGTAGGATTCAAGCACTTCGACGACGACTTCTCTGCGATACTCGTCAAGTTGTTCGTTAAAGTGAACCGGGTAGTGATGCTCGGTCTCCCAGCGTTTACTGGTGTTGCTTCTTTCGACAAAAACCTGAGGGGTGAGATCAAGCGTGGGTTGGTCTCGCAATCGCGTGGCTAGTTGCCTGACGTGATCTTCACCGGCGGGGGTCAGGCGTAGACCGTGAGGCCTGACCTCTCCGACATAGTCGAACAAGCTGATGGCTTTCTTGCCAGCCGCCCGGCGAGCCGGGTCTTCTTGTAAGTTGATTTCGAACTCGTGCATGTACACGATGAACTTCGCCTGCTCGGCATTGTCTTCTTGACGTTGGTTGATCGCGTCGACTTCCGACCCGAGCATCTGCGGTTCGATGACGTTTCCTTGAGGCGGTCGGACATGACAGCCGACGATGACTGTCACTAGCCACCACGATCCGATGTGCAGGCAACGTCTACGGTCGAACTGGCACTCTGATTTCAAGTCCTGCTTATGTAAACCCCGTGTCACTTCGAAACTCCGCAGGGACCGGCAATGTAGGCATCGTGCAACAAGAGTGAACGTTTGACGGTCGTGTGAAGCCGTTGCTTCAAACTGCGTTCGTCTTTACCACGCCGTTGTTGGGCAACTTCCGGCCACACGGTGCTTCGATGGTCAAACCCCTGATATCCTTCGATCAACTGCCGGAGAAAAAAATCATTGTCGGTCGGATCGCTCACATGCATTCCCGGCAAAAACAACGGCACCTCTTCACTTTCAAGCGGATGAACTAATTCTGGGCTAACGAGGACGATTAATTCTGTTTCAAATCGTGACGTTTGTCGGGTGGAGAATAGATGCCCGAGCAGCGGAAGATCGCCGACGTACGGTACTCGCGTGCGTTGACCACCTTGTTCTTCCTGAATCAGCCCCGCGATCGCCAGCCATTGTCCCTCACGCAAATCAACCGTCGTTTCAACACTGCGAAGATTCAGTCCCGGAATTCCGCCAACGGTGGCATCCGAATTAAGGGTACTAAACGAAGGCGAAACCTCCAGACGCACCAGGTCTTTGTCAGTGACCGTAGGGGTGAAATTTAATTCTGTGCCAAACCCGCGAAAGGTCGTTGTTGCCGCGCCTACACCGCCAACTCCGACCGTCGTCGGAACCGCAAACTCACCACCGGCAAGAAACCGTGCCGGCTTTCCACTGATCGTGACGAGCGTCGGTTCGGCAAGGATTTTTCCATAACCGTGAGTTGCGATTGCACTCAGGAAAAACTCAACATCGCCATCGTCCAGAATCACCGAAAGATTACTTGCACCTGAAATCGTGCTGCGTAAATCGAGTGACTTGATCAACGAAGTGAAATTAGTACCCGCCCCGCGGCTTGAGTTCCGCACCAACTCGGCGACTCGCACCTTCAGCATCACCTGCTGCTCACCGGGGACACGCAACAGATTGATGAACCGATTGGAATCTAGGTCATCAAAATTATCATCGTACGGATCGCGGTTTCGGTCGACGACACCAAGATCATCGGCCCGGCCGAACCGATCACGATCGTAAGGGTCATCGCCAAGCAAACGCATAATCTCGGCCGCTTCCTTCGCGTCTCTCGCTTGCCCCCGCACGATGACTTTATCGTCAATCGGGAATAGAAAAACCTGACTGTTGGGAAACAGTTCGTTAATGCGTGACTGCAATGATTTGTATCGAGCTTCCCTGCGACGCTGTTCTTGTTCGGCATCGTCGACTTCCACATAGTACCTCAGCACCTGAGTGCCTTTGTCGGGTACGTCAAACCAGAATGTGATGGTTGTTTCGCCGACTTGCTTCCCAATGATCTCGATCTCATCATCATCGAACAGGTGGATGTCCAAAATCTCCGGATCGGTGATAGCGGTACGGCGGACCGGAACTTTGGTGCGAATGATCTTCGACTGCGACGGTTCAACACGAAGCAGCATCTCGGGTTCGTAAATTTCTTCGATTAACGAATTTTCTTTCGCAATCGAAATTGATGAAGGGTTCTCAAGCGGTCCTGTTTTGTCAGCGGTCGGTCGGTCAGCCAAGACCTGGCCGCTACAGCGTTGCACGCCAGATGCGACAAACGCCACCACCATGCAAACGATCTGCATAGAAGACAGCGAATGAATCAAAACGGTGGAGATGCGGAGGAGCGAGAACAAGCGTAACGAACAGTTTTTCGACTTTTTTGCGGGAAAGACTCATGCGTGAAATACGCAATCGCTCCATTTCGCCGAAAGGCCAAATCAAAACTCGCGATTCGTCTCGCCCATCAAGGCAACACATTTGCTATCAACTGCGGCTCATCCATTGAAACTGGAGAGTCCGGAGAGTTTGGAGAAATGCCAAATGGGAATCCGTCGGTAAGCGGAGGAAAACGGACTCAGCGATCGAGTCGACGACCGATGGAAGCTGAGTGTGATTGACTGTCTCGGCAACGGATGTATGCATTGATGAACGCCCCCTATCCAACCTATGCGGGTCATCGTCGGCAAGTCTTTGGCGTCATTGGCGGATTGATTTGGAGCCTATTGGCAGGCGGACTTGCTGCCCAAGAAATTGAGAGCGACAGAATACTGATCAACGCGATCGCAGAAACTTCTCCCCCGCTCGTCCAGCCAACAGGATTGCATGACGTCTCGTGTTCGAGCTGCTGTGATGCAGGGCTGTCCGTATCGCTGACCGATCCACCGGGAACACTGGTTCGTCGACTTCCGTATGATGCGATGCAGATGGATTACTACCATCGCCCGTACCATGGTTATGACGTCCCGGCACACTACGCGGCGTCACCGCCCCATCGCACCGAGTCGATTACCCCAGAGAAGCCGGCGATCAAGAATCCCTATCGGACGAGCCAGCTTGAGACGATTTATCGGTCTGTCGAATCGAAGGTCTTGAGATCAGAAGCTCGCTCAGTTCGTCGTGCGGCGGCCGAAACCGTAGCCGAGCGTTTACAAAAAGATCGGCCATTAGAATTCGTCGACTGGAAAGCCCATGAGCAGGCCCGTTTGCAATGGGAAGCGTCGCACGGTCAACGACCGCTTGAAGTAGAAGCATTCCGGAATCTAGTTGACCAAGAGATCAATACTCGGGGACGAAAGTCGCTGTCCGAACTGATCTTAGGAACTGCGGTCGAGTTCCGACCGATTCATCGCGACAACGAATAGCTAGCGGAGCCATGTTGTCAGCTTTGGAAACAATCGCCCGACGCGGTTTTGATAGTCCGCGTATTGATCAAAATGCTGACGGAGAGACCGTTCTTCGATCAACGATTTTTTGTTGAGAACAAAAAGCAATCCGATCCACATCAGTAAACGCATCTGATCGAGCGGCGCTCCCAGCGTGGCCGCGGTGAACCATAGCAGTCCCGTATACATCGGATGCCGTACGATCCGGTATGGGCCGCTGGTCGTCAGCTTCGTCGAGGGAGTCACGGCGGGAGCAACGCGAATATTGCGCAGCCCGATCTGAAACCATGCGGCGATCGCCAGTACCGCGCCCGGAGTTCCGGCAAGGATGGCAATCCATGGAAATGGCGTCCATTGAATTGTGAGCACCAGCGCGGCTGAAAAGACAAACTGTAAGACGATCGCGATCGGATGATTGTCGCCGAATTCGCGTTTGCGTTCAGCGTTCATTACCTGGTGGAGCTACTGTTGCGTGAGGTAACCGAGCGAATCGAGAAAAGCAATCGTTTTGCTCAACGTGTCCTTGTAAGCGTCTCCTTTGTTGAAGAAACCATGCGGTGCTCCCTCGTAAAGATGCAGTTCGTTACGAACACCAAGCTCTTTCAACTTGTCGCGGAACGCTTCGGCCGTGGTGACGGGGATCAGCTTATCCTTCGTACCTAAGAAGACGATCGTCGGTGGGACATCTTCATCGAGGCGATGTAAGGGCGAAATATCTTTGTAGTAATCCTTGACCCGATCATAGCCATAGCCATCGGGACCGTTGTCGTAGACGGGGTTAAACAATACGAGCGCACTCGGTACCGGACTGACCGTCGTGTCATCGGTGGGGGCGTCAAACGCATCGACGGTTGCCGTCGATGCGGCCACGTGACCACCTGCAGAACCGCCTCCCGCCGCGATTCGATTCGGATCGATGTTGAATCGTTTGGCGTTGGACCTTAGCCAACGCATTGCCGACTTGCCATCGGCAACGCACTCCTGCGGAGTCGTGCCGTGCTGCTTTCGCACACGATACTCGGCACAGGCGGCAACCATTCCGCGATCGGCGAGTGCCCTCGACTGCCCATAGAATTGCGAAGGCGATCCGCCAACCCATCCTCCGCCGAAATAAAATATGATCGCCGGCCTAGACGTTTGCGAGTCAGCCTGCTTGTTGGGCTCGAAGATGTGAAGTTTTAATTCGACCTCGCCAATTGTCTTGTAAACCACCGTTTGGTCGGGCGAGGGTTTCGCCTGGGAAGTCTTCTTTTTTACGGACGCCGTTTCACCCGCCGCCAGGGGTTGGTTTGCCAAAAGAGTGATCGCAAGAAGAGCCGCAAGGTGCGCTGTGGGACGAGGCATGGAAGGATCCTGAATCGGAGGAGTAGGCAGGTTTAATCGCCTCTATAATACCATGCCCACCATTAGAACGCGTTGTTTCCCGTTGGACCCTGGCTCACGGCATCGGTCCATCCATCGCTCGCGTCTTTCGTATTCCAAAGTCCGTTAGGTTTCTGTGGAAGACAGTCCTTAGCGTCGTGTTCGGCCGAAAGGAACTTTGAAACCTTTCTGGATACGATGCCTGCAATCCGTGTGGCGATGACGCTAGTGCCCGTCTCGACCAAAGGGATTGGTTCGGCTCATCAGCTAACGGCGTTTGCCACGATGCTTGCACCGAAACCGTGACTTAGGCCATTCGAATCCCCCTGATATTGAACTGGAACGAAACACTAACGTTTCGTCTTCGTTGGCAATGAGGCAAAGCTACAGTCGACGCAGACCGTCCTCGGTCATCGGATTGGGGATTTCGAAATCAATTTGATCGATGCGATCGAGTGTTTCAGAATCAAGAATCAAGTCTTTTGCCGCCAGTGATTCGTCGAGCTGCTCGAGTGACGTCGCCCCGATAATTGTGGAGGCAACGAAGTCGTGCTGCCGGCTCCAGGCAACAGCCAAGGCCGTCACGGTGGTGCCGATATCGTTGGCGATTTCGATCAAGCGCCGCGTTGTTTCGAGCGTACGATCGTTCACGAAACGCTGCGCCATTCGTTTCTGGCGTTCGGCATCACCATTAAGGTATGCAGTGAACCGAGCCCCGGGTGGCGGTCCATCCTGGTACTTTCCAGTTAGAACGCCTCCGCCGAGGGGAGAATACGGAAGCAAGGAGAGATTCTCTTGGCGACAAACCTGAGCGAGTTCGCTTTCACAGCGACGGTTGATCAAGCTGAAATTATTCTGAACAGTCTCGTAGCGGTACAATTCACAGACATCGGCGGCCCAGCATGCCTTCATCATGCCCCACGAGGTCTCGTTGCTGGCCCCAAACGTACGAATTTTTCCTTCGTCACGTAGGTCAGACAACACCCCCAAGACTTCTTCGTAGGGCATGCCGTGATCGGGCCAATGGGTCTGATACAGGTCGATGTAGTCGACATCTAAACGTCGCAATGAATCTTCACACGCCTGCACGATTTGCCGACGATCAAGTGCCGTTTTTCCATGACGAACCGGCGGTTTGAACCAGCCATGGCCTGGGCCTGTGACTTTGGTCGCGACGATCACCGTTTCTCGCGGCTTGGTCTTGATCCAGCGCCCGACGATTTCTTCGGTGACACCAAAATGATCTGCCGAAGGCGGTACGGGATAAAGTTCTGCGGCATCAAAGAAATCGATCCCGGCGTCGTACGCGGTATCGCAGATCTGGTGGCTCAGCTTTTCGTCACATTGTGATCCGAACGTCATCGTTCCCATACAGATGTCACTGACAACGATGCCACTTCGCCCAAGCCTTCGATATTCCATGATGATCCAATCCGATTCGCGTCAACGGTACCCATTCGAGCGCCCCATGATAGGTTGCCGAACGAGTTGTTCCAATCGCCCACGACGAAAAAAGGGGTCAGGACTCTTTTGCAAGCGTGGTGGTGGGCGGTGGTTGCCAATCCGGCGCCCCCGGGGCTAATGCCATCGGCTCACTTGCATAGCCCAGTCTTGTCATGCAGGCTTACTGACCGCGTCAATGGCTGACAATACAAAACGCATCCAGTCCAGATCCATTCTCAGTGACCGACGCCGTAAAGTGTGAATGGGGCCCAGAGTTTCGGTGAATCAAATTTCTCGCGCGTTTCTAACATCGCGGCGCGTAGGGCAGCCGACTTGGTTGCGCCTTTCTTGAGTGCGTCGTAAAAGTGCACCATCAAAAACGCGGTCGCTTGGTCATTGACTGGCCAAAGAGAAACGACAACGGTTGGCACCCCGGCCGACAAGTATCCTCTGGAGAGCCCGACGACACCTTCGCCTGAGATTTTTCCGCGTCCTGAGTCACAGGCACTGAGGACCGTCATGTCCGCTTCGAGACTCATTCGCATAATTTCGCTGACCGTTAAGAATCCGTTTTCTTTTTCATCAGGCGTCAAAGCGATCGCTGAAAGATACGGCTGACTGAGCACATTTTCGCCTTCGAGCAATCCGTGCGAAGCGAGATGAATCACGGGAGCGAGCTTCATGCGTGACCGGACTTCGGATTCTTTCGCCAACTCTCCCAATAACGGCGTGATGCCGAGCATTTGCGCAATTGCTTTCGCCTCGCGTTCCGCCCCCGGCAATTCGCTTAGCGGCACAGCAGGTTTGTCAGGCCGTGATTGATACGAAGGCATCTTGGGGTTGCCGACGACCAGAATGTCATCGAACTTCAGTTTGCCTGCGGTGCCTCGCCGTGATGCCGACAGTTTGTACGCGCCGATTGAGGCAGCATGAATGATGGTGTGTTGCTGGATTAAGCGGTCCCCATTGCTTTTGGTTAACGCCGCAAACGGAATCGCGAACAGTTCCCGGTGAGGAACGACTACGACTTCTTGGTCGGCTTGCTCAGGTAGCCAGTTTTCGATCGGTGCGATCAAGATCCGAGACAACCGTTGCACCGCATCGGGGCCTTCGGTCGCCGCGTCAGCCGCCCCCGGTGCCGTTTGTTTCTTTTTAGAGTTATTCGTATTGCTTGAGTGCTGGGGCTTCGGTGGGTAAACGACGTCGCGAGCCTGTTTGACAAGATCGGAAAGGTCCCGATCAAGCGTAACCTGTTTAAATTGAATCTCGCCACTCGGTTGAATCACCCAGATAAACAGCTTGTTAGATCGGCTAATGGCATAGCGGGATCCAAGGGCAGTGCGGGTGAAATAGTCGAGGGGGTGGATGACAGAGTATTCGACAAAGGTGCAGTTTTCCTGCCTAGCGAGTTCACGAATTTGCTCCAGAGTCAGCGTCGCCGTGTCGTCGGGTGCGAGTTCAAAGTTGCGCCGCATAGCATCGATTTGAGCTTGCGATCGTCCGCGTTCGCTTTCGATGAGGGCGTCGTGCGATCGGTTTGCGTCAACCAAGATTTGCTGACGGATCGCACTCAAGCTTGACGGAATCTCGGAATAGGCGGTTAGTGTCGCGTCCAAATTCCCGATCCCTTGCTTGGCCAGTGACTGAGCTTGCCGAACGGCGTGCTGATAGCCCTTTTCGGCAAGGTCGGCGGCCTCGATCGCAGCGTCCGAATTACCTGCTTGTTGGTAAAACGCTGCGGCGGCAAGTCGGTCCATCATGGCAGACTGGGCACCGACCGAGAAACGCATTAGGAACGGCAACATCGCGATTTTCGATGCGGCAGCTTTATCTGCCCACTCGGCTGCGTGTCCCGGATTCCCATTAGCGATTGCAAGCTGGGCCATTTGGGTTTGTGCCATCGACTTGCCTGCCAAACGGTTGGCGTCATCTGCCTCATCGCCGCCGGCGAGTGCCTTGTTAAGCAAACTTTCGACGGTTTCAAGTTTTTGCCGTCGGAGCAGCACCGAAACGGCTCCAAAAATAGCTTGGTCGATCGCGGCCTGCTTACCCGATTCAATCGCCAACTGAAGTTGTTTTGAAAAGACGTCTTCGGCAAGCTCGTATTCGCCGGTCGTTAGGCAAGCATTGCCGATTGGCAGGTTGGTATAACTGGCCAAGTCATTTCGGCCCAGCTCGATGGCAAGCATGCGAGCTTCTTTGAGTGCCGGAAGACCAAGATCGAAGAGGCGGCCAAGTACACAAGCCTGACCGTATTGATAGCCAACCCAAAAAGCTTCCTCACTGTTCGGTGTCGACGATTTGACTTCGGCATACGCGGCTTGCAACGCACCGATCGATGCGACGACGTCGCCAGAAGAAAGTAACTGCTGGCCTAACGTCTTTAACACCGTGACACGGAGCTTGGGTTTGTCACCGACTTTTTTGAGGAGACTCAGATAGAATTCGTTGCCAGCGTCACCGCGGAGATGATTGAGGATCTTACCCGCAGTCATCAGCGACGATTTCAGTGCGTTTTCGTCGTCGTTTTTGATCGCCAATCCGATCGCTTCGTCAACGCGTTCGGAGGCAAGCTGCCATCGCTGAGCCATGACGTGCTGTTCGGCCGAAGCACTCAGTAACGTGGCCAACGTTGCTGAATCGACCGAACCTCGAACGGCTTTGATCGTTGCATCGATCGTCGCTTCTTGCGCGACCGCTGGAGTCAGCCACCCACTGCACAGAACCAAAAGAGACACAACAAGCGGACGGTACATGCCAAGATCCTGTGGGCTCGGTGGTGATGGCAAAGAAAGAGCGGGCGTGAAACGGTTTGTCGATGAAGTCTCTTAGGTACTTTCGGCGGCACGGCCGTCGTCGGACGACGGGAGCGGCATCGGTTTAAAGACAGGCCCAATAGGCTGGCCGAACGTTGCATCGCGATAACCGGAGTCAACGCCCACCGGCTGATAGATCAGAGCAAGCGTCTTCGGACAGGATGCCCGCTGTTGCATTCCCGCGGCTCGTCGCTACTCTTTTGCCGGTTTCGACCGGCGAAAGAGTAACGGAGGCGTTTAACGATCGTCGGCTCGATTACTTGCCCATCGCTTCGACGACGGCCTTGCCCATGTCGGCGGGGGTTGGCGCCACGACGATCCCTGCGGCTTCCAAGGCAGCGACTTTCTCGGTCGCCGTTCCTTTCCCGCCGCTGATGATCGCACCGGCATGCCCCATACGTTTTCCGGGAGGCGCGGTACGACCGGCGATGAATGCCGCCACGGGCTTGGTAACGTGTTCCTTGACGAACGCCGCGGCCTCTTCTTCGGCCGAACCGCCGATTTCACCGATCATCAGGATCGCTTCGGTCTGATCGTCGGCCTGATAGCGTTTGAGCAGATCGATGTAGTTAGTTCCGACGATGGGGTCACCGCCCAAACCGACACAGGTGCTTTGGCCAAGCTTGAGCGAGGACGTTTGCCAAACGGCTTCGTAAGTCAACGTCCCGCTGCGGCTCATCACGCCGACCTTTCCCGGCTGGTGAATATAGCCAGGCATGATGCCAATTTTGCATTCGCCGGGGGTGATCAAGCCGGGGCAGTTCGGCCCGATCAGGACGGCGTCGCTGGCACGAACTTTCTCATACACTCGAACCATGTCCAGGACGGGGACGCCTTCGGTGATTGCGGCGATGACTTTGATGCCCGCGTCGAGCGCTTCCATGATGGCGTCGGCGGTGAATGGTGGAGGGACGAAAATCATCGTGGCATCGGCGCCGGTTTCTTGAACCGCTTCTTCGACGGTGTCAAAGACGGGGATGCCTTCGACGTTCTGGCCGCCCTTTCCGGGCGTTACGCCACCGACCATTTTCGTGCCATAGTCGCGACAGCCAAGACTGTGGAATGTACCAGCTTTCCCGGTAATCCCTTGGCAAATCACTTTGGTGTCGGCATTGATTAGGATACTCATTGAATCTTATGCATTTAGCGAAGTGTGTGTTGTCGTTGTCAAAAACCAGTCGAGCGTGATCGGGTCAGACCCCGGTCGCTTCCACAATTTTCTTGGCGGCATCGGTAATGTCGCTCGCGGTGATGATGTCGACGTCACTATCGGCGAGCATCTTTCGGCCCTCCTCGACTTCGGTGCCTTCGAGACGCACGACGAGAGGAACTTCAAATCCGACCGTCTTGCTGGCCGCGATCACGGCGGCGGCGATCGTGGTGCAACGTGCGATCCCACCGAAGATGTTGACTAAGACGCCTTTGACGTTGGGATCGGAAAGCAGGATGCGGAACGCTTCGGTGACTTGCTCTTCGTTCGCACTGCCGCCGACGTCCAAAAAGTTCGCGGGCTGACCGCCGTGGTACTTGATGATGTCCATCGTCGACATCGCCAAACCGGCTCCGTTGACCAAGCAGCCGATGTTGCCTTCGAGTTTGACATAGCTGAGGCCTGCGTCGGTCGCTCGGACTTCGCTGGGCTCTTCTTCGCTAAGGTCTCTGAAATCGGCTAATTCGGGGTGGCGATAAAGTGCGTTGTTGTCAAAGTTGATTTTCGCGTCCAGGGCGATCATCTGATCGTCGCCGGTGATGACCAATGGGTTAATCTCGGCGAGTTCGCAGTCATAGTCGACATAGAACTTGCACATCGCGGGCATGAACTTGAACGCCGCTTTGGCGGCCGCGCCGGAAATGCCCAGCTTCTTACAGATCTTGCGAACTTGAAACGCTTCCAACCCGACGTGCGGGTCAAAGTGTTCTTTGAAGATCAGTTCGGGCGTCTTCTCGGCCACCGTCTCGATCTCCATCCCGCCTTCGGTACTGACCATTAAAACGGGTTTGGCCGCGGCACGATCGAGCACGATCCCGAGATACAATTCACGGGCGATGTCGCAACCGGCTTCGACGAAGATTTGGTTGACAGTCTGACCTTCGGGACCGGTTTGAATGGTGACCAATTTTTTCCCCAGCAATCCTTCGGCAGCCGCGCGGGCTTCGTCGGCGCTCTTACAGAGCACAACGCCGTGCTGATTGGGGTTATCGATGACGGTCCCTTTTCCTCGGCCACCGGCATGGATTTGAGATTTTACCACGGCAATTTTGCCGCCGAGCTTGTCGTACGCCTGGGCCGCTTCGTCGGGCGTCTTGGCGACGATGCCCTCCAATACCGGCACCCCGGCCTTTCGAAACAGTTCCTTGCCCTGGAATTCGTGGATTTTCATCGGTCGTCCGATCGCGTTGGTGGGTCGCTATGAGATTGCACTCTTGTTTTCGTGGCGCCCTGGCATGAAGGCACCAATTTCGGGAATATAAGCCCGGCGAGTGGTGATCGGAACCATAGGCACCCCGGCCGCAACCCAGCTTGGATTGATTTCACACAACAAAACCGCCCAAACGATGCCATGGCCCAGCTCAAGCAACCTCTTGTTGTCTATTTAAACGACAGCGACAACGTGGCCATTGCCGTCACCGAGATCGCGGCTGGAACAGACATTCAGGTTCGCGACCGACATGTCATTGCGCGAGCCCCTATATCGCGGGGACATAAAATCGCGGTCTCAGAAATCGCCGCCGGTGCTCCGGTGATCAAGTACGGACAATCGATCGGCAAATCGACCTCGCTGATTTTCCCTGGCGATCACGTCCATAGTCACAATCTGACTGACCATCATGAAGTCGAATCAGTCATCCGCAGCACCGCCCCGCCGCAGGCACCGCCGCCCATACGTCGAACCTTCGAAGGTTACGTCCGCGCCGACGGTCGCGTGGGAACGCGTAACTATGTCGCGGTGCTATCGACGGTCAATTGCAGTGCGACGGTGTGCCACAAAGTCGTGCAACGGTTCGACGAGCAACGCATGCGTCGTTGGCCCAATGTGGACGGTGTCTTCGCGGCCACCCACACCACCGGATGTGCGTTGGCTCTGGGTAGCCGCAAGCATCAGATGATCGCTCGTACCATGGCGGGCTATGCACAACATCCCAACGTCGGCGGGCGTCTGATCATCGGTCTCGGCTGCGAACAGAATACCCCGGGCTATCTGGCAGAACACCACGGGGTCGTCCCGCTACATGCCCCCGATGGGAAACCGATCACACGTGACGATCGTGTTCCCGTTTTAACCATGCAAACCGAAGGCGGCTCGGCCGTCACGATTGACCACGCCGAAACATTGGTCGAACAGCTACTCGATCGCGCCAACGAAGCGAAACGTTCCACCGTCGACGCGTCACACCTCGTGATCGGTGTCGAATGCGGTGGCAGCGACGGCTATTCGGGGATCACGGCCAACCCGGCGATCGGTGCCGTGTCGGATCGCATCGTCGCCTGTGGTGGCACGTCAATCATTTCGGAAACGACCGAACTGTACGGCGCCGAGCATTTACTCTGCCAACGCAGCCGCAGCCCCGAAGTCGCTCAGCGATTGGTCGATCTGATCCGTTGGTGGCAAGACTATGTCGCTTTCTACGGAGGGCAATTGGATAACAATCCTTCGATCGGTAACAAAGCCGGTGGCCTGACTACGATCACCGAAAAATCGCTCGGCGCGGTGTCCAAAAGCGGGCTGACCGCGCTCGAAGCCGTTTACGACTACGCCGAACGGGTAACCGCGAAAGGATTGGTGGTGATGGATTCACCCGGCTTCGATCCATCCAGCGTGACCGGCAAGGTCGCCGGCGGTGCGAACTTGGTCCTGTTTTCGACCGGACGCGGAAGTTGTTTTGGATGCAAGCCGACGCCCGTGATCAAGATCGCATCCAACTCCGAACTGTTCGAACGAATGCCCGACGACATGGACTTGAATGCGGGCGAGGCGATCGCGGGTAAAACACTCGATCAGCTCGGTGATGAGTTTTTCGAGTTTGCCTTGCGCGTGGCAAGCGGTGAGTCGACGGCAAGCGAACGAAACGGTTTCGGCGACCATGAGTTCGTCCCTTGGACCGTCGGCCCAGTGCTTTGACGGGCCAGTGCTTTGACGGGCCTGTGCTTTGCCGGGCCTGTGCTTTGCCGGGCCTGTGCTTTGACGGGCCTGTGGCCTGATGAATACAGGAGGCCGCCAAGCGGTAGCCACGTTCGCCCGGCGTGTCGCGACATCTAGACAGCCGCACCGCGTTCCTCGCGTCGACGATCAACTACCTTCTTCGCGAAGCTTCGCGAGCACGGAGTAATCTTCCAACGTGCTGGTGTCACCGGCCGCTTCCCGTCCCGCCGCGATGTCGCGCAGCAACCGCCGCATGATTTTTCCGCTTCGCGTTTTGGGAACCGAGGCTGCAAAACGGATGTCATCGGGTTGGGCGAGTGCACCGATCTGCTTGCGGACGTGTTGGCGTAACTCTTGACGAAGTTCGTCGCCTGGATCGGCGGTGGTCACGGTCACGAAGGCACAAATCGCTTGGCCTTTGATGTCATCGGGACGCCCGACAACCGCCGCTTCGGCGACTGCATCATGGCTGACCAAGGCGCTCTCGACTTCGATCGTACTGAGCCGATGCCCGGAAACATTGATCACGTCATCGATACGGCCCATGATCCAGTAGTAGCCATCGGAGTCGCGACGGGCATTGTCACCGGTCAGGTATTTGCCGGGAACGGTCGCCCAGTAGGTATCAACGAATCGCTCGTCGTCCCCCCAGACGCCGCGCAACATGCCTGGCCAAGGTTGATCGATGCACAGCATGCCACCGTTTTCGCCTTCGACGGCCGAACCGCTCTCGTCAATGATCGCCGGAGAAACTCCGGGCAGTGGACGCGTGCAAGATCCCGGCTTCGTCGGTGTAATACCTGGCAAGGGGCTCATCATCAGGCCGCCCGTTTCGGTTTGCCACCACGTATCGACGATGGGACAGCGACCGCCGCCGATCTTTTCGTGATACCACATCCAAGCTTCTGGGTTGATGCCCTCGCCAACGCTTCCGAGAAGCCGCAAGCTGGATAGATCGTGCTTCTCGACGTGCTCGTCGCCCCACTTGATGAACGCACGAATCGCGGTCGGAGCGGTATAGAGAATCGTAACTTTGTATTTTTCGACCAGATCCCAAAAGCGATCTTCGGCGGGAAAGTTCGGAGCGCCCTCGTACATCAAACAAGTCGCGCCCGCCGTCAACGGACCATAAACGATATAGCTATGTCCGGTGATCCATCCGCAGTCTGCCGTGCACCAATAGATATCATCGTCACGATGATCGAACACCCAATCAAACGTTCGCTTGGCCCACAGGTTGTAACCGGCAGTGGTGTGCCGAATGCCTTTGGGTTTACCGGTGCTACCAGAGGTGTACAGGATGAATAGCGTGGTTTCGCTATCGAGCGGTTCGGCTGGGAGGTCACCGGATTGCTTATCAACAACGTCGTGCCACCACACATCCCGGCCTTCGGTCATCGGGGCGTCATTGCCGACTCGTTTCAGAACCAGGCATGTTTGAACCGAGGGTGACTTTTCTAAAGCCTCATCGACGGTCTTTTTTAGCGGTAAAACTTTGCCACGACGATGGAGTCCATCGGATGTGATGACCAACTTTGCTTCGGCGTCTTGGTTGCGATCGGCAATCGATTCGGCACTGAAACCGGCAAAGATCACCGAATGGATCGCGCCGATTCGTGCACAAGCCAGCATCGCGATTGCCAATTCCGGCGTCATCGGCATGTAGATGCTGACCACGTCACCCTGCCCGATGCCAAGCTCTTTCAATGCCGCGGCGCATTTGCAGACTTCGATCTTTAATTCGTTGTACGTCAGCGTACGTGTATCGCCCGGTTCGCCTTCCCAGATGATCGCGACCTTGTCGCCACGACCTTGATCGATGTTGCGATCGACACAGTTGTAACTGGCGTTCGTCTTGCCGCCGACAAACCACTTCGCATGCGGTGCTTCCCACTGGCAAACGTCACCGAATGGCTCGAACCAGTGTAGATGTTCGAGCGCTTGTTCCTTCCAAAATCCGTCCCGATCTTCGAGGGCGCGACGGTACAGATCTTCGTACTGTTCCTGCGACGAAATCACGGCCTTTTCGGTAAACTCGGCCGCAGGCGGGAAGAGTCGAGTTTCATCGAGGACGTGGTCAATTTGGCCGGCAGCGGAATCGGACATCGAGTAATAATTCCAAACGGTTCGAGGTTGGGTGGCGGGAAGGACGGGGGATAGTCTAAATAGTTTCCGTCCGCCGCGCATAGTCTACCGGTTTGGGGTGGGATATTGGCCACAAGTCGACATGGCAGATAAGTTGCCTTCGTAGCCAATACTCGCAACTATCCGGACGACCAGACGTGACAAAAATGCGCGTTCTCCCTTGGCTGACCGCTACAACTTCGCACGGTCAGTCCGATTGGCAGCATGCCCGTCTGGGCCAAGTGGGTGGCTTCGTAGGCTACTCTTCATTGCACAATCAATTTGCGTGTGCTTGGTTCCATTCCGATATCCAGGTGCGAGTCTTTAGTCGACGGGTGTAAGCGCCGATGATGGCTCAGCAACCGTGGCTAACGCCATGCGGCTGATTCCAATTTCAAACGCTGACGAAACACTCACAAAAACAGACGACGCATTCGAGCGATCGACACCATGATCCAAGACGACACTCTCCGCCAACGCTGCCGGCGTATCGCTTCGATCGCTCCTATCATTGTTGAGCGTTGCGATGAATTCGTTGACGCATGTAGTAGCGACTGGCGTGTTGACCCGGTCGAAACAATCACTGGAGAGCTGCTACCGTTCTGCTCCAGCTTGCGCTGGCTCGGCAAACATGGAGGGAAAGTCCTACGATCTCGGTCGGCCGGTCGGCTCGGTCGTCCACTTTGGCTCAGCGGTGTGACTTCGGTGATCGAGCGTGTCCCCCACGGTGACGTATTGGTTCTGGGCACCTGGAACTATCCCGTGTTGCTCCCCGGCGTGCAAATCGCACAAGCACTCGCCGCAGGCAACACCGTTCAATTTAAACCCGCCGCTGGAACAGAACGTTCCGCCGAGATCCTTGTTGACTGTTTTCGAGACGTCGGCTTCGATCAATCAAAACTTCGACTACTCGGCAGCGATGTCGAATCGGCGACCGGAGCGATCGATGCGGGCGTCGATTTAATCGTGCTGACAGGTTCGGCGGCGACTGGCCAGAATGTGCTCGCCCGATCGTCGTCAACATTGGCGGCATCGATCATGGAACTTAGCGGCTGCGACGCGGTACTGGCGATTCCCGGTTGCGATACGGGGCGGCTGGTGAAGGCGATCCGTTTCGGGTTGACGTTCAATGGCGGCGCAACGTGCATCGGCCCGCGACGTTTGCTTGTTTTGAAAAAAGATCGTGACAAGGTCGTGGGCGCCCTCACTGAAGAACTGAAGGATGCCTCAGAAGTCGTCGTCCATCCCGCGGCTCGCGGAAGCCTGGCCGACAACCTTGCTTCGGCCTTGCGCCGTGGCGCAGACGAAACAAGATGTCTTTACGACGAACAAAAACTGCGCACTACCGGTCGGATCGCGCCGCTGGTATTGACCGATGTCAAACCGAGCGATCCGATCGCCAACGCTGATATCTTCGCACCGGTGATTTCGGTGATCGAAGTCGATCGGGTGGAAGCAATGATCGATGTCGTCAACAAATGTGATTACCGCTTAGCGGCAAGCGTTTTTGGCTCGGAAAAACGAGCCCGCTCGATCGCCGAACGGCTGCGCGTCGGCACGGTGGTGATCAACGACCTGATCGCACCGACGGCGGATCCACGATTGCCGTTCGGTGGTCGCGGTAAAAGTGGATTCGGGGTGACCCGGGGCCGCGAAGGACTGCTGGCGATGACGACAATCCGCGTAGTGAGTTCGCGCCGTGGTCGAATGACACCTCACCTGGATCGCAGAACACCGCGTGATCGAGGCTTGCTACAGGGATTGATGACATTTTTGCATGGCCGAGGCTTACAAAAACGAGTGGCGGGCTTGAAGCTGATGCAGGCGAGCGTCAAAACAAAGGCTGACGAGGACGACTCGTCATAGTCGGGTTCGGTCGCACTTGTCGCTCGGAAAGAATACAGCGACCTTCATCGAAACAGGAATTCATAACATGATCGCGGCGGATTCGGACCGGAAAAATGTCATTGTCGTTGGCGCCGGACTGGCAGGATTGTCCAGTGCCTGTGTCTTGGCCGCCCGTGGTCACAACGTCACGCTGTTGGACAAGAACGATTGGGTCGGCGGTAAAGCCGCCCAGCATGTCGCCGAAGGATACCGGTTCGACATGGGGCCGACCATTTTGACCGTCCCAAGCGTTTTGAAACGCGTTTTTGACGAAGCCGGCCGCAACATGGAAGACTACGTTGAAATCCTGCCGCTCGATCCACAGTGGCGTTGCTTTTATGAAAGCGACGGCAAGGGAAACCTGGGCAACGAAAACAGCGTGTTAGATTTAGTCAGCGATGTCGAACAGATGAAGCGGCACCTTGCCGAGTTCACCGGCGGCGACATCAACGGCGCCGGTTACGAACGCTTTATCGGTTTGAGCAAGCATTTGCATGAGGTCTCCGACCGTTTCTTCTTTTGGCGATCGGTCGGCGGACTGGCGGACACGATGGATGTCGGTGGCGCGTTTTCATTGAGCGTGCTGAAGGATGTTTTGTCGCTGCGAATGGGCAAGAGCGTCGCCAGCGTTGTGCGATCGCACGTACCCGACGGACGTGTATCTCAAATGATGGATCACTTCACGCAGTACGTCGGGTCATCGCCTTACGCGTCTCCGGCGGTCTTGTGCAGCATCGCCCACATGCAAACCGAAGAAGGTATCTGGTATCCCGTCGGAGGCACCCGAGCGGTACCCGAAGGCCTGGCCAAACTGGCCGAGGAGCTTGGCGTCGACATCCGAACCGGTGTCGACGTGATGCGGATCGAGTCGAATGAGAAACGCGTGACCGGCGTTGTGACTGCCAACGGCGAATTGTTGCCTTGCGATGCGGTCGTTAGCAATTGTGACGCGGTACGAACGTATCGTGAATTATTGGACGGGACGGACCAGTCGAAGCGTTTCGAAAAATCGAATCGCTACTCACCGGCATGTAGCGGCGTGGTGTTGTATCTGGGATTAAACCGTCGTTACGAACAACTGTTGCACCACAATTTTGTTTTCTCGAAAGATCCCGAAAAAGAATTCGAGTACATCTACGATCGGGGCGAGCCAGCACCGGACCCGACGGCCTACGTCTGTGCCCCTGCGATCTCCGAACCCGATGTCGCCCCGGAAGGTTGCGAGGCACTTTATATCCTGGTTCACACGCCATACTTGCGAGAGCATCACGATTGGAAAAAGATGCTTCCCGAATACCGCGAGGTCATCCTGGACAAACTGGAATCTTGTGCGGGCACCAAAGGGATTCGCGATGCGATCGTCTACGAAGCTTCACTGACGCCCGAAGGAATTCACAATCGCTATCGAGTCTTAAACGGCGCGATCTATGGCTTGGCTAGCCACGGCAAATTTACCGGAGCGTTCAAGCCAGGCAACCGCCGCAAAGATCTCGAAGGCTTGTATCTTGCCGGCGGTGCGGCACACCCGGGACCGGGGATGCCAATGGTGATGATGAGCGGCTGGATCGCCGCCGATTCGCTTGACCAAGACGCACGCGGCGGGAAACTCACCGGCGCTCGATCTTAGTGTTTCGATAGCACGTAAAACCAGGACCTGCCCCATAGCGGTTGCCACCGTCTCGGCGATCACTGGGCAATACCTGTCGACCGATAGATCGCATACCCAGTATCAGTTGTAACGAAGCACTCGTGCCGCATGTGATGGTTTCCCCGTGATCGAGCCTTCCGAAGACTTAACGCCTGATGTCACACCATCAGCGTCGTTATCAAAGCCATCGCCGGGTTGGTTTTTAGCTGGCTTCCAGCGATTCCTGCGCCGATACTTGCGACGTCATTTTCATGCGGTCGCGGTGACTACAGTAGGTCGCGAGCGAATCGCCGCCATCGGAAACCGACCGCTGATCGTCTATGCCAATCATCCTTCGTGGTGGGACCCGCTGATCGCCCACTTTTTGAACGAAACATTGCTCAGCCCTCGACATTTTTTTGCTCCGATCGATGCGCAAGCACTGCAGAAATACAAAGTATTCGAAAAGCTTGGCTTCTATGGAGTGCAGATGTCGAGCAAGTCTGGTGTGGTGGATTTCTTGAATCACAGCTCGGCGATCCTTGATCGGCATGACGCGGCGTTATGGATCACGCCGGAAGGCCGCTTCGCCGATGCCCGAGATCACAGCGTCCCTTTGATGCCCGGGTTGGCTCACCTTTGTCACAAAAACGCAACGCGGGGCGGAGACCGCCAACCCGTGCTCGCACTACCGCTGGCACTGGAATATGTATTCTGGGATGAACGCCTTCCGGTATGCTTGGCCAACCCAGGCCAATTGATCGATGCCGCTTCCCATTCCGATTGGCGCAAGGACGACTGGAAAGAAGTCCTGCAAAGTCGTTTGCGTGACGCTCAAGCAGAGTTGGCCGACGCTGCGATTGCTCGCTCCAGCCAACCCTTTGAAAACTTGCTCGCCGGCCGCCGCGGCGCCGGTTGGCTGTACGATGGCTGTCGGAAACTTAAGGCCAAGCTGACCGGAAAACCATTCGAAGCAACTCACGGAGAACAATTTCGTTGACGATCACGCTTTCGATTTTCGGGCTCTTGTTGTCCGCGTTTCCGCTCGTCATGTGGGTGGCCAACCTGCCACGTTTTCTTCGTGATCGACGACCGGAGAAACCGGATTCGGCTGACGCCGCGATTTCCGTATTAATTCCGGCTCGCGACGAAGCCGACGGGATTGAACACTGTGTTCGCCATGCGTTGGCGAGCCATACAGTGGAACTGGAAGTCATCGTGCTCGACGACGATTCTTCTGACGCGACCGCCGATATCGTTTCCACGATTGCCGAAGCAGATTCGCGAGTACGTCTGATTCACGGAAAGCCACTCCCCGACCGATGGAACGGCAAACAACATGCCTGCAAACAACTCGCCGATGCGGCTCGCTACGATCGCTTGGTGTTTCTGGACGCCGACGTCCGTCTCCGACCAGCCGGTCTTGCCGAGTTGTCGCGACTACTTGAGGAGCGCTCGCTCGGATTGATCAGCGCGTTTCCTGAGCAGGTGACCGTGACCTGGCTGGAAAAGTGGCTGATCCCGATGATGCACTTTATCCTGCTGTCCTACCTGCCGTTCTCACGAATGCAGTCGATGAGCGATCCTAGTTTGGCGGCCGGATGTGGCCAGCTTTTCCTCGCGGATCGAAAAGCCTACTTGGAGGCCGGGACACACGCCGCGATCCGTTCGTCTCGACATGACGGCATCAAGTTGCCGCGTGCCTTTCGTGAAGCAGGCTTGATGACCGACGTCACTGACGGGACCGACCTTGCGTCTTGCCGCATGTATGACTGCGGTAGTCAAGTCATTCGAGGCGTACTCAAGAACGCGATCGAGGGCATCGCCAATCCAAAGTTGATTGGACTGTTTACCGTTCTATTGCTTGGCTGCAGTTTATTGCCCGTGGTCACGCTGGCGATGGCGGTCGGTCAATCGGACCGCATCGCGACGGGTGTATCGGTTATCGCGTTGGCGTTGGCTCATGGTCCGCGTTTGCTGGCGACCATGAAACTTCGACAATCGTTTTTTGGCGTCGTCTGTCACATCCCTGCCACGATCCTTTTTGTGGGACTGCAATGGGTGGCGCTAGGATATCACCTGACCGGACGAACGGTCACTTGGCGCGGCCGGACATAGAAGTACGTCCGAGCGTAGCATCGTTTCCGAAGCATCGGTCACGGGACAGGTTCCGGCCGTGCGAATGCCTCCGCCGTCCAAATTGAGGTTTAAAGTGCGAAACGCGAATGCCAGGCTGTCGCGATCCCAAAACGACTCCGTTCGTCACTGTTGCCTGCGTCTGGTATTTAAGCGTGGTGCTTAGCGTTGGAAGCACGCTCGCCGTCATGCGGGGAGCTTGCCGGAAAGCCTATCATTGGGGATTTTCCCAAGAAACTCGCTTTTGTTGCACTGAACGCCCTTAGATTGGTATACTGCTGCGGAGCGATACAAATGGACTGTATGTGTTGTGTCGTGCCTCCCAGTGAAATCCAGATCAAATTGGTATCTGCCCAGGTTGGTATTCAATCCAGCTTGACTTCCGGCCAGGCGACCGTTTGATTTCCCGCCATCGCTTCCCACCTCCTACCTCCGCGGCCTGATCATGTTGACGATCAAGGGTCCGGCTAGCCGCTATTGTGACGGACGAAACCGGCGCAGCTTTTTGAAAATTGGTGCACTGTCATTTGGTTCCGGTGGGCTAACGCTCGCGGACCTCTATCGGGCAGAAGCAGCCAACGCTACCGACCGAAAACACAAGTCGGTCATCAATATCTTCCTCGCCGGCGGTCCCCCGCATCAGGACATGTGGGAGATCAAGACGGACGCCCCGAGCGAGATCCGTGGTGAATTTCGGCCGATCAACACCAACGTCCCGGGAATCCAAATCTGCGAGGTTTTCCCCAAGTTGGCTTCGATGATGGACAAGGCTGCGGTCATCCGCAGCGTTGTCGGATGCCGCGGCGGACACGACGCGATCCAGTGCCTGACCGGATGGGATAATGGTTCGCTACGAAGTCTCGGTGGCCGACCATCGATCGGATCAGCCGCTGCGAAACTCTACGGCCCTGTTGACCCGGCGGTGCCACCATTCGTCGGGCTTGCCGCACCGACACGACATGTACCTTGGTCCGATGCCGGCCAAGCGGGATTCCTTGGGTCTGCGTTTTCCCCCTTTAAGCCCGATGGGCCGGGGATGAAAAATATGACGCTTCAAGGAATCACGCTCGATCGCCTCGCGAATCGACGGGCGTTGCTTGCTGAACTTGATGGCATGCGGCGCGACATCGATATCCACGGAACGATGGAAGGCATGGACGCGTTCGGTCAACGCGCACTCGACGTATTGACCAGCAGCAAACTGGTCGACGCGTTGGACCTTAGTCAAGAGGATCCGCGCACGATCGAGATGTACGGTGATGGCAAGCCTTACAAATACCAATACGACGGGGCGCCGACCTGTAACGAACAACTGTTGATCGCGAGGCGATTGGTCGAAGCCGGCGTACGGGTGGTCAGTCTGAGCTACGGCCGTTGGGACAGTCACGGCAAAAACTTTGATCTCGTTCGCGATCACGGCGGAAAACTGGATCAGTGTCTCAGTGCATTGATCACCGACCTGGATCAACGCGGCATGCTAGACGATGTTGTCATTGCTGTTTGGGGCGAATTCGGTCGAACGCCGAAGATCAACCCGCAAGCCGGACGCGATCACTGGACGAAGGTTAGTTGTGCCTACCTTGCCGGTGGCGGTTTAAACACCGGGCAAGCGATCGGGGCGACCAATCGCATGGGTGAAGAAGCCACCGAACGGCCCGTCGACATGCAAGAAATCGTTGCGACGCTGTACCACAGCCTTGGCATCGATACTCAAACAACAACCATTGCGGACCCAACCGGGCGGCCGCAATTTCTGGTAGACAAGGATCCAATAGCCGAGCTGGTGGGATGACCGATCAACACATTCGAAATTCGTTTCTGTTGATCGCATCGCTTCTTGCCCTGTTGTTTCATTGCATCGCATTGCCGCCAACACTTGTTGTGGCTGACTTGCCCGAAGCAACACGGGGCTCGATCAAGTTCGAATCAACGCTGCCTGATGGATTGCTGCTCGCCGGTCGCGACACGCGATTGCAATTGATCGTGACTGCGACAGACGGCACGGCCGAAACCGACGTTACCGGTAAAGTGTCCTATGCGGCTGCGCCTGATGGTTTGGTCACCGTCGACGAAAGCGGTTTCGTGACGCCGCTTGCCAACGGGCAAGTCAGCATCATCGCGACTGCCGAAGACGGGCGACAAGCGACAACGACGATCACAACCACCGGGATGGAAGCGTCCCAACCGGTCAGTTTTTGCGGCCAAGTCGTTCCGATTTTTACGAAATTGGGCTGCAACGGCGGTGGTTGCCACGGCAAAATCGCTGGGCAAAATGGTTTCCGGTTATCGTTATTGGGTTTCGAACCTGAGGAAGACTATCGCCACCTCGTCGCCGAATCGCGTGGGCGACGAGTTTCCGCTGCGTCACCCGATCGCAGTCTGCTGTTGCTTAAAACCACCGGTGCGATGCCCCATGGTGGCGGGGCACGGGCGGACACCGAATCCTACGAGTATCGCCTGATGCGTCGCTGGATTTCACAAGGCATGCCCTACGACTCCGGTCCGGTGCCAAGCGTGACAAAGCTGGACGTCTATCCCAAAGGGCGGCGGATGTTCCCGGGGCAAACTCAACAGTTGTCGATCGTTGCGACATTTGAAGACGGACGCGTCGAAGACGTCACGCGAGCGGCAGTCTTCGAATCCAATGACACTCAAATGGCCGAGGCCAGCGTGACGGGCTTGGTGACGGCAGGTGAGTCGATCGGTGACGTTGCGGTGATGGCTCGGTACAACGGTTGGGTGGCCGTCTTTCGCGCCGAGATCCCTCGCCAAGGGATCGTTTCGCCAAAACAAATCGCGTCCTTGGACCATCCCGTCGATCAAGCAGTTCGGCGAAAACTGGCTTCACTGGGAATTGAACCGTCTCCCCCCTGCGATGACTCGACGTTCCTGCGGCGAGCAACGATTGATATTTGCGGACGGTTGCCAACGCTCGAAGAAACCGAAGCGTTCATTGCTGATTCACAGTCTGAAAAACGCTCACATCTAATTGACCGCTTGCTAGCCAGCGAAGACTACGCGTCCAATTTCGCTCGTAAGTGGAGCATCATTCTTCGGAATCGACGTGACGGCGGAACACTCAAGGCCGACAACCTTGTCTTTCATCATTGGGTCAAAGATTCGCTACAAAGCAACAAAACCTACGATGTCTTTGTTCGTGAACTCCTGACCGCCCGAGGAAGTGTTTTTAGTAACCCCGCAGTCGTTTGGCTCAATCATGTGACCGACCACAACGAACGGATCGAAGATATGAGTCAGCTATTTCTCGGCCAACGGATCCAATGCGCCCGTTGTCACCATCATCCGTATGAAAAATGGAGCCAGGAAGATTACGCCCGAATGTCGGCGTTTTTCTCGACGGTGACCAAAAAGAACGTTGGAGGCGATGTCACATTTGTATCACGCGTCGCGGCCGCAACGTCCCCTCATCCACGAACGCGACAGCCACTTACCCCGGCCGGTCTCGATGCGACGCCAACGTCGGTTGATCCTTATCAAGACCCGCGACAAACGCTTGCCGATTGGATTACATCGGCGGACAACCAGTTCTTCGCACGATCGCTCGTCAACCGATACTGGAAACACTTCTTGGGCCGTGGGCTGGTCGAACCCGAAGACGACATGCGGGTGACCAACCCGCCGTCTAACCCAGAATTGATGGATGCGTTGGCTCAATCGTTTATCGATTCGGGCTATGACCTCCGCCAGCTGGTCCGCACCATCTGCACCTCGCAAACCTATGCGGCTTCGTCCGACGCCAACGAAAGCAACTTGATCGATCGACGTAGTTATTCGCGTTTTTTTCCGAAGCGATTGGTGGCCGAAACCTTGCTCGACGCGGTCGATCGTGTGACCGGATCAACCACCTCATTCGGCGGAATGCCGGCTTCGACCCGAGCAGTCGAGCTACCCGATACAGGATTTGATTCGTATTTTTTAACCGTCTTTGGACAACCCGACGCCAAAACGGCCTGCGAGTGTGAACGATCGGCGGAAGCCAACTTGGCGCAAAGCCTGCACCTGTTGAATTCCGCGGAGATGCAAAACAAATTGGGGACCGACCAAGGGCGGGCGCAGCAATACGCCAATGACGCCAATCGATCGGCGGACGACAAAGTTCGAGAGTTGTATTTAGTTGCACTCAGTCGATCTCCAAGCGACCAAGAACTGAAAACCAGTCTGACATATCTGGGGGAACAAACGCAGCAAGTTCAATTGTGGGAAGACCTCATTTGGGCGCTCGTCAACAGCAAAGAATTTCTATTCAACCACTGATTTGGCGACCATCGATGCATCGAACTGAACTAAGCCGATTGCCGGCGATTCTTGTCGGCACCCCTATGCCGATTCGATTCACGCTGACAATGATCGTGTGGGTACTGGTGTTCGCCGGCACGCCCAGGTCTGCAAACGCTCAATTACCTTCGCTGGGCTTGCGAGCGCTATCGCAAACTTTTTTTCGCCCCGGTGCGAGCTATGAAGTCGATGTACAAGATTCGATCGACGGACAAGAAATCGATCGTCTACATTTTTCAGATCAAGGAATCAAGTCAGCACTGGTGCGACCGGCGACCGAATCACCTGCCGATACTTCGGTGACTGAACCCTCGTATGGAAAATTCAATGTCGCCCTGGATAAAGCTGTCGCTGACGGCTGCTACCAATCGCGCATTAGTGGACGGTTCGGCGAATCAAATCCTAGGGGTGTCGTCGTCGACGAACGCGTTGTCTGGGTGGATCAGTTTCCTAATTCTGCCGCACAACCTTTGCCGGTCGAACTAAATCAGATCTACGCGGGACGAGTACCCGCAACGACTCGGTCCTATGCGGTGTTCAAAACCGTCGCCGGGCAAACGTATCGTTTGCGATTAATCTCTCATGCGGTCGATTCAAAGTTGATTGGTTCGGTGACGGTATATGATCGCGAAGGCCAAGTGCTGGCGAATCGTTTTGGTGGTCTAGATGTCGACACGGAGCTGACTTTCGGGACCGACGCCGACGACTTGGTGACGATTAAATTCGGCGATGCCCTCTATCGTGGCGGTGACCTGTTCTCTTGCGGTTTGCTAATCACCGATCAAAGCATGTCCAGTTGGATCGATGATTTCCACCATCGTCAAGTCAACTCGATCGGGATCACGCCGCTGATGGACCGACCTGTCTCTACAGTGAGCACCGAACCGTATCAAGTTCCATTCGTTGTTGACGGGGCGTTTAATTCGTCTGATGAACTGGACAGTCACTTGGCGTACTTCCCCAAGGGAACTCCATTAACCGTCGATGTCATCTCCGAACGAATTGGACAGCCTACAGATGTGCGAGTGACGATCTGTCAACAAACAGCGCCGGAAGGACAAGCCCCGGTCTGGAAACCGATCGCAAACGCAGATGATCGAGCCAACGTCGGTGATGCCGTGGTACGATTGATCAGCAAGGATCCTCAACTTCGTTTTGTTCCTCCCACAGATGGCGTCTATAAAATCGTGGTCTTCGACCAAGACAACGGCCAAGCGTTGGGTAGCGAGCAACGATATCGGCTGATCGTCCAAAATGAACAAGATGACTTCGAACTGCTTGCCTACTCGGTCACTCCGAGTAAGGACCTAAACTTCGCCAGACCACAAGGGATCTACTTGCCTCGAGGTGGGGCTCAAACTATCCGCGTCTTCGCGTTGCGAACCGGAAAGAATGCGCCCATACGTTTGACAGTACGAGACCTGCCAGAAGGCATTCATTGTCAACCCGCTTGGATTGCCTCAAACCAATCGACGGCCGATTTAATTCTGACCGCGGATGTTAGCGCAAACGCGTTGACGACGTCGCTCAACATCGAAGGCTGGTGCGAGGTTGCGGGGCAAACGCTCAGCAAACCGGCTCGCCTCGCAACGATCGCGACTGACGCCGACAGCCACCAGCCACAACCGACCTTCCGTCAGTGCGATCAGCTAAATATCACCGTTGGTGAACTGGACCAATGCCCGGTTTCCATCAAAGCATCCGAGCCATCCACGCTGACGATCCCCAAAGGCGGTAAAGGGCAAGCAATTCTTAAGATCGTGCGCGGCGAAGGAAATCAATCCAGCATCATCTTGCGTGCGAAAGGACTGCCGCCGGGCGTCAAGGTTGCCGACCTGGCGATCGCGGGAGACAAAGACGAGGGTACTTGGCCGATCGAAGTGACCGATAAGGCGACCCCCGGTACCTACACTTTTTGGGGACAAGCGGAAACCAAGGTTAAGTTTGCGACCAACCCTCAGGCACTCGATCGGGTCAAGGCAAAGCATCAAAAGCTAAAACAGATGCTGGAGTCTGCGACGGAAGCAACGCGTGCGGGATTGCAAAAACAAGTGGAGGATTCCGAAAAGCAAGTGCAAGCCGTTGCCAAACAGGTCGCCGCAAAAGACGTCGCGCTTTACGCCCCCAGTTCTCTGATTACCGTTGTCGTTGAGTGACGTGTGGTCGTATTGACCACTTTGGTTTTTAACAGCGGATCTCCAAAGCATCTCAACGCGCCCCAAGTATGAACGCCATGATTCGATATGCTTCTTTCGTTGGCTGCTTGATAGTTGCGGCAGCCTTGGCCAACGCCGACCAATCGACGCAGACGACTGCAGTCAGTTACTCCCGCCACATTGCACCAATACTGAGGCAAAACTGCTTGGCGTGCCATCGTGACGGCCAAGCCGAAGGCGGACTATCGCTCGAAGGTGCGGTAGGCATGGGCCAAGGCGGTGACAGTGGCGAGCTGATCGATTTGAAACAACCCAGCGAAAGCCTGCTACTCGATCGGATTACTAACACGGACGAGATCATGCCGCCGGACGACAATTCGGTTGGCGCAAAGCGACTGAGCGCCGAAGAAGTCGACCTGATCCGACACTGGATTGAAGCCGGTGCGAAAGTCGACGAAAAAGGTGCTGATGCGATGGACTGGGAACCAATCGCAGAATCGATTCGAACCAGCCTCGCGCTCGCCGCTTCACCCGATGCACAGTTTATAGCCGTCGGCCGCGCCAATCGAGTTGAATTGATTGATCAGCATTCTGGAATGATCACCGGAACCTTAGCCGATCAATCGCTTTCACCGGCAGGCGTTGCAGATGTCGACTTTATCGGTGCGATCGCCATTTCGCCACTGGGCGAACACATCGCAACCGGAGGATACAAAAGCGTCAGGATCTGGCGCCGTGAAAAACGCGAAATGACACCGCTCGACCCGTCGATGCCGATCGCCGGACAGGTTGTCTGTGCACCCGACCAACAACAAGTAGCATTCATCGATCCGGTCGGCGATGTTCAGATTTGGTCGCGAAGCAATCGTCAAACCGTGAAGGTCATCTCGCCTGTTCAACCCGCCAAGCTGATCGACTGGAGTGTTCAACATGAAATCGCGGTGATTGACCACACCAAAACGTTGCGTTTCTTCCAAGCCGACGATGCTGCCGAAATTGGCTCGATATCACTTTCAGGGAATGTCGCCATGCTAGAGAGATCCGTGGACGGATCTTCGACCGTGGTTGTCCACACCGACGGAACGTTGCGGTTGCTCCGTCAAAAACAGCCTCTCAAAAAATCGTCTGCTGCGGCAATCAAAGATGCGACAACCGCGATTTATTTGAATCCGACGACATTGTTTGTCGGAACTCAAGCCGGAACAGTCCATCAGATTGATTTGGAAGCAGACCAAGTCACCCAAACGTTTGCCGTTGAGTCTCTCGTCACGACCTTAACGGTGAACGATCCGTACTTGTTTGCGGGCACCGACAAAGGAACGGTGATCACCCTGAATTTGCAAGACGGGACGCAGGTCAGTGTTGCAAAAGACGATTGGCAGGACCGGCTCTATGCCCAGCGTTTGGGACGCTCTCTCACGCAAACGGAAGGTCATGCGAAACGACTCGAAGGACAGACACCTAAGTTGCAGGCCAACCTCGATCGAGAAAAAAAATCGCTCGATGAGGTCACTAAGGCTTTCTCAGAAGCGGAAGAGAAGCTGAAACAAGAGGTTCAAAAACGTATCGAAGTCGATCAGCAGCTCAGTGCCGTTTCGTCAGAAAAGAAAGCGACCGAACAGTTTTTGACGACATCCCAAGCCGACGTCGAGGCGTACAAGAGGTCGATTGCTGGTCTCGATATGCAACTGGCATCGGATACCAAAGCTTTGGCCCCGCTAAAAGCAACGGCCGACCAAGCGAATCAAGCCGTCAGTGCCGCAGAAGCCCAGGTTGCCTCAGCAATGAAGCAACTCGAACAGGCCAAGCAACAAGCGGCCCAAGCAATGCAATCGCTCGAAAAGGCCAAACTTAATCTGAAGTCTAAACAGCAACAACAACAAGAAGCGACGACGAAGCTAGCAGCACTGGAAAAACAACGTGATGAATCCACAAAGAGAGCTGCCGAGCAAAAACAAAAAATCGATCAGCTAGAAAAGTCGCTGCAAGAACGTGACAAAGCTGTCGCAGGTAACAAGGAAAATCTAGCCAACCGCAAGCAAGCGTTGGAATCGGTCAAAGAGGCACATCAACTCGCTGCCGATCGAATTCCCCAGCATCAACGTCAAGTCCTTGTTCGTTCATTGCAAATCGAGCAACTCAAGCGACAAATCGAAGCCTTGCAAACGTCGGGGCAATCCGGTCATCCGGTGACGTCTATCGCATTGCTTGATTCAAATCGGATGAGTGTGTTGGACGCGGAAGGCACACTACGAGACTACGACATCCTTTCGGGTCAGCCGACGGGTCCGGCACTAAAGCTTCGGCACGATATGTCGACGAACGTAGCCGGCAAACCTGCGATCGTATCTTCATCGAATGACTCGATCTGGGTAACGGCGAACACCTCGCTATTGTCCATCGATCACCCCGCCGCTTGGCGACTTCACAAAATGATCGGTGGGTTGCGATCCGACGTTATTCCCGATCGAGTGACCGCGTTGGCATTCAGCCCCGATGGAGAATCATTGGCGATTGGAAGCGGTGTTCCAAGCCGCAGTGGGATGGTTGCGATTGCTGACGTTGACACGGGGTCGATGATGCGGCGATTACCCGACGTTCATAGCGACGCCGTGCTCGCACTCGCTTATTCTCCAGCCGGCGACATACTGGCGAGCGGCTCGGCAGACAAATCGATTCGACTGATCGACTATCGACAATCCAACATCATCAAATCGCTTGACGGACACACCCATCACGTCCTTTCCCTTGATTGGCGGCAAGACGGCCAGACGCTTGCAAGCGGAGGAGCGGATAAGAACATTAAACTTTGGGATGTGCAAAGCGGTCAACAACAGCGATCAATCGGCGTTTTATCCGATGAAGTTTCCGCCGTTCGCTTTGTTGGTGCTGATCAGGCGAAATTCGCCAGTGTGACTCTAGACGGACAGCTTCGCGTACATCAAACCAGCAACGGGACACAGATCAAAGCTGCCGGTTCCGGAGAACTGACCTACACGATGGATGTCTCCGCCGACGGCGAAACGATTTTGACGTGCGGCCAATCGGGAACGCTGCGGCGATGGAATACCGAAGACCTCAGTCCACGAAACTGATGACGAAAACGTGCCATCAGCCAAGTCGCTCAAACCGCTCTTGAAGACACCCCGGTTGCTTGCCAGGCATCGTTTGTCTCGGCGTCGATCGACATCCACAGCGGGGGCAGTGTGAGCAGGGGTACTGTCACTCTCACCACCTCGGGGCATGGGAAACGCGGCCGACTTTGGCATTCTCGCGACGAGTCACTCTAGGAACAACGGCGGTTGGTCATTAGAACGTGGGCTGACGAGATCATTCTTTCGCAGTTCAGCTCTACCACCTCGAAATGCTAACAATTCGCCGCCCAATTGTTCCGTTTCTTTTGCTAGCCCTTGTCTTGGTCGATGGACCGCAGGTTGTTCACGCACGGCCGCAACTCACGCTGCCGACGGCGAAAGAGACGCCGGCGAATCCAGAGCCGGTTGACGATGGGTTGACCATTGCGGGGATCGACAAGGAACTTGCGGATGCCGAAGCTAATTCGCAGCTCGATGACGCGCTGAAGGGGAGCGTGGTCGAATCGCTCAAGCAGGCTAAGGATTCTCTCACCAATGCCGCCAATTACCAGGACGCAACGAAGCGATGGAAAACGATGCTTCAAGAGGCCCCGCTGCGACAAGGGCAGCTTGAGGATTCGATCAAGGAGTTAGCTGCAAAACCGCTGAAAGTCGATGAGAACCTCTCCACTACCGCACTGACAACGAAGCTTGCCACGGTTAACAACGAGATCGCAACGACGGCAAAGCGGGTCACCGATTTGACTGTGGAGCCGACACGCCGCCGCACGAAGGTCGCGGAGATTCCAGACCTGGTCTCTAAAGCGGAACAAGCCATCACGGAGGCTCGAACACAGCTCGAACAGCTCACCAATGGCAGTTCAAATGATCCGCAACAGCGCGTTCAAAAAATAAAGCTAAGAGCGACTATCAAGGAGAACCTGGCTCTCATCGAGTCCTTGCAAAGTGAACAAGCAGCCTACACGGCGACCACCGACGAACTGCTACCGCTCGAACGGCAGTTTGCCGAGGCTAACGTCCAGCAGTTGCGTTTGCAGAAAGACAAACTGGAAGCGCTGATCGCCGATCGGCAGCAGCAAGCAGCCAAAGAAACGACCACCGACATGCAAAAGGCGGTCGACGCGGTCCCCGAATCACTTCGCGAAGATGCCTTGGCAAACATCGAACTTGC
Source organism: Roseiconus lacunae (assembly GCF_008312935.1). NCBI lineage: Bacteria > Pseudomonadati > Planctomycetota > Planctomycetia > Pirellulales > Pirellulaceae > Roseiconus > Roseiconus lacunae. The sequence continues at coordinate 173,654 of NZ_VSZO01000079.1, read as the reverse complement.
CAAACGAATTCAGCAACTCGTGGCGATCGACGAAGCGGCGCAAACTGAAAAGACGAATGTCGAAAAGGTTTACAATGATGTTCAGACCGACTTGGTTACCAGTGAAGAGCGGATCAAGGCCGTCGGCCTGACCGATGCGTTGGGACTGATCCTTCGTAAACAGCGCGAAGAAGCGGTATCACTTCGCGCTCGATATCAGCCGCGCGACGACCTGACGATTGTCTACGACGGAGAAAAATTCAGCCTCAGCGATTTCCAAGTGAACGCGTTCGAATTGGAAGACGAACTGGAAGGCATTGAAAAAGAACTTGAAAATATCGAGGTAGTCAACGTCGACTGGAATTCAACCTCGGTACCGTGGGCAGATCTCACTCGAGAAGAAGCCGAGTGGGTACTCTTGCGGCGACGCAAGGACCTGATCGAGTCGACTTTGCAGAGTCAGGGTAAGTTGTTAACAACCTTAGTCGGCAACGATACCCAGCGACGTCGGCTTGCCGCCGAAATTGAGAAGTTCACTGAATTCGTCGACCAGCATTTGTTTTGGACTCGAAGTGCCCCCGCCTTTTCACTCGAAGAACTCTCCGAGGCGCCCGAGGTTGTGAAGTGGATCGGTTCCCCCAACGGCTGGCGAAGTGCGATGACTCAGATGCTGATCACCGTCTCCAGCAATCCGCTCCGCTCCATCGTCTTCGGCGTTTTGGTGATGGCATTGCTAGCCGGACGTTCGCGGATTCGTCGAGGAATTGACAAAGAGGGCGATCAAGCTTGCCGCAGTAACGCGACCTATCGAGCCACCATCCTTGCGTTGATCGGTACGATCGCAGATGCATTTTGTTGGCCGCTGGTATTTCTATACCTCTGCTTCTTATTGACCAAATCCGGGCCTGGCGACCCATTCGTTCGCGGCTTGGGCATCGGTGCAGGCGTCGCGGCTCTTTATGTCGCCTCACGTGAACTATTGCGCCAAGTCTGTCGCGAGAAGGGATTGGCGATGGCGCACTTTGATTGGGGCGACTCGTTTCGGAAATACTTGCGGCGGCACCTACGCTGGTACACGCTCCTGGGCAGTATCTGTGTTTTGGCGATGGGTATCTTTTACGAACATCCCGATACGGGAACACGCGCCTTCGCGACCCGAATGGTCGCGACGTTTCTGTTCTGCCTAACCGCTGTTTTCCATCACATCATTTTGCGATCCAACAGCCCGCTGCATGCCGAAGTCGTCAGGCACAATCCCTATTCCAATCTGTATCGACTGCGAAAGTTGCTTTGGATTTTGGGGATCTCGGTGCCAATCGTGTTCTCGATTTTAGCGATGGCCGGTTATATGGACACGACATTTCGGCTTGGCAGATCACTGCAGTCGACTTTCTTGCTACTGGTGGTGGTGGTCATTTCCTCCGGTCTGACATCGCGATGGATGATGCTGAAAAAACGTGATCTGGCACGGAAGAAAGCGAAAGAATTGCGAGCCATGCGAATCGCCGAACTGCAGGACGATGGATCACCAAGTTCGGCGGCGAAAGAAGCGGGGATCGTTCTGCATGAAGAAGAAACGATCGACTTTGGGACCATTGACCAGCAATCGCGGCAAACGTCTTTTGTCATCTCCTCGATCTTGGCTATTTTCGGCTTGGTTTACATTTGGGGCGACATGCTGCCGGCCCTTCAAGTGTTTGACACCGAAGACTACGCGATCACCTTCGGATCAGGTGAAGACGCGAGTCGGGTTAGTCTGCTTGATGTCGGAATCGCGTTGATCTTTGTCACGGTCACAATCTACATCACTCGCGTATTGCCGGGCCTTTTTGATCTACTCGTTCTCGGCAAAACAAGCCTCGACTCGGGGGCTCGTTACGCGATTTCAACGCTACTGCGATATGCCCTAATCATTATCGGCTCGATTTTCGTAATGAACTTGCTTAGCGTTCCGTACGATAAATTGGGTTGGTTGCTCGCGGCGGCCTCGGTCGGTCTTGGTTTCGGTCTTCAGGAGATCGTGGCAAACTTTGTTTCCGGGATCATCCTATTGCTCGAACGACCGGTTCGCGTTGGCGACGTCGTGACGATCGATGACACGACGGGGATCGTTTCACGAATTCAGATGCGTGCCACGACGGTTACCAATTGGGATCGCAAAGAGTTGGTGATTCCAAACAAAGACTTAATCACGCAAAAGCTACTTAACTGGTCGCTAACCAACGTCGTCAACCGTCTCACACTGACAGTCGGTGTCGCGTATGGATCCAACCCAAATCAGGTGCGTGAGATCCTATTCAAAATTGTGACCAGCCATCCAGAAGTGATGGAAGATCCACCGCCGCTGATCAACTTCGACACCTTTGGAGATAGCTCACTGAACTTTGTCGTCCGGCTATACCTAGAGAAACTCGACAATCGAATTGAAATCACCCATCAGTTGAACACGGCGATCTGCAACGAGTTTGCCAAATCGAATATCGAAATTCCATTCCCGCAGCGGGACGTCAATTTCTCCTTCGCCGACGGTACCGAAATTGCCTCGTTGGCCCGTGGTGCACGTTAACCAGCGTCTCCAAGGCGACCGTACGCGAATGATGACACCAACTTTCTAGAATCGGAGTAGTCGCTTGCGCTGTTCCACTCTTGACCCGGGGAAGTAGAGCAAAAGTTTCGCTTGATGGTCGTGCAAGTTGAGTTTTGGAATCTCGGTTCCCACCCACCATCACCTGCGTTGAACGCTGCCTTTTGGATCGTCGCCTAGTGATTCGCCGATGGTGCCTTGCGCAAACGCGGCGGGATGAACACCAGCGTTGCGATGACGACTGCACCGAACAAGCTGTAGGCAAACGTAAACACCCACGGAGGTGCGTGAAAAAACATCAGGTCATGAAGCCATGCGGCAATAAAACTTCCTTCGTTGGAGCTCCCGCCGGCGGCAAGTCGGAAATCGTTTTCGAGCGTCGTCAATGGACAGGTGATCCCCGCCCAAGCTTCAAGAACGACGATCAAGATCATTGCTAAATGTAGACCGCGAAACCAAGGATTCCTGATCCATTGCCATCGGCACAGGCCTCCAACAAGAATTAATGGCAGCCCCAGAACGACGAAAGCGACGTAAGCAAAATGAATCGTGACGGTAACGTCAGCCAGGAAACTAAAATCGATCATCAATCTCCCCGTCAACAGTGGAAACACGGCTAGCAGGCTTAAGACGAGCGAAGTCGGTCGGTAGATTTCGAATTCCTGACATTTTCTACCAAGTGATGTGAGAGGACGACGTCCTTCGTACTAGAGGACGACCTCTCGAATCCATCCATCACTTCGGCTGTCGCGATGTTTGCCTGGCTTTCGATCAATTTCCAGTGTCTGTGTTTCTGGGTATTCGACGAACACAACGGCTAGCAATTTCTCTCCTTCGTTCACTCCCAGATGCGCCGATACGCCGGTTTGCTTTAGTACGCCTCCACTGGACCAGTACGTCCCCATCCCTTTCGCGGTTAGCAGCAGGAGCAGATTCTGCACCATCGCTGATGCCGCTGCGAGGTGTTCATCGTCAACATCGATTTGCTCAGGCTTTGATTCGCTGCCACTACGAAATTGGGGCAACCACGTCACCAAGATCGCGGCACCGCAAGCGGAAAACATCGCCGGTAATTTCCCGGCGGACAGGCCCGGTGGAGTCCACTGTTCGAGAAGCTCCGCGACTTGCCGGCAATTCTGATGAAAAAGCAAATGTGCTCGCCATGGCTCGGCAATCGAATCGATCGCACGGTCATAGTGAAAAGGGGCCATTCCGGCGGTGCGGAGTGCTTCCCTGATCGAAGCGTCGTTGTTTTGCGCAACTGTAGTATTGATTTCCACCGGTGAACCAAGATCGCCAAGGACCTTCAACGTTTTACGTTTCTCAATCGTTCTTTTTACGGCAGCGAAGTCGTCGCGATTTTGATCATTGATTGTCATTGAATGGCTCGTCTATTTCTTATCACGGCTGGTTAGCATGCTTTCCGATATGAGAAGCATATAGCACAGTCATCAATCGTACGATTGGCCTCTGCCGGTGATTAACCGTTGTCGCTGACTTGCTTCGCCGGATGCCCTTGGAAGGGTGAAGCCATTCTGGCTGGTGGCTCGCTGTCATCTGACTTCAGGGTTAGCTGAATGGCGTTGGTCGCGGTTTCTCTAAAACATTCGGAGTCAACGCCCAGCGGCTGATGCAGCGTCCCCACTGATTTGGTCGAGACGAAACACCATACTTTTCTTGAATCAGATCTTGGTTCGTCGACAGCAGCGGAAATCCTGAAGCAGGAAAACCTGAAATTCAAGGCTGGACTGACGAATATCCAAGCGAGCCTAACCGAGGCGGCGTCGGTTAGCGTTTAGAATATTGAAATCTGTAGGCGGATCGAGAGAAACTGTTCTCAGTTGGCAGATGAATCTGAATCGATCTATTCAGAATGACCGGGTCATGGAAACCAACCACAGCAACGGCGATTCGCTGGTTCAAGTCACCGATGCGAACAACTTGGCGATCACCAGTCTGGCGAAACTGGACCATATCGTTTGGAAAGTGAACAGCTACCGAAGTGTCCTTGAAGGCGAATGAATCTTTGAGGTCGTTGATTGCCACCACTGCCGCTTAGCGAAATGGTATTACGAAAGAGACGGTCAGGCGTCCTTCGCCCATACGCCCTCATATCGGATGCTCGAAGCCCCACACGCAACTGTTCACCGATCCACAGAACGAGTCCTTGATTTGCTCAGTGCATCCATTTCAACGAACGACACAGCAATCGCAGAGTCGTTGGAAGAAATGGAAAAGGGAAGCGAGCAAGTACTGCAAGTTCTTGACCAGATCATCCTTCAAAACAAAGGTCACTGATCACGAATCGATTTGCCGCTGTTGTTGGAGTACAGCGAAGAAGTAGGGTTTAAAATCTTCGATGGTCGGCATTTTAGCATCCATGTTTTTGGCCGAGTCATCCCAGCTTCGCAAGACCAATGCCGCTTCGCAATGCGGCTCCGACTCAAAGGCCGCGAGTTCGTCTTTTGACATCTTGCCGCCTTGGTCGAGGTAGCTCTTATAAGATGTCGGCGAGAGTTGCTGTTCGTAGCTCGGGCGAGTCGTACAGAGATACCGTTTGGCGGCAACATGAAGCCGAACAGGGTCTGCAACGGCTGCACCGAAATTCTGTTCCAAAAACTGATAGCCAATTGTTTCATGGCTATCGTCATAGTCAGAAGCATCCGCCGTCGGTAGTGGCGTGTCCAGAAGTAGGTGTCCGATATCGTGCAACACCGCGGCGACCACCAATTCATCGGTTGCTTTTGAACTGCGTGCAAGATCTCCGCACTGCATCGCGTGTTCCAATTGTGTGACATCTTCACTTCCATAGCTTTCGGCGCCGCGGGTGGCAAAGACTTCGACGATTTGATCGACAATGGCGTGCATGGAATCGCTTGAGTTAAGAAGGAGGATCCGTGATCGATTGAAGAAACATTGGCGTTGAAAATAGCATTCAACGAAGATGCCTTGCAAGTCAATGCGGTGACATCGATCTCTCCCGACCGCAAAAGGGGGTCAGGACTCAATAGTGCGTAGCGTCCGTAGATCCGTTCCGGCTAATCGACTCATGACGCCTTTTCGTGACCTGAGTTTTTTGAGTCCTGACCCCTTTTTTCCGGTTTGGGACATGAATTCATTAACACGATCCTCATCGTTTCGATAGACAATTCAAACAGCTTGATAAGCGTTTCGAGAAGCTTGTTGATCAATAGCGCAATCCTCTCAACCGATCGCGCAACTCGCTTTCTTAGTGTCTTCCAATCCCGTTTACTGCTGCCCGCACGGCAAGCGTGAACATCTAACGATTGGTGTCGATCGCTCGTCAGTTAAACCGTGCACGTTCTTTCAGTCGTACGGAAGCTCTGCCAGCGGTATCAATCGCCCATCGTTATGAACAGACTCACCTTCTTATTTTCTTCATGCTTCGTTCTCTGCCTGATCGGCTGCGGGGATCCGCAGCTTCATCAAGTTACCGGAAAAGTAACTTTGGGTGGCAAGCCTTATCAGCGGCTACTTGTCTACATGCGCCCGATCGATGAGCAGGTCGACAAATTCCGCATGGGCGTCGGAGAAACAGATGCCAAAGGGGTGCTGACGTTACGTAGCAGTGCCGGTGACGGATTGGCATCGGGAAAGTATCGAGTTTCGTTTTCCTGCATGGTGCCCAAGGGGAACGACGAGATGGGGCTCAACCCAAACGAAAAGCACGATGACAACCCCAAACTGATCACCGAAGAATTGGTTCCGTTGCCGTACGCAAGTGATATCGACAGCCCGGTTGAATTTGAAATCGGAGGCAGCGATCCGAACGAATTCATTTTCGATATCCCAAGCGAATAGACACCCATTCACATTTAGTATCCAAGGAGTTGACGTTTCCACTTCTTCGAGTGACGAAACGTACCGGAACCATGAAAACCAAACGAACCAAAGATCGATCGGCATTCACGCTTGTGGAACTGTTAGTCGTGATCGCGATCATTGGAGTGATGGTCGGACTATTGCTGCCGGCCGTTCAGTCTGCTCGTGAGGCGAGCCGACGCATGCAATGCTCAAATAAACTCAAGCAAATCGGTCTCGCGACTCACAATTTTGAGTTGGTCCATAAGGGATTACCGATGCTCGGAGAAGCTCAAGAAGGCGGTCATTGGAGTGCCTTCATTCTCCCTTTCATCGAACAAGATGCGTTGTTCGAGCGTCTTTCATTCGGATCAATCAACTGGGCCGCCTCGGTCGCTCGCGATAGCGCGACGATCGCATCGGGCAATCCCGAAGAACGTCAAATCGCTGCCTGCGAATCAGTCGTCGGGCCATACAAATGCCCGTCTTCGGTGATGCAGGGCCCCGTCTTTGACGCCTCATGCTATTCGCCGCCGTGGTTTGTTTCCGCTCGCGAACCAGCGAATTACCTCGGCGTCGTAACCGGCATCCAGCCGAATGATTGGAAGCCACAGTTTGGTTGGGGACGCACTAATCGTCCGACTTGGGGCCCCGACCGCACGCCCACACTGCATCACAGTGAACTCGATGGGATGATCATTACCCGCCCGCCAGAAAAAGCTCGCATCAATCAAGGCGGCATGGCCGGTGCCAAATTCAGGGACGTGACCGATGGCTTGTCAAATACCTTGATGTACGGCGAAGCCGAGCCGGATTTCGTTCATAGCATCGAATCATCTCGCCAAGAAAACCAGAACACCGGACGCAAGGACCACTGGGCGATCGGAGGCGATGACTTCGACAACTGGGAGGGCACCGACTGGTCCGAGCAAGGCGGGTCAACGGCCGTCCCCATCAATTATCAACGCCCGACCGACATTCGCTTTAGTGATGCGTCTCCCGAATGGGCCGCATACGAAGTGAGCTTCGGAAGCAATCATCCCGGCGGCGCGAATTTCTGTGCCGGAGATGGATCTGTCCGAATGATTTCCGAAAGCATTGATGCGGAACTATTCAGTGCACTCGGATCGCGAAACGGGAACGAGGATGACGCTCACATGCCGGAGTAATCCACGGCTTGAATCCTCACCTCTCCCGTTGCCCCACTCACCATTCCGTGTCTCGAAGGTTTCCCATTATTTACTTTGGAGTATCAACTTATGAAACGCTTCCTCCCGAGGCGACGTGCTCTTGCGGCGTTGTTAGCTCTCCTGGGTGCATGCACTCTCCCGACTCAGTCTCAGCAAACACAAGCCGTCGAAATCTCGTTTGACGATTTCGAAGGTCTTACGATGCTGCCGTTTACAATCGACTATAGCTCGCCTTACTTCACCGACGGTACCGATTGGACCAAGAATTTTCCAACCGGATGGACGTTGGACAATTCAGGCAACACGTACAACAACGACACCATGCCGGGTGAATTTGACGGCTGGTCGCTGATGGACGTAGCCTCTTGGATCGGACATGCCGACGTGCAAGCCGGCCGAGACCGCTGCTTTTTCGGAAGCACCGATCGTAACATTGCTCTTGTTGCCGATCCTGACGAAGCGGACGACGGCGGGAACGCCGATCTAGGTAGCCCCGAAAACCCACTCTACAACTCGTACATCTCGCGTACCTACGACGTAAGCGGTCGTGACTTGGCGTCATTGATGGTCGACTTCGATTTCGACTTTGTCTGCGAAGATACCCAAACCGGCGTCGTCGACATCTCGTTCGATGGCGGGACGACTTGGCAGAACTTGCTGACGATCGACTCGACCGTCGACAGCGGCGCGATCAGCACCGAGCTCGGCGACCAAGGCAGCTTTGTCGCCGGAGTCGACTTCACATCGGATCTCGCCGCGACTCAGGTTGTCCTGCGTTTCGGGTGCATCAACGCAAGCAACGATTGGTGGTTCTGTGTCGACAACATCGGTCTGGCTGACCAAAACAGCGTGATCGCTTTTGAAGACTTCGAAGACACCACCGACATGCAGGCATTCGATGCGGTCAATGCCGGTCCCACCGAACCGTTCGATCCATCCGACGGAACTGACTATACGAAAGACATCCCAAACTGGGTGATCTACAACGACGGGACTCCGGACCTGCCGCTGAAGAAAATGTATTACACCAGCCAGGAAGACGCTTTCCAGGGCTGGTCTGCCGTTGATGCGTTGTCTTGGTTTGACCAACAAGGCGACCAACAACGTGGCTTCTTCAACTTCCCCGCTCGAAACACCATTCTTCTCTGCGACGGGGACGCTCACGAAGACAACCTGGTCGGCGACGAAGATGCTCCTCCGGAAGGCGAAAAGCAGTTCAACTCGTTCATCGAACGCACGTTCGACATGAGTGGCTACGACAACACCACACTGCAAATCGAATTCATGTGGGAGTCACGATTGTACGCCTCACAACGGGCCGTCGCACAGGTCTCGTTCGACTACGGGACAACCTGGACCACGATTCTGGATGTTGACTCTGATCGGTTGAACCTCGACGGCGACGGCCTGCCCGAAGATGCAGCCTACGAAGCCACTCTCTACGACTTCCTTTTCAACGACAACAACGGCAACGGCTACGTCGACGCGGATGGTGAGGACGTCGTGAACACATTCGTCGGCCCACAACAATTCGTATTCGGAAATGCATCGAGTGCTTTGCCGGCATCAAAGAGTAACACGCTAAAGCTCCGTTTCGGATGCTTGGACACCGGCAATGACTGGTGGTTCGCAGTCGACGATGTCCGTGTCAGTGCCGACACCCAAACCTACGTGATGGGCGATTCGACTGGTGACGGAAACGTTGACTTCAGCGACATCGACGGATTCGCAAATGCACTTTTCGGTGCGGCTCCGTATGACGCGCGATTCGATTTCAAAGCCGACGGAGTCATCAACTTTGACGACATCGACGGATTCGCCGCAGAACTTTTTAACTAATTTGCCAACCCAATCTAGGAGTCTTTGTTATGAAAACGTTGTTCTTCGCTTTGACGATGCTGGTCATCGCCCCCGCAGTCGTTCGCGCCGAGATCTTTATCGGTCTTGATTTAGCTGACGCCCAATCTGGAACGGAACTGAACCTCAATCTGGGAACCAGTTCGACATTAGAAATCTGGATGAGCGGCGCGGTCGATCAAAATATTCGAGCCCTCTCGATCAATCTAAACAGTGACAACGTCGGGATTGTCAATTCATCGAATTTACTGTTCGACGAATTGACAACCCGTTGGCCGCTGAACAACGCGACGGCGGATTGGACTGGGCAATCGGCAACTGGATTGTTGATTGACAATGCACAAGGCGCAACGCTCGGTTCGTTTGCCGGCACCGGAGTAACTTTCACCGCCGCATCGCCCGCGGTTCGCTTAGGCACGATCGATATCTCAGCCGACACGGTCGGTTCGACCAATTTGGCATTCAGCCCCGGAAGCAACGGCGTCAACGATGCGACCGGTGGGATCACAGGTTTCGCGGTCGGCGGACGTTCGCTGAACGTTTTAGACGTCACCGCAATTCCCGAGCCTTCATCGTTCGCCGCATTGGGGACGCTGGCAATGGCAGGGTTGGTAACCCGCCGTCGTCGACGTTAACAGTTCAGACCTGAGGTAGTTTCCACTTCTCCCCTGGCGAAGTACGTATTGTCGGGGGAGAAGCGGGGCTATCACCAACTGGCATCACCGAACGCATGAGAATTGCGATACGTACTCGGTGAGCATCCCAGATTACGTTTAAAAAAACGCGTGAATGCAGACGTCGAAGAAAAGCCGGTTCGCTTGGCGATGTCTTCCAAAAAAAGATCGGTATCGCACAGCAATTGCTTGGCCACTCGAATCTTGGATTCATCGATCACGGCCGAAGGCGTCTTGTCGGTGAACTTAGAGAACTTCATTTCCAACGTTCGTCGCGAGACGTCCATCTCACTGGCAAGTTTTGTCGCATTGATACCGCTAGCTAAGTGATGATCGATCAATTTCAAACACTGCTGCAAAAATTCGTCGTAAAACGCAACAACATTCGACGACTCTCGCTCGATCACGTCGATCGGAGGGACGAGTTGATTCGAATGAGTCGCTTGCTGACCCGAGATCACCCCTTCCAACATCCGTGCCGCTTCGAAACCAACCCCTTGAGGATTCTGGTAAACACCGGAAATCGGGATCGGCGAAAGCGCGGCGGAGAGTTCGTCGTATTCGCAAGTCACCAACGAAACTTCATTGGGAACGGACACTCCCAACGAATGACAAATTGAAATCAAGATACGTGCCTGATCGGTTGACCATGTAATGATTCCGATCGGCTTTGGTAAATGCTTAATCCACTCGGAAAGACGATGGCGCAAACACGATTGATAGTCTTTCTGACTTGGGAACTCAAACGTGATCAAGTCGGCCCCCAGTCGCCTCCGGATCGCATCATAAAGCTCGGAAGTATAACCTTGCCAATGTGGTACCCCGACGTAACCAAAGAACTCATGCTGCTTCGACGCGATGTAGTCGGCAGCCAATTCGCCACACCGAGTTGGGTCGGCTACCACACTAATCAATTCATCGTACTGCAACCCTCGCCACGAAACATTGACCGCCGGAATTCCCGAATCGCGAATCGTTTGCCAAAGCGAATCACTGGTACTGCGGAACAAAATCCCTTCGCCGTGCCAGCCCTCGGGAAGCGGAACTTCGCCCTTCGGAAAAAGCAAACCATTGATCGAGGTCGCCGGATACAGAAAATCCCAACCACCGTGTTGCCGGCTATATGCCGAAGCTCCCAAAATAATTCCGCGGCTGAAGTTGTTCGCGGCCTGGATCAAAACTGCGATCCGGTACGGTGGCTTGAACCAACTTTTACCAGGCGATGGTAAAGTCGGCGAAGTGATCATGCTCATGTGTTACGTTTCCAAACGCATCAACGGAAGGTCAGACCAGATTTGTGAATCAGAGCGCGCGGCAAACGCTGCGATGACAATTAACGAGCATCAACCGCTCCATCGTCGGGCATGTCGACACATGCAACCGTACCTAGAATGCTCCGTGTCAGGCGCGTTCTGGCAATCATTGCGTCTGTCGGAAGCAGCCTGTGGCTCTTATTCGGGTGCGCCAAAGTAAATCAGGTCGACGTAACCGTTTGCCTTGGACAATATCAAGAATTCATGAATATTGGTTGAGGACGATTTTGTTGACTGCCCCATCATGTCAAAAGCGGCAAGAAATGACGACATAATCAGAGCTAATCCAGTAAAAAATGCCGCAACAACAATCGGCGATAAAAGCATCCAAATTCAGTCAACCGATCGGTTAACATTTCCTACGCTCACATTCGCCAACGCATCGATAGCTCACGTTCGTCAATGACAATTTGCATTCGGACTGCAACATCAATCGCCCATGAACTTTCAATTTTTCTTTGCCAAGCTGACTTCGAGAGCCACTGTGTTCGCCGTGTGCCTCTGGAGCACTGCTTGCTTTTCAATCTCTCCAAGTCATGCCCAGCAATCCGTGGACATGTCTTCGCAGATGACGTACGAAGTTCGCCCCGGGGTGCGTTTTCTGACACCTACCACGGCAGAGTTTCGCTGGGAATCCAACTTGCCGGGACAATCAGTCGTTGCATATGGAACGACACGAAAACTTGGGGAGATCGCGATTTCGGATGCGAGCGGCACGTTTCATGAAGTCGTGATCGACGACCTAAAACCAGGAAAGACCTATTGGTATCGATTCGGCACCAATCAGGACGGACGCCGTCTGTTCAGCGAGTTCTATGAACTTGAAGGAAAGCTGAACTACACGCCGCCCCAGATCGAGACTCAGCATGGAGGCAATCCGCTGGCGTCTGAAATCATCAACGCAGCGATCCCACAATTGCGACAGCGTGGTGGCTATGCAGTTGTCTCTGGAGATCTTGATCCGGTGATCGCCGAAATGATCGCCGCCCAAACTCAGATGACGGTGATCGTACTCGCGAGTGATTCCGATCAGAAACAGACACTGCGACACCGCTGGTACAAACAAGACTTGTACGGCATCCGGCTATCGGTCCAAGAGAGAGAGACCGTGCCGGCAGAGTTCGCCAATTTGATTGTCGTCCCTGCGAACGAATTCACTTTCCATTCAACCCTGATCGCGCCTCTGGGAGAAGCGATCACAATTGGTAAAACCCCCGGTGACGATGAATTTCAGTGGAAAAAGCTTTCCGAAAATCTCTCATTTGGAACCCGATCCCAGCCCCCCGAGCTTGCCGCTTGGGGACATCAGTATGGATCGATTGCCAACGCGTCTTATTCGGGTGAAGATCTGGGCGGAGTTGACGACACGGCAAATTTGAAAGTCAAATGGATCGGTAAACCCGGCGCGGACTTTGGGATCGACCGAAATCCACGGATGCCGGCCCCCCTTGCCGTTGGCGGTCGTCTTTTCCATCAAGGTATGAATCGGATGATCGCGTTAGATGCGTTCAACGGCGCTGTCCTTTGGTCACTCGAAATACCTGATCTTAGGCGAGTCAATATTCCCCGCGATGCCGCTAACTGGTGTGCCGACGAAAGAACAGTCTATGCGGCGGTCAAAGAGATGCTCTGGGAAATTGACGCGGCGACCGGTGAAATGAGACGCACGCTGACGTTGCCCGAGCAGTTTCAAGGCACCTGCGAATGGGGTTATGTCGGTGTGACCGATGAATTTGTGATCGGGACACCGGTCAAAGAAGGCAGCACGTACACAAATTTTTGGGACAAAGCATCTTGGTACGACGGCAAAGACGACGCCGCAACTGCCAAGGTCTGTGGCAACGCGGTCGTCGCCTATGACAAAGAATATGGCAGCATCGCGTGGGAGCATCCCGCCGACGCGGTGGTCAATTCAACAATCACCGTTCATGGATCGCACGTTTATTTCGTCCAGGTCGATGACCCGGCGTTGAAGAAGCTAAGCACGGGAAAACTTGTCAACGCGAAGATTTGGAATGCGGCATCAGTGGTCTGCCTGGACTTGAAAACCGGCAAGCAACTTTGGAAAGCGAAGGTACCGCCACAGGATCACGAAGCGATTGTCAGCTTTGGAATCGCTGACGAAGATCAGTTCGTGCTTCAAACATCTGGGAAGAATCAATTTCACTTCGCTTCCTTCGACGCGAATTCCGGTAGCTCACGCTGGAATCAATCTGCCCAATGGCCGGAAGATCATCATGGTGCGCACGTTCAACACGCGGTGCTGATGAAAGGTAAATTGATGGTGCAACCACACATTATTGATGCGGTTGATGGCACAATTTTAAAGTCGGGAACTTTGGGAAAACGCCGCGGCTGTGCGACACCCATCGGTGCCGGCAACTCGATCATCTACCGAGGAGGGTCGGGGCCGTTGACGCTCTGGTCACTCGATAGCGACACGACGAGCGAATTCGCTCGGCTGCGTCCGAGTTGTTGGCTCAGCACCGTACCAGCTCAGGGCATGTTATTTTCTCCCGAGGGTGGTGGCGGATGCTCGTGCGGTGGCTGGATGGAAACTTCGATCGGGTTCGCACCGGTCACGAACGTACCGGTCACGAACAAAGGAGACGTGCAATGAAATCCGATGATTTAAAATGCGTCCTGTTACTCATGGTTGGCATCGTTGCCTTGAATGGTGTCACATCGAGTGTCGCCGAAGATTGGTCGACGTATCGCCACGATGTTCGCCGTAGCGGCGTGACGAAAGAAACCTTGCGTTTTCCATTGCGACAATCGTGGATCATGAAGTCTGCCGTCGTCCCACAAACCGCATGGACTGGACCAGCGAAATGGGATGCGTACTCTGGAAACAGTGGATTGCAGTCGATGCGAAACTTCGACCCCTGTTTTTATGTCACGGCGTCGCAAGGGATTCTCTATTTCGGATCATCTGCCGATGATGCGGTCCACGCGATCGAGATTAAATCAGGGACCGAACGTTGGGTTTACTTTACAGAGTCGGCCGTTCGGTTTCCGCCGACGATCGCCGAAGGCCGTGTGTTTTTCGGCTCCGATGACGGTTTTGTCTACTGTTGTGACCAATTCACCGGTGAGCTTGTTTGGAAGCGATGTGCGTCTCCTCGCAATCGCTATGTGACGAGTAACCGAAAGATCATCTCGATGTGGCCGGTTCGAACCGGTGTGGTTGTCGAAGACGGTCGCGCGATCTTCGGTGGCTCTCTGGTTCCCTGGGAGCCGTCGTACCTTTGGAAGGTCAACTCACAGGACGGCGGTACCGAGCTTGACGACTGTTTCCAGTCAACCGCGGAAGGCGTGACGCTACAGGGCGCATTGCTCACGTCATCGGATCGAATCTATGTGCCTCAGGGACGGGCGGCACCACTTTCATTCGACCGACAAGACGGAACGATGGAAGGTGCGATCGGCGAAGCCGGCGGAGTCTTTTGTGTGTTGACCGAAGATGAAATGCTGCTCGCAGGCCCTCAAAACCAGAAATCGTCGGACACACAGTTACGGCTCGCCGATGGCGAAAATCGAGAGCGTTTGGCGACATTTAGCGGAACGAATCGAATCCTGCTAGAAGGTGACCAAGCGTGGATCCCGACTGGTGGTAAACTCAAGCTGCTTGCCCGCTCGGCATACGTCGATGCGCAGATCAAAGCAAACCAAAGTCTTGCCATCATCGAAAAGGGAAAACGCAAGAAAGACGAGATCGAACCGAGTGTCCTCGAGAAGGCGTCGGCCGACTACAAAGCCGCCAAATCCGCCGAAAACGCTGCGTGGAAATGGGAAGTCGATTGCCCCGCACCGAAAGGATTCATTAAAGCTGGTGACGTGATCGTTGCCGGGCTCGACCATGAAGTCCGCGCTTACTCGGCTAAGTCTGGCAAATTGGTCTGGCAACATGCCGTCGAAGGTATCGCCCATGGACTGGCCGTCGCCGATGGTCACCTGTTTGTCAGTACCGGACTTGGGCACATCTACGCTTTCGGGGCAAACAATTGACACGAGTTCGTTGGATCATCTCCCTTTCTCTGGTCGCATGCCTATCTGCGCCGGTGGCGGTTTGGGCGTGCAAGATTCCGGTATTCCGATACGCTTTGGAGCGATGGCCGGCAGACGACTATCAACTTGTAGCGATTGTTGATGGCGATCTGACAGGAGCTCCCAAAAAGGCATTCGAAGAACTACAGCAACTCGAAAATTCGAAGGCTAACGTCGCCACCGAGGTCATCGATCTATCAACCCTCAGCGAAGCGGAACTGTGGTCACTGGAAGGCATCGATGACACGGGTGAAGTGCCGATGTTACAAGCCTTTTACCCAGGCCAAAAGAAACTGTGCTGGAAAGGACCGCTAACCGTCCAGAACGTTCGCCGATGGATCCATTCACCACTGCGGACCGAAATCGTCAACGATCTTAGCGAAGGTGTCTCAGTGGTTTGGTTGCTCGTCGAAGGCGATGATGCAGACGAAAACCTACGTCTAAAACGTCGATTGGATGAGACGTTGCGGCGGGCCGAATCAAGTGTCACTTTGCCTGACGGAGTGATTCGCCGAAAAGATGCCTCCAAGGCACTAGCAGAGGTTCCAGGCGCGTCGATGGATGATGTTCTGCGCTGTGACATTCCCCTGTTGGTTAAATTCAATAGCCGAGTGCTTGCCAAAGACGATCCCAATGAAATCGCGTTCAATGCGATGATTGCCGGGATTGCCAGGGAGCAACATCCGCCGTTTTTTGTTCCAATCTTCGGACGTGGGAGAATGATCGAACCGCTGCCAGCGGCTCAGCTTGACGATGACGCAATCCTAAAAGCTTGCCACTATCTATTCGGAGAATGTAGCTGTAGCGTCAAGGCGCTTAATCCAGGTATCGATATCCTTCTGGCAGCCGATTGGATCGAAACGCTGGGCGATCATGTCGTGGTTTCCGATCCCATTGAAAATACTGAGCCGCAGTTGATCACAATCCCACCGGGAAAAACACCAACGAAATCGGACGAAACGGTGACGTGTGAACCATCCCAAACACATTCACATGGGCAGGTTCAATCGGTTCGCCAAGAAAACAAAATTGCTGACCGACGAACATCCGGGACGCATTGGTGGGTCGTCAGCGGTGGATTTGTTGCGACAATCGCGATTGCATTTTCGCTTTCGTTGTGGAAGCGGCAGTGAGGACCTATCGAAAATGCACTGTGAGCCGAACGTACCAGATCGGCTACCGTGAATGATTTCCGCGCCGGTGACATCAATTGTCGACTAAGCCTTGCATCGTGAACTTTGAAACCATCAACGTATTTTGCAAGTTTCCTTGCGGGCTTTCCGATGGCTTTTGCATCAGATTCGGCAACGTGATTGATTTGAAGTAGGAAAGGTTGGGACCTTGTCCTAGCTCATCGATTCTTTCTTGGATCGACTGGCCGCGTTTGGTCATCAAGACACCAGGGATGTTACTCGACGATCGCGTCCAAACTTCTTTGCCATTGGCATGAATCGTGACGTTCGAAGTGAACTTATTGGCGACGTAGGATCCGCGGGCAATGTAGGATATGGCTTCCTGTTCCGGCCCCGAGACCGATGCTTTGATCTCAATCGCGGCAGAAGGTTTCAACAGGTATCCTGCGCGCTTGATCGATTCCTCCAGGTTGTCTTTCACGGAAGCGTGGTATTGTTCCGGCACTCCGGAAACATCGAGCGAGACTTCTACCCCGGGGTAGATCAGGAAAACGGAAGGGTCGTCCATCGCCTGCTTCAGAACAGCTTCGGCCTTGGGATGCGGCATCGAAGTGGGAACCAAAAGGCCACCTTTGTCAGTTAACAAGCCGATAAATTCAGTTCCGCCTTCACAGCAAATCACTGCGGCATCCTTGTAGTCACAGACTCGGATTCGCGATGGAATGTGAACGAGTAAATGGTTGTCCAGCAGGGCAAAACCTTCCGCCGGATAGCCGAGTCCCCTCGGAGACAACGGTGAGTTACCGGCCGTTTCATAATCATCGACCGTTTCCCCGTTGGACAAATCAATCACGCGCAATTGATTGACAAAGGTGATCATCATCCGATCGCCGGATTCATTCAATCGAATCTTCGTCCATCCCAAACGTGGTTTTTCAGTCAGCGTCAATTGTCCCCGCACGGTTCCTGAACTGGGGTCAAGATGCAACAGTTGATGATCTTGATAAACAAACAATTGCTTTCGATCAGTGGTCAACGTGATCGCATGATGACTCGGAAGTCGCATGTGCCAACTTGCACGCAACGTGCGGATATCGAAGCATGCGAGGTGTCCGCTATCGGCAAGAATCAGAACACGATTGTCTTGGATCGGTATAGCTTGACGAACATTGGCATTGGTCGTCTTACCAAATGACTTCTTCTCATCAGGAAAAGGAATCCAACTCTGTGATCGCGTGACTTCCAGTCCATCGATCGTCCAAAGCTGCAGCTGATCGCCGGTTTCATACTCATCTCGGTCCGATCCGGTTCCCTGCATCAAAATTGTCTGCCCGTCGTTTAAGACGGCTAGCGGTGACATATTCCCAGTCACCAAACCCGAATTGACCGAACGCCCCGTTTTCAAATCGATCAACGAGACGCGACTTTGGTGCGTCGGCGTACTGAAGGTCCAGGTGTAGCCTGCTACGGCAGAAGCGGCGAGTGGATTGATTTCGACTCGACGCATCCCCTCGAAGAAATTGTTCTTCTTGGGCAGCATCGCTTGCTTGGGTTCGAACGGTAGCCGGTTGCTCTTCGGTGGCGTGTAATTCCAGGACTGGTTATTGAAACCTACGCCGACGGTTTTGATATTGTCCCACTCGTTGACGGGCGGATGATCCCAACCTGAAGATCCGGTGGACCGGCGCGGGGGTCGACTACGATTGGCGACCGGCGATGTAGGCTGACCTTCGGCGGGAACCTCATCGACCATCTCGAATGGATTCTCTAATTCAGTCAAAAATTGCCGATCGATTTCGCTCAGTCGCTGCAGCGGGACTTTGACAGTTTTCCCGTCCGTCCGCTTCAAATAGACGTCGCTCCCTTTCACTTCGATCAATGTCGCCTGCAATTTGAAACGGCCTGACGTATCTGACCATGTACGCGTTTCATCGGCGATGGCAATCGAATTCCAATTTTCGGCCGAAAGGTAAAAAGCTGCAGCGATAAAAGCCAGTGAACGAACAGAACGGAATGAAACCATGTTGATTTGACCTCAACACCGAAAATGAACGGCTTCGGAAATAAGAAAAGTCGGGCAACGATGTTTGCAAACAAATTCTGCCCAGAGAAGACCGACGTTCAATTGTTGAACGATTTAACAGTGTATCGAAACTGTGATTACGCGTTCAACGAAATTCTTATTCTTCGTGACGGAATACGTCGACGTAGCAGTGCTGCGGCGTGGCATCGGAACCGAATGAGCGAAATTTGACGGCGTCGTACTGTTGTGCCCAGTCAGCATCACGCCCTTCCCAAGAGAGCAGCAAGTAGTCGTATTCGATCGCATCGTCGCCCCAGAAGAGTTCTCGCTCGGCGCACAAACGGGTTGGTCGACCACTAAGGTAGATGTCAAAGACGTAACTTAAATCTGAGTAACACAACGCGTCCTCGGGGATTTCCGAAAGCACATTGGCGATGAAGCGTGAAGCGTTGTAGCGTGGATCATTCCAGTGAGTCACGTAGACGTGCCAACTTCGCAAGCCCCCGCCGGGCAGCAGCAGAACCAGAACGCCGATGCAAAAAGCGAATTGAGTCAGTTTGAATGAAGCCGGCGAAAGCCGTCGCCGAATGACCTCACTCAGTTCCCCCAAAGCGATCGCCCCAAGGACGATCGACCAGACAAACGCATACGCCCAGTAAAGCTGGATCGGATGCAAACCCGCAGCGGTCGCGGTCAGATAGACTGCCGCCCAGGCATTAAGTGGCAACAGCCAACGCACCGGTACGGAATTTCGGCGTGAGCGAAAGACCAACAGCGTGCCAAGTACCAAAGCGATGCCAAACAGGGTCAACTGCAACGACCCTAAAAGCTCGTACAGGATTCGAGAGTGGTGGATGAGCGATGGAATTGGCCATGTGAGTCTGGAAAACAGTCCTGGACCTGCCCGGTCTAGAACGTTAGTCACGAACTGGGCGCGGAACTCATAAGGAAACATCACGATGTACGGCAACCATGGCGAGATACCAAGCACCGATCCGATCGCAAAGACGCACCAGCGACGAAGCACCTTGCGAAATCCACCCCGGATGATCAAGATCACCAACGCGGATTGCATCGCAAACACGATGCCTAGCGGATGGCATAATGCAGCGAAGCCACAAAATACCCCCGCGACACTCACCGACCTAAGTTGATTGTCTGGCAGTGGCTTGGATCTCGTTTCAGACATCTGGTCTTCTGACTCAGCCCGAGCCTGATGGGCCACTTTCACGATCCGATCTGCGCATAACAATCCAAACAGGATACACAGGGCGTCGGGGCGCGAAGTGATCCCGGCGAAAAGCAATGGGCGAGAGAGTGCGACGACGAGGGACGCGAATCCGGCGATGCTCCGATCACCCCCGAAACGTCTCACCAGAGAATAGGTGACAACGATCGTTGCGAGTGCGGCGAGTAACGATGGCAAACGAGCGGTTGGATAGCCAGCTTGAAAGACCGCAAAAAAGGGAGCTTGTGCCAGCGCTAAACCTGGCGGTAGCGTCATCAAGCAAACATCGGCGTTCTCAAAAAACGAATCGCGAATTCGTGAGGGTACATACGGGATCCTGGGCACACCTTCTTCCCAAAGCGTGTATCCCGGAACTGCGAACCAATGCTCATCTTGGATGCCCGATTGATGCGTGATCAGTGGGATTCGCAGCACGAGAAAGAGTGTGATCGCGACGATCAACCACGCATTGCATTTTCGGATCACGGTGAATCTAGGGCGAGTAATTGTGGTGGAGGAATGAAACGGAGATCACAGATTACAAGGCGATTGCCCCGCTTCAATCCCCACCATCGATTTGTCGCCGGGGACCTGACGCGTCACCACATCATGACCGCGGTGTCACCTGAAGACCAATTCAGGTACAGCCGAATCCTCAGAATATATCGGCGTCCGCGAACCAGGCGAATTGTAATCTTTGCGTTTAGATCGGTCCCGCTGTCATCGTCACCGGCGACGAATTCCATCTCGCCATCAACGTCTTCGAATAGGACCATCACAACATCAGATCGACCAAACGTTTGAATCGTGAATTCGTCCGAACGTGTTGGCTCAATGACGAAGTCTTTTTGTTCGCCTGGAGCGATCGACAAAAACTCAAGCTCAAAAGGCTCTAAATTCTTGTAGCGTGGAGGTTTGTCAGGATAGAACTTTCTCGCCTGCTCTTTGTCAGCCTCCGTCAAACCGTCTGACGGGTTCAACCCAACGCGATACTCCGCCGGTTCGAGAATCAAGCCTGCCGCGAAGCTATAGTGCATGATCGAGTTTGGATCCCACTGGGAACCTTCGACCTCTGAAGGGCCGAGTTTTCTTAGCACGTTGTGGAACGTTTGTTGTCGCGACCAATAGTTTGGCGCCCCGGCAAAGTAGTCGTAGACCGCCTCTTCATTCCAAACAATGCCCGCGAATGGATTCTGATGCTCATGGGGAAATCCCAACGTGTGACCGATTTCATGGACCGGCGTATCCACTCCACCGCCGCGTGGATCTAATGTTAAATCCCAACCGAAATTCATCGTCCGTTCATGTCGTCCGGGAATGTCAATGACGTCTCGTCCTACGTACGACCAAGCTCCGTCGCCACGCTTAAAACCGATTCGGACATTTGCGTCATCGATGTTCGTGACTTCTTCGAATTCGATTCCGATCCCGACATCTTCCCAAACTTGAAATCCTTGACGAACAAGATCCACATTGCTGGCATCTCCTTTCAGCGGAGCATCCTCGAAAAAGTAATACTTCAAGCGTGTTCCGTTGACCCATTTCTTTCCAATGTAGCGAATCAACCCTTCGCGATACGGTGATACATTCGAACTGAAGATCCGTTCGGGAACGGCGGGCAAGGTGCACGACCCAACTCCTTCTGCCCGATCACCGCTACTGCCGGTGACAGTTGACGAGCCACCGCCGGCGCCGATTCGGTGGGCGACCTCTAACTTGTCCAAACGACGCAAAATTTGACTCAATTGAGACTGCACCGACTGCGATTTTTCAGCCATCACTGATTCTCCCAAAAGCCATGAAGCGAAGACCAACCACGGGCGGGCAACGACCAGCCCTTCAGGATGGTACCAAGGCCCTCCTGTCGGCGGGAAGCAAATTTTTGAAGCGACACGGATTCTTTGTGATATCTCCCCCTGGGTGCCCGGGAAAGTGTCCATCCACGTTTACCGAAAGACGGGATTTACTTCACGGTCTTCCGGGAGGGGCGAGCTGCGTACGCGGGAAGGTGAATTCGCGATTTCAAGACATCTCTTCAACTGGGCACAGACGACTGACGTTTTGCCGAATTAACGATTGTCGATGACGGACCTGGATAGTGAAGCGACATTTCCGAATGAACGCCTGGTTGGCGACACGGCAGGTACGTCAATGAATCTGTCAGACCATCACCAGCGACAGCCCTCGACACTCGCCCAAAGCATCCGGCACCGCGATGAAACTTACCCTCTACTCTCTTTTGCTTCTTACCATGTCCGTTCCTCAGGTATTTGCCCAAAATCATGCCGATACACTTGCCGAGCAGCTTCAAGCGACGGCGAAAAATTCAGTCAAACGGATGCCCGCCGAAATGATCCGCACCATGCAAGATGCGGTTGAAACGGTGCGGCAGTCAGAGATCGAATCGAAGGCCAAGCAGGTTGGCGACCAGGCCATCGATGCCGAACTGAAAAACTGGAAAGACGAATCGGTGCGACTGAGTGACCTTTGGAAAAATGGCCCGATTGTCTTGATGTGGTACCGCGGTGGTTGGTGCCCCTACTGCAATATCCAGCTCCGAGCGATGCAACAGAAACTTCAGGCAATCGAAGGCGCCGGCGCACAGTTAGTTGTGCTGACCCCCGAGATTCCTGAAAAGGCCAAAGAGACAGCGAGCAAGAATGATCTGGCGTTCGTTTCCTTGTTCGATTCCAACAACGACGTCGCCCGGAAGTACGGGTTGGTTTTCAAACTTCCCGACCCAATCGTCCCGATCTATCGAGACCGTTTGAAATTGAACGAGTTCAACGACAATGATGCGATGGAATTGCCGCTTTCGGCGACCTACGTCATTGATACCGATGGAGTGATCCGCTACGCATTCTTAGATGCAGACTACAAAAAGCGAGCGGAACCTTCAGTCGTCGTCGACGAAATTTTGAAACTGACGACACCGAAGCGGTAACGATCAATACCAGGCCACGACTCGATCGTTACGATGTCGGTATTCGCAGCCGGTTCGAAGAACAGAGCGATTGGAACCACTGCCGCCCTAAAGGTTGTCTTGCCCGGTGAAGTTGGTCACCAAGGCTCGCAGCTTGCGACGCAGGACACTGTAACTAAAGAAAGCCTTTCCGATTTCATAGTTGAAGTCGACCATTGACTCGCGGTAGTCACGATCATCGATGATGCGTTGAACCTTGGCGACGACATCCTTGGTCAGATACCCTTGCATCGCAATGACTTTGGCACCCTTTGGTTCGATATCGGCGACATAGATCGAATAGCGATTAACCAAAACCGGCTTGCGGAAGTAAAACGCTTCTAGCAGAGCGTTGCCAAAGCCTTCGTAGAGGCTGGGGTAGGTGATGAAATCGGCTTGGGAATAAGCGTCGGCGAGCGTATAAATTTTGCTGCCGTCATCGTTATAGCCGCGTTTGTCACCGACTTGCTTGTCGCACAGAAGCAGGTGGACGCCGCTTGATTCGGCAAGATCCTTCAGTGCGGCCAAATACTCGTTTCCTTCGTCGCCGCTAGCATGCGAGATAACCAGCTTGCATTTGTCGTTCTTCAGCGCCGCGACCAAACTGATCGAGTGTTCGATCCCTTTGCGAGGAACAACGCGAGTTGGTTGAAGGAACAGGATATCATCGTCTTCAAGGCCGATGTCTTGTCGAAATCCACGTGCGTAATCATCTGCCTCTTCGGGTTCGTTTTCGAAGTCCAACACATTTGGGACAAGGATGGACGAAACGCCACGGCGGTGCGCCAAGTCTTCCTGGGCAAACGAATTGATCGTCACATTTTGAATCTGTGGTAATGCCGGCGGAAACGCGGTCCATAGCATGTCGGTCACCGCCGAAACACTAAATCGATCCCGTTCCCAATAAAAATCGTGGTGATGAGCGATCGTCGGGAATCCGGTTTCGGCGATGAAGTGCGTCAGCGCCACGCCGAGCGGGATGTTCATCGGAATACACAGGGCGTTTTGAACGATCAGTAGATCCAGGTCGTAGCGCCGCGTGAATTCGTAGAGGGTTCCTTTAAGATAATCCGCGAGTGCATAGATCCGCCGTGTCACATCGGGGGTTCGCGTCCTTGTTCCGAAAGCGCGACGATTGATCCATTCAATATCGGGATGACCGAAATAAGCGTGGGGCACGACCATCGAGGTATCCCGATCGCGATCGCTCAATCCCGAATACCAATGGCTCACATGGCGGTGATCCCACAACACCTGCGCCCACTTCGCACTTTCAAGCGAAACACCATCGGTCCCGGCGAATCGAGTCCCGACAAATCCGATTTGAACACCCATATCTCGTCAATTTTTTAGGCAATACGTAGGCGGCGCGTCCGGCAAAGGCCGATCCTCACTCGGCCGATTAAACGCAGCGTGATAATTCTTGCAAGTCCGTTAAAACAATATTTTGGGTCAGTCCGGTGACGCGACTATCGTCATCCCGTGGGCGACAACTTCGACTATCCCCTGTAAACCACGCCGTTTTCAAGCCCGCCGTCGCGGCAGCCCAGATATCGTTCAAACGGTCGTTTCCGACGTAAACCGCCTCGCCGGGATCGATTTGTAGGCCCGAAAGCCTGTCACACAATACGTCAAACAAACACACGTCCGGCTTGGCATGACGATAGCGGTATGAAAACACGCACAAGTCGAGGTCAAATACCGAATTGCCGCCAAAGTCCCCCGCAATTTCTTCGATTAGTGGCAATGTGAATCCCTGAGCGTTGCTAACGATTCCCAGATGAAGCCCACGACCGTGCAATTCGGCCAACAGTGATTTGGCGTTCGGCATGGGCCAAGTCGGGTTGGCGCGAGCTTCGTATTCGGCCGCCAATCGGTGCAACGATGTGACCGAATCAACGGCGACGCCGCATTCGACCAGTGTGGACCGCCAGACATCGACTATGTCCACCTCCGGCTTCGTACACGATTCACTCAACCGACTCTCGTTACTGATTTGAATTTGTCGATGAAGGTCTTCGATCGTTGGCTGACGCCCGGCCGAACAATCAATCCCCGCCGCCTTGAACGCCTCGTCGAAAAACGTTCCACGATCTGTTGCGTCGGCAGAGCCGACATCGCCGCTGCCGCTGATGACTAACGTCCCGTAAACATCAAATATCACGGCGCGAATGCCATCGAGATGCTGTAGTTGTGCCGAATAATCGGTCGGGATCGGATCGATCGGTTGACGGTGATCCAAGACGGGTTGATACCAAGGATGTCCCATTAAGCGATCTCCGATTCAACACGACATGGAAAAAATGGACGTGACCGATTGATCAGGGTTGCCAGCGATTGATCGGAGTGTGAAGCGTGTAGGAACGATTCGGATCCTGATGAATCACCGAACCGTTGATAGACTCGCACGAGACGTTGTGCGGTCGCCTCGATCGAATACGCGTGCCCGATCTGATCGTGATTGCGTTCTAGCTGCTGGTCGGCAAATGGTGTTGAGATCGAACGCCCCAGCACCGGGTTTGCCGCCCGGATTTCGTCTTCGAAGCCTTTGTCTGCGTCCATTCGTCGTAAGACTTCGATTTGCCGTTTGGGTATTAATCGCGCGAAATCAATGTGGTGAGTAGCGATTGCGCGATCTGATTCCGACGTCGATGCCCCGACAAACTGATCACCAAACCGGTCACGAATCGGTTTCCAGGCGTTTCGATAGGCTTCGCCCGATTCTTGAAGACACTCGGTGACCCATGCGGCCGATCCGGGAATCTCCACTGCGTCATAGAGACGATCAAGATCCACGCCCGCACGTTGAAAATCATCGGTTACGTGAGACAGCCGCCGCGCGACCACCCCACGTCTTGCCAACCACGGTTCCAAGAAAGCCATGCCAAATCCTTCTGCCGCACTGGTCGACAAGACAAAGGAGCAGGCCGCCAAGTTGTCGACAAATGAAACACCGGGAATGATGCCCGCATCAAATACCGCCCGTGGTGCGAAGCGATCGGCGACCGCTTTCCATCGCTCGTAAGATGCGAGTTCAATCGGCGTCGTCGGTGGCAGAGTTAGCCCGGAATGCAAACCTTCCGGCATTAGACGTGAAAGCAGCAAGAACTCGCCTACGTTTTTTCGGCGGATACCGCGTACCGGATAAACACACCACGTCGCTTCACTGGGAAGAGCGGCGGCCGATAGAAGCTTCTTCCTTGCCTCTTCACGCCCCATCATCGAATGAATATCCAACGCAACCCCGTTAGGTAAGACATCGATCGAGTTGGCTTCCACACCAATTTGTGAAAGCAAGGTCGCGTCGCCGGAGGTTAACGTGGCATAACGGATCGAGGCCGCAACGGGGAACAGGAATCGGTTGACACTCGCCGGTCCGGGCAACTCGTGTTCGTTCGTTTTGCCTGCTGGGTTCGCATAGCCAGCGTCCATCGCCGCTTGAATCAACCTGCCATAGTTTTCCGGACGAAAATCTTCGGCGAAGTCGTGGATCTGAAGTACCTGTCGGTAACCAAATCGGTTTGCCAGAACACCGATGGCGATCGGAATGGCGACATTTTTCCCTAACGAATGGTTATGCCAATGAAGGACCGATCGATCGGGGACCCAGCCGATGCCGCTGAGCGATGCATGAATCAATTTGGCGAGTTCCAATCCGCGCGACAGTAAGTCGCTTTCAAGAGTCCCCCCGGCCTGCGTTTGCATGACACTGTCATAATCGAGTCCTTCGATGCGACGAACATCCGCGTGCGTCTCGGTCGACGCCGATAGCCCTTCGTTTCGGCCACCGGATAACAAGCAAATGTTGGCCGTGCCGTGCCGAACGAGTGCCGCAACCTGGTTTTCGACGACCTGAGTTACCCCGCCGCGTCGAAAGTGGCAATGGAGAAAAGCGACGTTGGGAATAGACACGAAATCCGTTCGATACGACAAAAAGGAAGCGAGCGGCGGAACGTCAACGTGGTTGGTTCGGCAAGTTAGTAGCGACCTTCCCGTTGCTACCGTAGTTATCGACTTCGTTGACCGACAGGTCCGAAGAATAATGATCCGTCTTGACGATCACAATGTCACCACCCTCGTCTTCTTCTACCGCGGCGCCGTGGTGGCGTGTCAATTCCAACGTCGCGAGGAACCAACCAATGACGGCCGACTTGTGTAGCCCCATGTCAACCAGGTCCATCAACGGCACCCGCGGATTCGATGAAAGGTGCTGGTGAATACGCTTCATGTAAACGTGGATCGGCGTATCATCGTAAATCACTTCGGTCGGCGGCGGGCCGGCGGATTCGCGCATGATCCGTCCGAAGGCGCTGACCAAATCCCAAATCTCCAAATCGGCAATCGGTTGATCGCCTGGATCGATGCGACGCTTGGGCAAATCATCGGAAAGACGGGGGTAGCGCATTTGCCAACGATGGGCCATTTCGTCGAGTACCGACGCCGCATCGCGGATCTCCTTGTACTGTAGAAGACGTTCGACCAATTCGGACTGCGGGTCGTCGAGCTGCTCGGTCTGTGGCTCCTCCTCTTCGACCGTCTTCGGAAGCACCATCTGACTTTTCAGCTCGACGAGTGTGCTGGCCAGGTCCAAAAAATCGCCGATGTCGGTCAGATCGAGCTCTTGCAGTAGCTCAAGGTACTCGCCGTATTGATCGATCACCTTGGCAAGCGATAACTCGGACAGACTTACTTCCTGCCGTCGCGCCAAATAAAGCAACAGGTCCATCGGCCCGTTGTATGTCGCCAATTGAACTCGAAAGGTCATGCAAGGCCGATGGCAAGGAGTCGAACGATCGCGGGCGTGTTTCAACGATCTGTAAAATACTGGGTAGCCGCATGGTGTTGGCTACGGTTTCCGTTCAGCGACAGAGTTTACGGACCGAGCTCACGCCCTCGGCTGATCGGCTGCGCGTTTGGTCTCAACAGTGAACCAACGCCATGTGGGAACCATGAGATCTGATTTTAGTTCATCACCCACGAGGCATTATACGCTAACGGGGCGCGACCGTCTCCAATTGCGAGCGAGGCCGCCCTAGACAGCCAGTTGGACGACGTCCTTCGGCCCCGGCCCCCCGTTCGCCTCGATCGCTTGCCTCTCCAAATCCTCGTCAACGAGGTTGTAGAAAACGTCGCGCTGACGAGGCTGGAAGCCCAACTCTTCGATCGCTTCGCGGATCTGAAGTAGCGACAGAAAGTGCACCGTGCCCGCCTCGGCGACCACGTTTTCTTCCAGCATCAAACTCCCCATGTCGTTAGCACCGTAGAGCATGGCGAGTTGTCCCATTTTCAAGCCCTGTGTCACCCAGCTGCTTTGGATATTGGGGACGTTATCAAGAAACAATCGCGAGACGGCTTGTGTTTTCAGATACTCAAACGACCCTGCCGCAGGGATATCACTCAAATCAGTGTTTTCGGGCTGGAAGGTCCAACAAATGAACGCCGTAAATCCAGCCGTCTCGTCTTGAAGGTCTCGCACCCGTTGCAAGTGTTCGACACGTTCGGCCAGCGTTTCAACGTGTCCAAACATCATCGTCGCGGTGCTGATGCCACCGAGCTTGTGCCAGACGCGCATCACGTTCAGCCAATCGTCGCTCATCACTTTGCCGCGGGTCAGTTCGTGGCGAACGCGATCGACCAGGATTTCGGCGCCCCCACCGGGAATACTTCCCAACCCTGCCTCTTTAAGCCGGGCGAGTACCTCCTCAATCGGGAGTTTGTTGACTTTCGTAAAGTGGTGCAGCTCTGGGGGGCTAAAACCGTGAATGTTGACCATCGGAAAGCGAGACTTGATGTCCCGCAACATCTCTTCGTACCAGTCCAACTTGTACTTGGGATGCAAACCACCTTGGAGCAAGATCTGATTGCCACCGACGGCAACGGTCTCCTCGATTTTCTTGAACAGCTCTTCGCGAGGCAGAACGTAGCCTTCATCGCTTTTTGGACCACGGTAGAACGCACAAAAATTGCAAACGGCGGTGCAGACGTTGGTGTAGTTGATGTTCCGATCGACGTTGTACGTTCGGTACGGTTCGGGATGCATTCGCCGCGAGACCTGATCGGCAGCCGAGCCGATCGCCGCTAAATCACGACTTTCGAGCAATTGGTGGGCTTCCTCACCGCTAATGCGTTCTCCGGCAACAGCCTTTTCCAAAATGTCCGTGATCATCACTGCACTCAATCGTTGGTTCAAACAAGTTTGACGCTGAGGCAGACTTGCGTCCGCCCCAGTATGATTTTCCAGCCGTTGTGCTCGCCAGGGCGCGAGAAATCGCGTCTGGCAACAGTGTCGACTGGAAAACAAAGGTAAGGCGAAAGACTAGCCGACTGTGCGGCCGTCACTGATCAGTCCCAGTTCTTCGCAGCCCTGACGAAAGCTGGCCAGACCGGCGCGTTCTTTCGGCCCCAAGGTAAAGTGTAAGTTCTCTGCAAAATATCGATATAGGTCTTCGGTTGTCAGGCCGTGCGATGCGGCGTACTGCCGCGCAATCGTCTCCGACGCCTCCAGGCCTCGATCCCGACAGGATTCCAAAATCGGGACGAGGTAATTGACGTCCACCCCCGGTCGCGCAATCCACATCGCGAACACAAAGGGAAGCTCGGTGTGTCGGCACCATCGATCGCCAAGATCCCAGATTTCTTCGTACAATCCCGTCTCCGGGCGCATCGCGCGGTCACCAATGATCAACACCGCGTCGGCATCGGCAGCTTCGGGTGGCTGCTCGATCGGCAAGATCGTTGTCTGAGGTCGAATCTTGTGTAGTTGCCAAAGCAAAACTCGCACGAGCGCGGCGCTCGTGCGGCTCCCCTCGTCGAGCGCCAGGGTGCGAATTTCACTGACGGGTACCCGACTAACCAATCGTACGCTCCAAACGGGTCCGCGACACGCGATGACGGCGTCTGAAATGATTTGATAATGATCAGAAGTGGTGTGCCGCGCAAGTCCTCGAAAGTACTCGACCGAGGGGATCAACGCGACATCTAACTCTCCATGATCGAGCTGTTCGGCGAGCCTGCTGGGCAAATTCAGCGAGAGTGTATCGCCCTCCGGCAGTGCGTCGCGCAAACCGTGAATCAACGGTTTGGTATTCAGGTAAGAAACTGCACCGATGCGGGTCATCCGACTGCCTGGTTTACGAAAGGCGATCTAATTTGAGGGACAACGGCGGCCCTCAACGACTACTTTTGATACCGCAGAATGCGCCTCGCAAACAACCCGAGGGATGATGATTGGCGTCAGTCGCGGATATGGAGAGCACTTTCATTACTTTCTGGGTGGTTCATTTTCCCACAATCAGAACGAACAACTCGCGACCACGCTTTCACGTTTCCCACTGGTCGGGTTAAAAAATTCCAGTTTTGCCGCGTGCAGCAAAATCCGATCGACCAAAGGTGGTTTGACTTGTTCGACCGGGATTGCTCTGCCTCCGTACAGATTATCACCGACGATCGGAAATCCACGCGATGACGTTTGCACACGCAACTGATGCATTCGGCCTGTCAATGGCTGAAGCTCCAACCGTGTCTGGTCACGATTCGCGTCCATATCGATCGTCCGTACGATTGTCGAAGCGAGCTTCGCACCTTCGGAATTCTGCTCAACCACTTCCGTTCGTGGCTTACCTTTGGTCTTACAAAGGTAGTCCTCCCAGACTTCGTCGAGCATCGCTTGCCCTTGAACAATCGCGACGTAGTGCTTCGTTGTTTTGCGTGATGCGAATTGCCCGCTAAGTAACCGAGCGGCGCGTTTGGTAAGTGCGACAAGCAAAACGCCACTCACGGCACGGTCCAGACGATGTGGAAATGCCAAGTAAGCATCTTGGCGTGAAAGCTGCGCGATCAAACGACTTTCCACGCTCTCGATTCCGGCTGGCGCTTGTGTTGCCAAGCCGCTTGGTTTGTTGATCGCGATCGCGTTATCGCATCTCCAAATCACTTCGATCGGCGAGAGAGAGTCCGAAGACATGCTGTCAGTCTTGGTCGCCGTGTTCTTTGGTGGATGGTTCATCGGTGATCGAGGATCGTCGCGCGTGTTTAGATGATTCCGGCCGTTCACACCTGCCACAGTTCGCAGTTTAATACAGCGTTGATTTAATGCAGCGCTGATTCAATGCAGTGCTGATTCAATACAGTGCTGAACGACTATGCCAACACACATCACAGACGTCGCTAAACGAGTCGGTCGACCGTGCGTACCGTTGAGGGTGCCCCGTGATCACAACCGTTCGGCAACCGAGACCAATCGAGTAACGTACCCCGGCAGCACGGCGTGATCACCATTGCGATGGGCTCCACTTGGTGCCAGCGCATAAAAAAACGAGAGATCCCGGCCACGTCGAAACTCATTCGCCAATCTCCTATCGGCTTACAAGAATCGAACACGGATCTCTCGCTACCGATGTTGTACGTCGTACCTCGTCAACGTCAATAGCATGTCAAGCGGATGCCAGCAAAAACTTTGTCGCGCGTGCGCTCCAAGCAACTGCATTACAACCCAGCATGATCAGTTTCGGTTGCCAAAAACCCAGACTTGGTTCCTACGGACTCGCTCAAAATTTGGTATCGCATTCGCGTTACGTTGTTCGCATGCTCTGAATCGTTCAACGAATACCAAACCCGCTATCGATTTCCAAACGAACACGATGCGGCCGCGTTCTGCGGTGCGAGCTTGTCCAACGTTGTAGGGTTCAAAAGTTACGAATCAACGGTGGTTGATTGATCTTCCATTTGCTTCTCGGTCACAAAGAATCCTCGATTACGATAAAGTGAAACACCAACGATTCGATGAACGACCGCCGCTTCCGATGAGCGATCGGTTTACCGCACTTGTCTTTGCGACGCTGCCCGTCAAGCTTTCCGCATGAACCCGAACTACTCCGCACGACACTACCATTTCGTCACTGGGAAACTTGCAGCGTCTGCCGTTGGTGATATCGTCTCGAAGTTGTCCGAGCGTTATGGGTTTGGCTACTCGATTGACGTGTTGCCGATCACAGTCGCAGCATTGATGACCGCCAAATGGATCGCCAAACGCGTGTCACCACCGGAGTCGACGACACATGTGGTAGTTCCCGGTTACTGCGATCGCGAACTTGACGCGTTAACGCAACGCTTGGACGAAATGGGCCAAGCGGAATTGGTTGTTGGCCCTAAAGATTGCCGCGATATGGGTCAATTATTCGGCCAGCAGCGACCTCCGCTGAACCTTGATCAATATGACATCGAAATCATCGCCGAGATCAACCACGCGCCACGATTGACCATCGCAGAAGTCGTTCGACAAGCCAAGCGACTTGTCGCCGACGGGGCGAATCGGATTGACCTGGGGTGTGATCCGTCTGCACCATCGGAATCAATCGACGGGTACGTTTCGGCGTTGGTTGAACTGGGGATCCAGGTCAGTATCGACACGTTCGATCCGGGCGAAGCGGAGCGGGCAATTCAAGCGGGCGCCTCGTTGGTCTTGAGTGTCAATTCTGGCAATCGTGACAAAGCTGTCGATTGGCCAGCCGAAGTCGTCGTGATTCCGGATACACCGAGTGACCTGGACAGTTTGGATGCGACGGTCGAATTCTTATCGCGAAGAAATGTTGCCATGCGATTGGACCCGATTCTCGAGCCAATTGGTGCCGGACTTGCTGAGAGCCTGGTGCGGTATGCGGAAACGCGGCGGCGTTATCCAGAACTTGCGATGATGATGGGCATCGGAAATTTAACCGAGCTTTCGGATGTCGATTCTGCCGGTATCAATTTGATACTGCTGGGGATCTGCCAAGAGCTGCGCATCGAAAGCGTTTTGACGACGCAAGTGATCAACTGGGCACGGACCAGCGTCCGCGAATGCGATTTGGCTCGGCGAATCGTGCGTGCGTCTGTCCGGCGGCGAACGCCTCCCAAAAACATGTCCGACGGATTGGTGATGTTGCGAGATCATCGGCAAGTGCCATACTCACCCGAGATGTTCGAGGAACTCGCCGTAGCGATCAAAGACAATAACTACCGTCTGTTTGCCCAAGACGATCAGATCCACTTGGTTTCTCGTCAGCTTCACCTTCAAGACGAGGATGCGTTCGGTTTATTCGCCCAACTGCTGGAACAGCCAATTTCGGACAACGTCGATCCGGGGCACGCGTTCTATTTAGGATTTGAGATGGCCAAGGCGACGATCGCGCTACAATTGGGCAAGCAGTACGACCAGGATCGCGCGCTGCGATGGGGGATTTTAACCCAGGAAGAACGTTCGCACCGACTTGAACGCACCAATCGCCATCGTCGCTCGCAAGAATCGGACCAGTGATTCGGGCAAGCTCCTTCCGGGTAAGGTAACTCAGGCTGGTCCGATACTCGTCGTGATCGGCTTTCGTGCACGTCACGATCGAAAGGATCACGGCCCTGGTTTCAGCAGTGATAGGTATGTCTAAATCCCCGTTTGAAGGAGGCGATTTTCAATTTGCGGAAGCCTTTTTCTAAGGCCTCGGCGGTGTACACTGTGCGTTGGGACGTGGTGTCACACACCACGGAACTTTTCTCCCTGTCGGATCGTCAATTTGCTGATCTCGGTTCCCTCCCCAGTCACCGAGACTCGGTCCGCCGCTACCAATACGATGGAACGTCGCTTCGATGGAGTCGACCACCCGCTTCGAACCTAATCTGACGATTACTCACGACGGCCAGCCACGCCCCGCTGGCGATGCCGATCTCGTCCATTGGTACGACCAACTGATCGATCGCCGGAAAGTCAGTTGGACCGGCCACCATCACATGATTCGCCTACTCGGCCGTGGCGGTCAGGGCGAAGTCTATTTGACCGAGTATCGCGGGACGGACAACTTTACCGTTCCCGTCGCGATGAAAATCTTTTCGCCGGAACACTACCAGACCGCGCGAGCGTACGAGGACGCGATGCATCGGATCGCGACGATCGCGTCAAAAGTCGCGCTGATCCAGCATGACAATCTGTTGGCCGTGCAGAACTTTTTTGAACGCAATCGTATCCGTGTCATGATGATGGAGTGGATCGATGGCTATGACTTGCGTCAACTGTTGTCGCCGGATGGTTTGACGCTGCTCAAACGCAACCTGGACAACCGCCGCTATCGATACATTAACGATGTCATCATCACGCACGGACATGATTTTTTGCGTTTCAAAGCGGGCGTCGCGGTCGCCATCATGCGAGACTGTTTGGCTGCACTGGCGGCCTTGCATCGCGAAGGCATTGTGCACGGGGACGTGAAACCGGCGAACATCATGCTTAAGCGAAGCGGTCACGCGAAGCTAATCGACATGGGGTCTGCGATCGAATACAAAAACCCGCCTCGCGAACGAGAGTGCACCCCGCTGTACGCCGCCCCGGAGGTGCTTGAAAACGAACGCGCGACGCCACGTAGCGATTTGGCCAGCGTCGGCTATGTCTTGATTGAGCTGCTCAGTGGACGCAATATCTTTGCCGGCAACGAAAAACTTCGAGATCTGATCAACGCGAAAATCGAACTACCTGGGCGACTGCGCGATCTGTTGCCGAGCGAGGTTTGCCGTAACGAATTGTTGATGCAATTCCTGTTAGGCTTGATCTCACCCGACCCAACGCGTCGTT
This sequence comes from Roseiconus lacunae, assembly GCF_008312935.1. NCBI lineage: Bacteria > Pseudomonadati > Planctomycetota > Planctomycetia > Pirellulales > Pirellulaceae > Roseiconus > Roseiconus lacunae. Next base: position 139,249 of record NZ_VSZO01000079.1, on the reverse strand, counting down.
TCCCCAACGCCGAGGCAGCCGAGCACGTCGATACCGGAGCGGCGGCTTTTCACCGTCAACTGGTTATCGGCGACATGGCTACCGAGTACAACAATGACATCCGTTTATGGCTGGAAGAACTACGACGACTTGAAATTGAACCGTGAATCAACAACACCTGGACGTTGCCATCGAAGCCGCCAAGGCTGGCGCCGCAGAGCTAATTAGCCGCTGGGGCAGTCGAACGGTCACCGAAAAAGCCCCTAAGGACTTGGTGACCGATGCCGATCTTGCCTCACAAAAAGCTGTCCGTTCGATTCTGATGAACGCCTTTGACGACTATGCATTCGTCGGCGAAGAAGAGGGCGAGAACGATCCGCCGGCGAATGTCCGGGCCGGCGATGCGGACGCCCCGCCATGCTGGGTCGTTGATCCGCTCGACGGAACCGTCAACTATGTCCATCGTTTGCAATCGTTTGCCGTCTCGATCGGCTTGTACCACAACGGCAAGATGCGACTGGGCGTGATTTTGGATCCGGTTTCCAACGAGCTGTACTCTGCTGTCGACGGCCAGGGGGCGCACTTAAACGGTTTACCGATCAAAACCAGTGACTGCACCGATTTGTCTCAAGCGCTAATCGCTTGCAGTTTCCCCGCCGGTGTCAAAGGTGACTCGCCCGAAGTGACTCGTTTTGTCAAAGTGCTCGAACGGTGCCGTTCGCTGCGCCGACTTGGCTCGTGTGCGCTCAACATGTGCTACGTCGCGGCCGGACGTCTAGACGGTTACTGGGCGACGAACGTGAGTGCCTGGGACTCTGCCGCGGGAACCGTGATTGCCCGCGAGGCCGGGGCGGAACTGACCGCTTACGACGGCTCGGAATTCGATGACTGGTTGCCACGTTTTTGCGTCACCGCGTCGAAGCCAATTCAACAGACGATGGTCGATTTGCTTGGCGAGGACTGATCGATGGAACTTGACGTTTCAGAACTTTCGGTCCAGGAAACGTACCTGCGAATGGTTCAGATGATCACGCCGCGACCGATCGCGTGGGTGTCGACTGAATCAAAAGACGGCGTCGCCAACCTTGCCCCGTTTTCATTCTTTAGTGGTATCGGTGCGAATCCCCCGACGCTGTGCTTCGCACCGGCTAATAATCCCGACGGATCTCCGAAGGACACGTTGGAGAACATCCGTCAGACCGGCCAATTTGCCGTTAACATCGTCAGTGAAGCGACGGCGGAGGCGATGCATCAGTCCGCCGATCCTGTTGCCCCCGAAGTCGACGAGTTCGAACTCGTCGGGGTCGGCGGAATTCGGTGCGTTAAGATTGCGGTCCCCCGTGTCGAACAAGCAATCGCGACGATGGAATGCACACTTCACTCAACGATTGGACTTGGAACCGGTCCGGGCGGTGCCAACTTGGTCATCGGAAATGTCGTCTACTTTCATCTCGATGATGCCTTGGCCGACGAAAAAGTCCTAAAAACCATCGGCCGTGTCGGGCGACGACACTACACGAAAGTCGACCAAACGTTTCAGCTTTGAAAGACGCCTCTTGGGCGGTTCGCGTTTGCCTTGCATCAGAAGTTGGCAATCAGGCAATTCACGTGGCGGCGCCAGCCTAAACGCAGGAGCCCCTTCCGATGACAGGGCTCTGGCTATTCCAAGAAAGCTGTGATCGATCGCTAATTCCCGTGCCCCTTGTCGACACGGTTCAAGCCACCTGGCAATCGATGGTGTCCCTGGTCGTCCAGGGGCAACTGATGCACAGTGACGATCGCTTCGATTGGGATGTCGCCGTACACATGCGGAAACTTTTCTCCGTTGCGTGAAGCTTCCCAGCGAAGTGACGCCCCCAGTGGTTGCGTAAGGACTTCCAACAGGAGCAAATCGCCATGCCCCATAAAGTAGCGTTCCAACGTTCCGGCGACCTGCGACACATCCGATAGATGAATGAATCCATCATCAAGATCGATCCCATGCCCCGAAAAAACACCATCCTGTTTCGCCAACTCCCAAACCGATCGCGGCAATATTTTGTAGATCACCCCCGACATCATTGCTCTCCATCGGCTTGCAGGATCATGTCCAGCGAATCACTGATTCGCTGGTTAGCGAAATACGGATCATCGGTTCGCCTGGAATATTCTAGCAACGCGGTCGCCAAACGTTCGGCGACGCCATCGGTGCCGGGCCGATTGTAAAAATTCAACAGTTCATCGGGGTCTTGTTCGGCATCAAACAACCACGGGCGGTCATTGATCGAGATAATCAGCTTGTAACGTTCGTCGACGGCTGCGACCCAGCCTGCTTTCGTTCCGGCGTTGCGCAGGAAAGTGATGGAGCTTGTGTTTTCCGAATCGGCTGATTTCAGTTCTTGGGACAGATCACGCCCCTCGTCGTCAGGATTTCCAGAGAGTCCCAGCAGGCCGATCACTGTCGGGGTAACATCAACGGTTCCCATCGGTTTGCGGTACACCGTACCGGCAGGGATTGTACCGGGGAAACGCATCAGCATTGGTACACGGGCAGAACCTTCATAGGAGTTGCCTTTGTTCTGTCGGTCATGTTCGTAGCACAAGTCACCGTGGTCACTGGTCATCACGATCAATGTATTATCCAATTGGCCAGACTGTTCCAAGCGATCGAGCAATCGTCCGATGTTGTCATCGATACACTGAACCATTCCAAAGTAGCGTGACATATCGCTGCCACGAAAAACGGGATGTTTCGTTTCGCCACCGAGCCATTTCGGTGGCGCGACACCCGTTTGATAAGTGCGTGGTGGCGCGAAGGGCAGATCATCGAACCGGTGATCGTATGGGGCGCGAACGGTATTGGGCCCGTGCGGGTCTGGGTAACTTATGACAGTCAAAAACGGTGTGTCTTGGGGTTGCTCGATAAATTCAATCGCACGATCGGTAAGCCAGTCGGTTGCGAACGTTTTCTCGTTGGCATCATCGACACCATAAGTCGGCTTGCCATTCTTTCTCGCACCGACTCGTGGCTTCCCGTCGACGATTTCAAACTTCTTCCAATGTCCACGGTTAAACATGTACTCGGTGGATTGAAAGCCACCATCAACCTTGGGCTTCCATTCCGGCTTTCCGGGGCCACCGAGATGCCACTTTCCGATGAACGCGGTTCGATAGCCGGCGTCTCCGAGCCGGTCTGCAAGTGTCGGAACCCGTCGGTCAAGTACCATGTTGTTTTGCGGTGCACCGGTATGATGCGGATACCGCCCCGTGATCATTGCCGCCCGGCATGGCGTACATACCGGCGCCGTCGCGTATGCCCGTGTACCGATGACTCCCTCCTTCGCGATACGATCTAAATTGGGAGTTTCGACGATCGCCCCCTCACCCCACATTTCCGCTTGGGGACGCGACATTAACTCGCGATAGCAGCCGAGAGTGCGAAAGTTGTGTTCGTCTGTGATTAAGAGCAAGACGTTCGGCTTCGTTGACTCCGCACATGAAAACCGCACGGCCCCGAATGTTGCGCTGACGAGAAGAACAAGAGTGACGACTTTCATCGATGTTTTATCCTGGATTAGAGAACGACAATCGCGTCTGTCCGCTCGAAAGCAGCATTCGTCAAAACTCGAAACGGACGAATCACTCAGACGGTACAGGACGCCGGTTCTAGTATTTTGTTCAAAAAAGAATTGGCGGTTGAGCCGCATGGCGTTTGGCACAGCGGCGTGGCCATCACCGTGGGTGTACGCTCGCCAGCAGACCAATCAAAACCGAATGACCAAATGGGCAAAGCTTCAGTCTAGCCATTTGAAATTAGCATGGCTTGGGCGACGGAACAATTCATCACGGAGAATCGAAGTTGCCGCCGTTTGCTCCTTCGATGATCGCTGCGGCGGTAGTCCAACACGATCACATTAGCCGACTTTGAATGACCCAATGTGCCAAAGATTCCCCGAAGGGTCGTGCAAGAAGAATTCCCGTCCCCAATCGTTCTCTTGAATCTCACTCAGACGCACGCTGGGAAACCGATCGACGATCCCCAGGGCGACGATTTCCGAACGCCGCCGCGCGACATCATCGACCTCCAGGAACACCATCGTGTTATCAACCCAATCCTTGACGTAGTATCGCTGGAGATAGAACCAGACCGACTGAGAATGAAACGCCGACATCTGGTCTGAGATCGTTCGCTCTACAAATCCGAGTTCACGATAAAACGACCGCGAAAGTTCGAAGTCGGCCGCACCAAGGAATGGCCGAATTCGAGTGCACCCGGCCGGAAAGCTTTCCAGAGAATTTGAGCCCATCGTTGCCACCGTAAACCGAGAGTATTCGAGTTTCAGAAGATGAGGGTTTAGAACACGAGTTCTAAACTTAACCGATTCGATCCCTGAGAGCTGTCGGTGTGACTGGCGTACAGTGCGGCCGTGGGGTTGTTTCTTCGGACGCCAACAATAGCTTCGCCCAGCACGAAATCGATGAGGATAAGATCAGTGGGTCACGTAGTCCCGCTGAAAAGTGACCGGGGGAACGAATTCGGGATCGGTTTCACGAAAGATCAAAAGCTCTGCGATGTTTTCCCGGGTTAGTAGCCCTACGAGTCGCCCGTCGTTAATCACCAACAAGGCGGGGACATCCGATTCCTGCAGACGAACCATCGCAGATCTCAATGAGTCTGAAGGAGCGGCAGCCACATCTTCGGCCGGCCGCATCATGGTGTGAACGCAGGCATGCAACATCCCTCTTTGAAGACCTGAAACAATGTCGCTGCGGTAAATCAATCCGATCACTTGACCGTGCTCGTCGAGCACCGGGAAATCCTGTTGCGAACCATCGAGCAACAAATCACGCAGGTGCAACAAATGATCGTCGCCCTGGGCTGTCTGCATGTGTGCAATCATCGCTGCCCGAACGGGAAGGTCTCGAACTAAAGTGGTCGACCGCACGTGCTGGGCTTCGGCGCGAGCACCGAAGAATACAAAGACCGCGATCAAGATAAGAAAGGGATTTCCGAATAGCCCTAAGAATCCCAAGCCAAACGCCAGGACTTGGCCGACGCTCGCGGCGATATCTGTCGCCCGAATCCGGTTTAGCTTCATCGCCAGGGCAGCACGAAGCATCCTACCGCCATCCATCGGAAATGCGGGTATCAAGTTGAACGCGACCAACATCACGTTGATCACCATCAAGCTTTGTAAGAACGGCACAAAGCCGCCCGCCCCTTCAAGAATGGCGGCGGGGATCAGCGGGCTGCCCAAGACCGCGAGGACAATAGCGAGCGCACCTGCGATAACGACATTGACAGCCGGACCGGCAATGGCGACCACCAACTCTTCGCGTGGGCGTTCGGGAATTTCGCGAAGTCGGGCGACACCACCAATCGGAAGCAGTGTGATGTCATGCGTCGGAATCCCATAAAAACGCGCCGCTAGCGCATGGCCGTATTCGTGTGCGAGCACGCACGCGAAGACGCAAATGACCAGCACGATATTAGCGATTGCGGCCGCCAGCGTTGCACCACCCCAGACCGCTGAGCCGCCGACCCAGGCGAGCAACAACAGGAATGTCCAGTGGACATACACGTCGATTTCGGCAAATTTCCCCAGGCGATATGAACCATTCATCAGACCAAACCTTCTTCACTTTTGTCAGTCAAAAACGTCACGGGTTCCTCAATGCAGATAATGTGCCGAACGAATGCTTGTTTCAGCACATTCGTACCGTACGGTGAACCCTTGGGCGAAAAACGTTCAAGTTGATTTAATCGCCAACGATATCCTCGGCGCACAGCGTCCATGCCTGCCGATTGATCAACCGGCTTTCGGCCTCGAAACTAACGTTCGGAAAACCACACACGGTCATCGATTTACGTACCCCACTTCTGAAAAATGAACGACACCCACGAAAGCGAATCCCTGCCTCATGTCGTGATACTCGGTGGCGGATTTGCCGGGCTTGCGGTCGCCCAACAGCTCAAGCGGACCGATGTAAGGATTACCCTGGTCGATCGGCGTAACTTTCACCTTTTTCAACCGCTGCTCTATCAAGTTGCAACCGGCGAGCTTTCGCCCGCGAATATCGCCAGTCCGTTGCGGGCGATTTTGGAACGAAACAAAAACGTGGAGGTACTGCTGAGCGAAATCGAGCGGCTGGATCTGGAGAACCGGCGGGTGTGTTTGAGTGACGCCGAACTCTCGTTCGACTATTTGGTGGTTGCGACCGGATCGACGCATCATTACTTCGGCAATGAGCATTGGCGGCAATTCGCGCCCGGCTTGAAAACGGTAGAGGATGCGACAGAGATTCGAGCCAAGATCCTGGAGGCATTTGAAGCGGCGGAGTTGGAAGATGACCCGAACGTGATCAACGCATTGCTGACGTTTGTGATCGTCGGAGGCGGTCCAACGGGTTGCGAGCTCGCCGGGGCACTCGCCGAAGTCGCCCATCGAACTTTGAAGCATGAGTTTCGGAAAATCGATCCCGCACAAGCGAAAGTCATGCTGGTTGAACCCTCCGCGGCTCCGTTGCATTTTTATCCCAGCCCATTGCCGACAAAAGCTGCCGAAGCACTTAGTGGACTTGGGGTCGACGTCGTCACTGGTTACCACGTCACTGACGTTGACGACTGTAGCGTGACGTTGAAGGCATCCCACGACGCATCGACTCGAACGATTCAGACACGGACGGTGATTTGGGCAGCGGGAGTCAAGGCCTCGCCACTGGGTGAACAACTCTGTCAGCAAGCGGAATTGTCGCCTGCCCGTGGCGGGCGTGTTCCGGTTCAATCCGACTGTAGCATCGAAGGAAATGAACGCGTGTTTGTTTGCGGCGACTTGGCAAAGTTTGATGACCCCGAGAAAGGTGACTTGCCAGGACTTGCTCCGGTCGCAAGTCAAATGGGACGCCACGCCGCTAAGTGCGTTCAGGCGGATCTTAAAGGGAAACCTCGAAAGCCATTCCGTTACTTCGACAAAGGAAGCTTGGCGGTAATCGGCCGCTTGCATGCGGTCGGCAGCATTGGGCGATTCAAATTGCACGGGTTCGTTGCCTGGTCCATTTGGCTGATGATACACCTGATGTACATCACCCGCTTTCGAAATCGCGTGTTGGTTTTGGTTCAATGGGGATGGGCGTTTTTCACTCGCGATAGATCAGCGAGATTGATCACGGGACCAAGTCGAATCCATTCTCAAACGTCTCCTTCGGAGCAAGCCCGTTCGGCGTGATCAGCGAGGTGTCAACATTGGTTACCGTCACGTATCCCGTTCGTTTACGCCAAACAGGCCTGCATTCCCGTCGACGCTGATGATGCCGCCACCGCCGCAACCGCTTCGACCGGCTGCATCGGAACAGGCATGATGACTTCGGCGGCAGGAATTAATCGCAAGTTTGAACAACGCGACAGATAGAACTGACGCGGCTCTTCGCGGCAGAGGCACAACGCCAACACACGGTCGTTTCCGACAAAACGAATCGGGCTGACGACCCGGCGCGTCCGATTGCCTTTCGCATCGGCATACTCAAGTTCGACTACAAATGTTTCCGAGTCGATCATTGCTCGTCGTAGAATTTCTTTCATCTCTGTCTCCTTCGAATCAAAATCGGGACTCAGGCGACTTGTTCGAGTTTTATCGCGGGACTCGTTTTCGCCTGCAGGAGAAGTATCAGCGGGCCCCGGACACATCCGGTCACTCCGAGAAGAACTCGACGATTTACGCCACCTGACCGCCGCAATACGCCTTTCTTTCGACCGCAGGCGAGATCGACACTCCGCCGGAGATGCTAACTTAGAAGCCAAATCCCAAGGCTGCGGTGGGGCGGGCCAGATCAGGGGCGGGCGCACAAAAAAAGGCGAGGCCAGTTCCGAAGAACCGACCACGCCTCGCACGGGGGGACGCTTAATATCTTGTTGTGGCAGTCGCGGTGAGACACGTCCCTCGCACATCAAGAAACTAGTCCGAGTCTGTCCCGGACGAGGCGTCAACTTGAATAAATGGGTTGGATTTCGAATTCCGCTCTCAGAATCCTTGCGGTCTGTAGCGATCGCATCGATTGCGTTGGAGACGCAGCGTTACCTGGGAACACGCTGCGTGGGGACACGCTGCTCATCGCTTCCCGCCAGGTCGCCTACACGAGTGCCTCGCGAAGCTTTCGGTGGGCGTCGGGAATGTTTTCGTACGGAGCCTCGTCTTCGTATTCCAAGACGACAAACCCTTGGTAGCCCGCGTCCTTGAGGATTTTTCCGACCCGCGTCAGATCCGCCGGGTATTTCGAGCGATCGGGACGCCGCATGCTGACTTTCACCTGGACGTTGACCGCATACGGAACACACCGCTGAAGATCGCCGTAGGGATCGTCCGTAAAGAAGTTGCCGGTATCGAGATTGATACCGACCCACGGGTGGTCAATCGCCTCGATTAGCGAAAGCAATTGCTCGGCACGAAGATTACCGTGATTTTCGATTCCCAAAAAGACACCTCGTTTAGCGGCATGATCGGCACAGCGTTTCATCGCCTCGACGGCTTCATCAAATCGCTCTGGGTGCTCGTCAAGTTCCTTGCCTGTTCCCGCGAAAAAGCGAATATGAGGAGCCCCCAACACCGCCGCGTGATCGATCCACTTGATAGCCGAATCGATTTCTTGGTCCAGCTTGTCGCCAGCCCCGCGGGTGAAGTTGTTTCCAATTGCGGTCCCTGAAATCGTGACGCCCTTGAGAAATGCTTGTCGCTTGAGTTCCAAAAAGTAAGCGTCGTCGGCATCAGGCTTAAAGAAGTAGCTGGTCAGCTCGGCCGCTTGGAAACCCTGAGCGACGCAATAGTCGAGGAATCCAATCATGTCGATCGCCTTTTCCAAATCAGCCGGCTTCTTCTCCTTGCCCTTCATGAACGAAAAGTAATTGCGCAGCGAATAGGCCGCCAATCCGATTTGAAATCGCGGACCTCCCTTTCGTGCGAACGCTTCGGCCGCATCGAGTGAAGACTGCGTCGAAGCGAGTCCGCCGGCTCCGGCAATCATCGCTGTTGACGAAAAGGCTGCGGAGGAAATGAACTGACGACGCGACGTGGAAGTTTGTTGAGGCATGGGTCAAACGCGGTCGAAGGGGAAGGAAATCGTGGGACGCAGATGACAGAACACCAATCATGTTGGCAAGCTGAAACCAATCGTGGCCGCTATTGTACTCACTTCCACCTGATCGACTGCCGCGCCAGGAGGAAAACGGCACCGTCGGCGATCGATCTCTGCGGACCGGACACGATGTCACACTGCGCCGTCCCCAAGGCTAGCTACCATGTAAACTTGCCGAATCGAGAGCCGAAGGTGAACGTCAAACGAGCATCACCGGTTCACATCGGTGCGAAGTCTTCGGCACATTGGCGAAAACCGAGACGCGCGGAATTTGTCTCGACCGCCTCGTTCCATTTGAAGGTACGAGTGCGAGTCTTCGGCCGACGGGCGTTTGCCCCGGTGATAGCTCGGGAAGCGTGGCTAACGCCATTCGGCTAGCCCTTCTACCGCGTTGGAACGAAGCTCTAGCGGGCCGCTTCGATCAATTCCCGCGCCCCCTGTTCGATCAGTGTTTCGCTGACTCGCTTGCCCAGTTCCTGCGCCGAATCGAACCAATCGCTGCTATCCAATTCAATCGCGCAGCTTGCTGACTGTTCCAGGCAAACTTTTCCGTCCAACGAAAGCACACGCGCTTTGAGTGTCAGTTTGTCCGATCGGTCGATCGTCGCCAACGCGGCGATTGGTGCCAAGCAACCGCCGTGCAGATCGGCAAGCATCGTTCGTTCGGCGAGCGTGCAGGCGTGTGAACGTGGTTGATTGATTTGCGAAACAATCTGACTGGCCCAGGAATCATTTCTTCGCACTTCGATCGCTAGCGCACCTTGACCGGGGGCTGGCAACATCATCTCAAGTGGCAGTTCGACCCGTGGAAGATCATGCATCTCCAAACGTTCGATCCCCGCGGCGGCCAAGACAATCGCGTCGAACTCACCGTCCCGCATTTTTTGCAAGCGTGTCTGGACGTTCCCACGGATCGACTGGACATCCAAATCGGGACGGAGACGCTTGAGTTGGGCGGCGCGACGACGGCTTCCCGTACCGACGCGTGCCGTTTGGCGCAGTTCGTCGAGTTTTAATCCGGTCGGCGAGACAAGGCAATCCGCGACCGTCTCCCGGTCGGGTGATGCGACCATGATCAAATCAGGATGAGGTTCCGTCGGCAGGTCTTTCATCGAATGGACGGCAACATCACCCTCGTCGTCGATCAATCCTTGCTGGATGCGTTTGGTAAACACGCCGACAGACCGTTTGCCATCGATCGGACGCATATCGACATCCCCGCTGCTGACCATCGGCACGATTATCGGCCGTTCGGTCAATTCGGCCAGAAGGCCGGCGACGTGTTCGGCTTGCCACATCGCGAGTGGACTTTCACGGGTCGCGATTCGTAAAACTCGACGCTCAGACGTTGCGGGCTGAGGTGACGATAATGACGATTGGTCCGGCTTTGGCAAAACGTCGGAAGGGGGGAAAGAGTTTTGGAGGGGACGCTACCGCCCGACGCGGCAAAATGCTTACGCAAAGCGTACGTTCTGAAACCTTCCCAACTTACCGTCCCCTCACGCTCTCCGACACCAGGGGAAGCAACCTTGGTGGCAACACCTAACGCAACTCTGCCGAGATTCGGCGTGCATCCCTGGACGGGAAAGAAATAGAATAGGACGATGTGCCCGCCGGCGAAATTTTAGTCATCATCCCTCGGATTAAATCCTTACGGACGGGAACTGAACGTTGTCCCCCGAATCATCCCAACCAGCCTCCGACGACGACGCGATTGAAGATCGACCGGCGAGCGATTCGTCGGCGCTGTGGCGACTCTCTTCGGAAGACTTACCCGAATCGGCGATGTTGCCTGACGGAGCGACCCGGGAGTTCGATGACGCTGCCGATTCGATCGCTTCGCTTTCGGTGATGGAATCGGGCTCAGCCCCACAACACCAGGCAAAGGGTGCAAACGCGAGCAGCAAGCACACGCCGAATCCGGATCTACCGGAACAAATCGGTGACTATCGCATTAAGAAATTGATCGGCGCCGGCGGTATGGGCCAAGTTTATCTTGCCGAACACGTCCGCATGCAACGACTGGTCGCGGTCAAAATGCTGCGTGGCGATCGGATCCGTGATTCGGCATCGGTTGAGCGATTTTATGACGAGGTCCGTGCCGCTTCGCGTGTGATGCATCCCAACGTCGTCACGGCGTTTGACGCCGGAGAGCATGAATCGATTCATTACCTTGTGATGGAATACGTCGAAGGGATGACGTTGACTCGGTTTGTTTCCAAAAACGGACCGCTCACCCCCGGCATGGCCGCCGCGATGATCCGTCAAGCCGCACTCGGACTACTGCATGCTCATCGAACCGGCATCGTTCACCGAGATGTCAAACCCGGCAACCTGATCCGCGCCAACGACGGCACGATCAAGCTGCTTGACCTGGGACTGGCTCAAATAAGTAATGTCCTGTGGTCCGACGACGGCCGTGAAATCGGCCGCATTCAAGATCCCGGATCGTTCCACAAACGCAAAGGCAAGCTCGTTGGGACATTGGCCTACATGTCTCCCGAACAGCTCGAACGTCCCGACGAGGTTGACCCACGAAGCGACATTTATTCGCTCGGCGCGGTGATGTATTTCTTGCTGATCGGTAAACCACCTTATCAAGGCGAATACCTCGATCAAGTCTACGGACATCGCCACGGTGACGTGCCTGACCTGATGCAGTTGCGCGACGATGTGGACCTTGGGTTTGCCAACATCTTGCGGCGAATGATGGCGAAAAAGTTAAGCGAACGTTACGGTTCGCTTGACGAAGTGATCGAAGACCTCGCCAACTATGCCGAAGAATCGCACAGCCCAGCGTGGCTTTCTGAATTCGTCCAGCGTCAATCTTCCATCGATGCGTCAACGCTTTCGGGGAGCTCAACGGCGATCGCGAATCTGCCGATCTTCGGGATGGATCTTGGCATGACCTACATCGCAACTGCCGAAGCGATCCCGGGAATGGGAATCCATAACTTGAGCGCCGGGGCGGACGGGCAACCGCTCTATCGACTTTCGATTGCCAACGGCGATTACGGCATTCTCTATGACGTTGATGCCAATCAAACACGAATGGCAATGCCTCGTCGCGTGGTGCATTGTTTGCCTATGTACATCGGCAAAGACGTTGTCGAGCGCGAGGTCGCCGGCAGGAAATGCCCACCGGAAGTCTTGATCGCGATGTCGATTCGCCGCGCGATTGCCAATAGCTATCCCAACGATGATCTACCGAAATTAACCGCGGTCAGTGTCCCCGCAAGCTACGACCAGTTTCACCGACGCAGTATCAAACAAGCCTGTCGTTTGGCGGGACTAGACTCTGTCCGCCTCGTCGATCGAAATCTAGCCGCCGTGCAATCGTTGCTTTCCGCGGTCGACATGGGGGTTTCCGATGAAGACCCGCCGCTAGATCTGAATGCCAAAGAAACAATTCTATTCGTCGGACTGTCGGGGCAGGCGACCGAAGTGGCTTTGATCGACCGCGACGGAACTCAATTGCGTCAGCTTGCCACCGCGGGGCACTGGCACAACGGAATGCTCACCTGGCAACACCGGTTGGTTGAGTTAGCATCCGAAGCTTTTCGCAATCAACACGGCTTTGATCCACGACGAAAATCGATTACTGCGTCGCGATTGCAGATGTCGTGTGAACGCGCGCTCCAGTCACTGTTGTTGCTTCCTGACGTGAATGTCAGTATCGAATTTGAAGAACAGCTTTACTCAATCTCTGTATCTCGGGATCGATGGCTCGAACACTGCTCGGATCTCATTCACGGGATCAGACAAGACATGCACCAGGTTTGTAAAGCGTCCGGAGTTCATCCCAAGAAAATTGACACGGCCGTTACCCTGGGGTCGCTTTTGAAAATCGTCCCGCTTCGCAAGCGACTGTTTAACCGATTGCCAAACGAGATGCCGGTTCGTGTCACCGATCGTAGTGACATCGCTCGCGGTGCGGCGGCAAGCCTGGAAGCCGAGTTACCGCAACGAACGCAAGTGCTTGTGCCGCCGAAATCAGTCGCGGGTCAATCGATCGGGATCGTCATCGAAGATTCCAATCGTCGACGCAGGATTTTGCCGATTATCAAGCGAGGCGAACGACTACCGGCACGAACAAACCGGAAACTTTCGATCGCCAAAGAACGCGAATCGATGACGTTGTCGGTGGTGGAATCGTCAGGAATCCGTTCTGAAAGTTGGCATTCACTCGGACGTTACACTTTCGAAGTCGAGCGACAAGCTGACGGTCAAGTCAAACGGACCTGGATGGTTGCTTTTGAGCTAAACGTGGATGGGTTACTGACCGTCCGCGCTCAAACCCCCGGTTCACCCAACAGTAAACGTTTGACCGTGATCCCCGAACCGACACTACCGTTGAAAGACGAAACGGAATGGACCCGATGGATGGCGGCGAACGAGTAGAGAACAACACGCGAAATTACCATTCGGTCGCCTCGCTGGAAAAAGTCGTGACCTGGACCGGATGCGTGATTCTGTTGGTTGTCCTGGCGCTATTGATTCCGATCCCGTTCACCGGCCGTTCGGCGAGCGCATTGGGAGACCTCGTTCACGCACCGTTGTTCGGATCGTTAGCCCTTGTTTGGATTGCCGTTTGGCAACGGCTTTGGCCGACCACGACCGCACAGCACTGGCGGCCCTTGGGTATCCTCGCTTGGCGTAGCATGACTGTCTGGGTGTGCCTAAGCGGATTCGGCGTGGCGATGGAATTCGCCCAAGACGTGATGGGACGCAGCATGTCACGGCACGATGCGATCTCCAATTCACTGGGGGCGGCGGCGGCTTTGGTCGCGTATACGGGCTGGTGCTGCTTTCGACAACAGCAACGTTCACTCGCACTGTTCTGTTTGGCAGTCGCCATGACCGCGGTGGGCTTTTCCTGGGCCGCACCTGTTCGCATTCTGCTCGACGGAGCAGCGATTTACACGCAATTCCCACAACTGGCTTCTTTCGAGTCCGACGTCGAACTCACACGCTGGTACTGCCGAGATTGCGAACTGCGGCGTTCCCGATCGCGGGTGACCGAAGGACGATTTAGCGGCGAGATCGATTTCGCGGCGACGGACTTTCCGGCGATCACCCTGATCGATTTCGCCGGTGACTGGAGTGGCTACCAATCGTTCACTGCCGATGTCTACTTAGCCAAACCAGATGACAGCGCGCAGCCCGTGCTGATGGTTGTCAAGCTGATCGACGTCCATGGAGAAAGCGGCAATTATCAACGCGAAGTACACCTAACGCCTGGCGTCCGACAAACGGTGGACATCTCTCCTGCGGCGTTCGACTCGATGGCAAAACAAGGAATCAATTTGAAACAGCTTCGTTTCGTCGACATCGGCATCGTCGCTCCGAAGCAGCCAACGCGTCTATGGATCGACAACGTTCGCTTGCTTCCGCGATGACCATTCGAAGGCAGGTCGGTTTGATTGAATCGACGGCGATCAAATGCAGCATCAAGATTGAGAACTCGCGGTGATCTGCCGATCGAGATTTAATTTCCGATGATTACGTGACAACCGTGACTGACGCCAATCGGTTAATTCTGATTTCAAATGTTGACGAATCACTAGAACCGTGGGGAGGGACGGCGCCACTGCAACGAAGAATCGTCGGCAGGGACCAATGGATCGGTTGTCGGCAGGTTTGCCGAAGGCAGATTCGCTGGTGGAAGTGATGCGGTGTGTTCTGCACTTTGGTCGGAAAACGAATTCGACGATGACACGAAGGTCGAATTCTGAGGTTGACCTAAGGCTGCGTTTCCGGATGAGATCGCGTTTTGAGTTTGGTCCGGTCCGCTCCATTGACTCTGCAGGTTGTATTGTGGAGGGGCGCTGTATTGTGTTTGTGTGTACTGCGTCTGGGTAAAATTGCTGCCCGTCGCATTCGGGTAAGGTGCCGTCTGCGGTAACGAAGCCCCGGTGCTATCAAAGCTCACCCCCGGTCGGTTTTGAGGCGGGACGTAACCAGGCGGATAAGGCGACCCGGTCAAGTCGATCACTTGCATTCCGCCTGATCGAATGGCACTTGCGGGCGTCGCCGGCGGTGCTTGATATGCCGGCTGCACCGGCAACCCTTGTGGATCATCGGCCACCCAACCGGTTTGTCGAACGGGACTGCTCAAATTTCCCGTCGGCGATAGATTCGTCACACCGCTAGTGAACCCAGCTTGGCCGTAATGTGCCCCCGAAGGTACCGATGACGTCGATGGATTCGGGGCGTAAGTCGATCCTGATGGCGAGCCGTATCCGCCTGGGACGGTGTATGACCCGGTCGAAGGAGGTGGCACACGGGTCGGTGCACCAAACGCGCTGATTCCCGAAGTCGGCTGGATCGGTGAGAGTGGTACGCCTCCCTGAACCGGTGCGAGCGTTGTCGATTGGCCCAGCGGACCGACCGGAGCGGTGGTCGTGTTTCTGCATCCACCGGCCATGATTGTCGCGGTCGCAATCGCGATCACGGCGGCGGAAGGTGAGGTTCGGCTGTGGAGTCGACGCATTTTGAAAGCCTGCTGAGGAAGAGGGTTCAGGCTGGCTTTAACAAAAGCTGTCATTTTGCGGAAAGTGCAACCTCAAGAAAAAGCGGACAATTCGACTTCAATTCGCAAGATTGGCTTAAGTAGCCCAAAATACCGCCAGCAAATGCTCTTCTCTCCCCCCTCATTCGGATCTGAACAGACCAACATTGAAGCGTGTGCTTGCCCGAATTCATTCCGTCACTTCAATGCCCCAGCCACCCCGCAAGACGTGAGCTAGGCTTCCGAGTCCGCCGACATTCTCGGTGCAGAACCTAGCGCTTCGTCAACGTTTGAGACCAGGATTAGCCGCATGGCCTTAGCCACGGTTTCGGTGAAACAACCGGACTAATACCCGTCGGCTGATGACTCGACCCCGTATCTTCAGATGGAACGATGCACTAGCCGACTATGCCGGCACGGTGATTGCTTCGACCTTGTGCCTGTCACAAAACCGTGATTTCGTCAGCTGGACCATCATTCGCCCCAGCCTCAACGTCTACCGCGATTCCCTCTTAGTCGACTTCGATGATCCTCCGAAAACTTTGGCGTTCTGTTCCACCACGACGCGAGCGTGGACCGCTTCGTTGCCAGTTCGTGATCACCAGCATGCCCGTTGGTGGGGCCGAAACACTCTTGGTAAATTTGCTGCGACGATTGGACCCTGCGTTGGTTCAACCGGAGGTCGTCTGCTTGAAGGAACCTGGACCACTTGGAGAGCAAATCGCCGATGAGTTTCCCGTTCACAGTCACCTGATCGGTGGAAAATGGGATGCCGGCGTCGTGATTCGATTGGCAAAACGGATGCGTTCTGCCGACGCGGTGATCACGGTCGGTGCCGGCGACAAGATGTTTTGGGGACGATTGGCTGCCTACATTGCCGGCGTTCCGGTCATCGCATCCGCATTGCACAGCACGGGATGGCCTGATGGTGTCGGGCGGCTGAATCGTTTGTTGACTCCGATCACTGACGCGTTCATCGCCGTCGCCGACTCGCACGGCAAGTTTCTCCACGACTTTGAACGGTTTCCGGAATCTAAAGTCCACGTGATTCGCAATGGCGTTGACTGCCAGCGTTTTAGGGCCGATCCGGAAGCTCGCGAGGGCGTGCGTCAAGAGTTGGGTCTGGCGAGTAACACCCCGCTGGTCGGCATCGTTGCCGCCCTCCGTGAAGAAAAGAATCATTTGCTGTTGGTCAAGGCTGCCGCCAAACTTCGGCAACGTCATCCCGACTTGCACTGGTTGATTGTCGGTGACGGCCCCGAACGAACCGCGATCGAATCGTTGGCGGATGAGCTAAAGATCCGGGATCGGATTCATTTGCTTGGCACCCGGCATGACACACCGCGTTTGGTTTCGGCCCTCGATATTTTTACCCTTTGTTCGTTGAATGAAGCTTCACCAGTCTCGATCCTGGAAGCTTTGGCTTGCCAAGTGCCCGTTGCATCGAGTGATGTCGGATCGATCAGCGAATCCATTATCCCCAATCAAACCGGATTGCTGTTCCCATCCGAAGACCTGGAAGCGATGACCCGGGCGATCGATCAAATGCTCGGCGATCCACAAGCCTGCAAAGTGATGGGACAGGAAGGGCGTCGTTTGGTGCTAGAGACCGGATCGCTTCAGTCGATGGTGACCGGATATCAAAATTTGATGTTAACGATCTACGACCGCGCGTCAGCCAAGGCCAAACGCATGAAGGAAACCGCACCGTCGGAGTTGCCTGGTTTCGAAATGCACTCACAGCCACCGCTGAACCGGTAACACCACGTTGCCGTCACGCGTGATTTGGTTCGCAGAATCATTCGACTTGCCCCCACTGCCATAGTCAAACTTGTCTGAGTAGACTGACGCCATGACATTGACGAGTCATGTAATCGTTCTGCTTGCGAAGCTATTCAGTGGGTTCACGGTGCGGTGGGTTGATTGCCAGCCGGACACGTGCCAACGAATTTATTTCGCCAATCACACCAGTCACCTCGACGCGGTGGTGTTGTGGTCCGCGCTGCCCCGAGAAATCCGCGCGGTCACTCGCCCGGTCGCGGCGAAGGACTATTGGAGCTCGGGTTGGATCAAGCCTCATATGGCGGCCAGCTTTAACGCGTTACTGATCGACCGAAAGGAAATCAAGGTCCATCGCAGCCCGATCGATGTGATGCTCGAAGAAATGAGCGACATCTACTCGCTGATCGTCTTCCCCGAAGGAGGGCGAAGTTCTGGCGAAGAAATGGGACAGTTCAAAAGCGGGCTGTACTACATGAGCAAGAAACGTCCCGATCTGGAATTGGTGCCGGTTTATATTGACAACGTCAATCGGATCCTGCCGCGGGGAGAAGTCTTGCCCGTGCCGCTGCTTAGCTGCATTACGATCGGCGCTCCAATCTTTTTGGAAACGGGCGAACCTAAGCAGGCGTTTCTTAAACGAGCACGGCAAGCCGTCGCCGATCTAAAAGAACATTGACAGAACTGCCGGGATCATTCCGCCGCTACGCTCTGACTGTTGCGCCGGGCGTCCGATTGCGTTGGACCGATCGATCGCCGAAACTGCACGAATGAGCCAAAACAATCAATCTTCCGAAACGGCGTCTGCCTCAGTCAACTCCGCTGATCTTCAAGGGAGCGATCTTCATCAGCCCGGGGGCCCTGCGATGGTTCGGCCGGTCAAGATCGGGCCTTATCGCTGTGGCGACGATCAGCCGCTGTTGTTGATCGCCGGCCCGTGCGTGCTGCAGAACCATGAGATCTCGTCGCAAATCGCCGAAACACTCGCTGGCTTGAACGACTCTCTCGATATTAACGTGGTGTTTAAGGCATCGTTTGATAAAGCGAATCGAACGAGCGCGACAGCAATCCGTGGTCCGGGACTGCACGAAGGCTTGGAGATGCTTTCTCAAATCGGGAAAGAGTTTGGACTGCCGACGACCACCGATATTCACTTGCCCGAACAAGCGGCGCCGGTTGGGGAAGCGTGTGACCTATTGCAGATCCCGGCGTTTCTGGCCCGCCAGACGGACCTGGTCGTCGCCGCCGCCCAGACGGGCAAACCGGTGAATATCAAGAAGGGCCAGTTCATGGCACCGGAGGACATGCGTTATGTCGTCGAAAAAGCTCGTGCCGCCGGCGAGGGCGGGGTGTTGCTCTGCGAACGAGGCACGTTCTTTGGCTACGGAAGGTTGGTCAATGACATGCAGTCGCTGCCGATCATGCGGCAATTCGGCGTCCCCGTCGTGTTCGATGCCACCCACAGTGTCCAGCGGCCCGGATCCGGCCAAGGCAGTACGGGGGGAAACCGAGAAATGGTCGAACCATTGGCCCGTGCTGCCGTAGCAGTGGGTATCGACGCAGTCTTTTTCGAAACCCATCCCGCCCCGGAAACCTCCCCCAGCGATGGGGCCAACATGGTCCCTCTCGATCAATTCGGCGCGTTGGTTCGGCGACTGCTTGCAATCCGAGAGACGATTCAATCTATCCGTCCCATTCATGGCACATCGTAAATTAACCTTGCCTCGATCGCTCCCATTCGCGATCCCCGCGATCGCTTTGTTCGTGTCACTTCTGTCGTTGACCGGATGCCAAGACGACACCGCATTGGTCCGGAAAATCCAATACAAACGGCAGGTCGAGCAACAGTCGCAATCACAACAAGATCATCTGGGCGATGTGTTTGCGTTGCTGGAACAGTATGTCGAACTCGAGCCAAAAAAGGCGCGGCGTCAAATCGCATACCATCTGAACCGGTGGAGTGAAAGTCAGCCCGCGACCGCGACCGAACGCGCCGACTTGGTGAAGACCATCGAAGACCTGTTTCCGCCGCAGGAGCTTGAAAAATTAGTCGACGACTCCACGTACCAGCCCGGTGATGCCGAACACCTCCGCGACTGCTTTCTATTCCATTCGCTTTACTCGTGGATCGATGCCGAGCACCTCGACGAAAGGCTGCTCGCCGACTGGTTCACTGATCTTGCCAAGACAATTCCTGAAGACCAAATCGATCAATTAAAGACGGCAACCCGCCTTTTTGATTGGACGGTTCGAAACGTCGCCTTCGAGCCAGATGTGCCGACGACCGGGGCCCCACCCGGGCCTCAATTTCCGGCCGGTATGACGTTTCGAGGCCCCGGTTACCGACAAACCGATTACCAAACACTGATGCGCGGAACCGGTGACGGGCTGCAACGTGCCGGGGTGTTCACACAACTCTGCCGCCAAGCCAACATCGCAGCCGCCGTGATCGGAACGATCGATGGAACCTCCGGGGCGGTGACACCCTATTTTGTCGGTGTCCTGGTCGGCGAAGAGATTTATTTGTTCGAGCCGCGATTGGGCATCTTTGTTCCCGGCCCTGGTCAAGTCGGAATCGCAACCCTCGCACAGGCGCGTCGCGATGAACTAGTACTGCGTCGGCTAAGCATCGCCGGTTTGGACGAGTTCACATACCCCATTTCAAAGTCGGATGTCCAGCAATGCGTGGCGCTGTTCAATTTCTCGCCTGTCACGGTTAGCCCCCGAATGGAGCTGCTGCAAAACGGGCTCACGGGAAATCGGCGGATGAGCGTTTACGCCGACGCCGATGAACTGGCCAAACGATTTGATGCGGTCACAGGCGTTGCGAGTACCCGGCTTTGGAATGTGCCCGTCCTTGCCGAGATGTACCGAGCGATCTGCGAGCAGCACGCCGAGCGTGACCCGATCTTTAACTTCTGGTACGTCGCACGCTGGGCAATGCTGGAAGCGGATTTCGATAGCGCCAAGAATCTTGCCCACGGTCGTTGGCTTCACCTGCTCGGGCAATTTTCTGATGTTGAGGAAGAAAACATCAAGGGTGCCCGAACGCTGTACCTTGAACAACGGGCGCCAGAATTCGAAATCGAGGATTTGCGAATCGATGTCGACTTGCAGGCTGCCTACGGAATCAGACGCGCCGACTTGGATGTTAGCTCCGAACAGTTTGACCAACGGATCGCGGAAATCCAAACGATGATGCGGCTGGGAAAGCGAACGGCCACCTACTGGCTAAGCTTGCTGCAAGCCGATGATGACCGCACCGAAACGGCGCAAAACTGGATCGATGACCGAGTTCTCGATGAATCGCAAGCCTCAATCTGGGTCGAGCCGGCCCGCTACAACTTAGGCCGGTTGGCAGAGGCCCTAGGAGACACCGACCGGGCCATCGAAATCTATAAACGCGAGAACGCACCACAAGAGCACGGCAGCCGTATTCGGGCACGGCTGGTCGCCAAGCAAACTGACGATTGATTACAGCCGGTTAGTTGATCGTCGCGTTATTTATGCCGCAGGCTTGCAAGTCGCCCGCATGATCGTAAAGAACGAAAACGGATTGGGTTTGTAGCGTTCCTCGATCTGAATCGGCAGTTCTTTCATGATTTCCTGCAGCTCCAGGTCGGTGCGCCAGCCCAAACGACGGGTCACGTTGCCCGCCGAGTCGACGACCTTGGCTATCAGAGGGTTCTCGCTGCGGAAGTGATTGATGATCAAGATTTGCCCGCCGGGCCGGCAAACCCGAACAATCTCGCGCATCATACGAGCCGGGTTTGAAACTACACTCACGGTGTGAAACGAAGTCACCACGTCGAACTGGTTATCTTCGAAGTCCAGATTCTCCGCGTTCATCGCTCGAACGCCAATGTGATCCCAACCATTGCGATGGATCAAGGCCTCCGCTTCGGCCAACATGGATTCCGAAAGATCGATGCCGGTTAACTCGACGTGCCGTGGGTAATTAGGCAGTGATAAACCGGTGCCAACGCCGACTTCGAGCACCTTTGAGCCCGACATCATCTGCATTCGCCCAATCGCCGTGCGGATATTCTTACCCGCGACCGCTGGCCAAACCGCTTGGTAAGCCGGGACCAAATTATGGTACAGCTTTGCCGCGTGCGGGACGCCTAGCCGGCGGCGTTTCGGTGACCGAACGCTGCTGCCGTTGCGGTCGGGGCCGCGACGGCTTGCGCCATTTCGTTCGGAATCGCTGTGTTTAGAATCGTTATCGCTTGGCGTAACCGTGCTCATCAACAATCGCTCATTCGATGGGGAACGTCTGAAAACGTTTCGCCTAACGTTCTCTTCGGACGATCACACCAGACAAGCATTGCAAAAATCGCAGCGCCGTCAAACATGCGTGAATCAAGCGTTCACTACACCAAAGCTGTTTCTGACAAAGGAGTTACGACCGTTTCTGGCCCGGCTTGACGGGGCCAAATCGAGCGATTTATTACGTTTACGATACAATTCAGAGAATTATCGTGACGTTCCTGCGACGGTTGGACGCAACGAATCGCCGGGGTCACGATCAACCCGCGGCCGCTCCCCACCCTCAGTCCGGGTTATCTGGCTACAGTCCTCCGGTCCGACCCAGATGGTCTCCTTGATTCCGTGAACGGATTCGATCGTCATCACTGGCGTAGAGGTCGTGCAAGGTGCGGTGATCATGAGATTCAGTTGCTGAGCCGATAAGGGGGAAAGCTAGGATCAAAAGGCAACGGTTCGTTCCGGCGAATGCATCGCTTGGGCGAACACTTCAGTTTCGCCTACATCCGATTGGTGGGCTGGAATCGGCCAACATCAAACAACTTGATCAAACCTCCAGGATGATCGGTTGCGCCGGTCGCATCGAGCACGCCAGTAGGTTGAGGGAAAACCAAACGTCTGCAATCGACGTAGCGGTGATTATGAATGTCGATCTGATCATCACGGAGCTGAATGTCGGCGGTGCCGAGAAAGCACTCACGCGCCTCGCCATCGGCTTAACAAAACGCGATCATTCGGTGCGAGTTCTGTCGATCGGATCGGAGCCAAAAGAAGAACACCACGCCTTGGTCGATCAATTGCGATCAGCAGAGATTCCGATTGCGTTCGGCGATTGCGATTCGGCGCGTCAGTTCTTGCAAGCCCGCCGTTGGCTCCACAAGCAATTCAAACGGCACCCCGCCGACATTCGCCAGTCGTTCTTATTCCACGCCAACTGCCTCACCGCTGCGGCGGCACTCGGTCGGGTAAGTTCAGATTCCTCGGGTCCGGTGCCCTTGGTCGGCGGAATTCGTGTCGCGGAGCATCGCCCGCTTCGATGCAAGCTGGAATCGATCGCGCTGAAGCGGATGAGTCACGTCGTCTGCGTGAGCGAGGCTGTTCGCTCCTTCAGCGAACGTGACATGCGTGTTTCGCCGGATCGGTTGAGTGTGATTCCCAATGGTATCGAGATTGACGATCGCGGCCATCAGGCCCGTTTCGAGTGGTCGACGATCGGACTCCCTAGCGATAGCCGCGTCATTCTGTTCGTCGGACGTCTGCACCCGCAAAAAGGCTTGGAATTATTACAGCAGCAGATCACATCGATCGTTGCGAGTGATCCCCGGACTCGGTTGGTTCTGATCGGCCAAGGACCGCTGAAGTCGGATCTGGAAACCTGGATCCAAAATCTCCCCGACGACCGAGTTCGGTTGCTGCCGTTTCAAACGGATTTGCGACCGTTTTATGCCGCATGCGAAGTCCTGGTGCTTCCCAGCCACTACGAGGGGATGCCAAACGTGATTTTGGAGGCGATGGCGATGGAGAAGGCAGTCGTTTGCAGCCGTATCGAAGGGACCGCAGAACTGTTTCCCCCAGTTCCCTCGGCGGCTACGCAGACAGCCGGCATTCCCGAGGGTATATCGGACGTACCACAGGATTCGATCGACCTCCAGCGTCGCCAATATCAGACTTTCGAACGGGGTGATGGCGACGCGATGTCAGCGCGTTTACTCGATTTGCTGCGTGACGATTCACTGCGTGAATCATTTGGACAGGCGAATCGTCGTTACGTCGAACGTTTTTTCACTGTTGAGACTATGGTCGACCGCTACGAAACGCTTTACGCCTCACTCGTTCGCGGGGTGAGGCAATGAATCAGCCCCGAATTGACGCTGGTTTTACGCCGAGTTGACGGGTCGGCAATTCGACGGAACTTGGCAATCCCGGCTCAATGGCGCTGTGATTCGGCGTTCAATGACTGCCCAAATTCGACCGATGGCGATGTTCGCCCTTCGCCCTACAATACTGCGACCGCACCAACCTTGTGGACCACCGATACAAACGATCCATGGAAATTAAACGAAACGCGACCCGACCGGTATCGATCGGCGACATCATCGTCGGCGACTTCAATCCGATTGCGGTCCAGAGCATGACGGCAACGAAAACGCAAGACATCGACGCAACGGTCGCACAGGCGGAAGCCTATCGCGGTGCCGGTGCTGGCGTGGTTCGCATCGCGGTCGATAGCCCCAAAGACGCGGCCGCGCTCGCCGAAATCCGCAGCCAAACCAAGGCGAACTTGGCGGTCGACTTGCAAGAGAACTTTCGCCTGGCCGAAGCGGTCGCGCCCTATGTCGACAAGATTCGTTACAACCCGGGACACTTGTATCATCACCAACGGTCAAAACCATGGCAGGACAAAGTCCGCTTTATCATCGATCAGGCACTTGAGCATGATTGTGCGATCCGAATCGGTGTCAACTGTGGCAGCGTCGATCCGGACAAAAAGGAACGCTATGACCCCAGCGATTCGATCACGCCGATGCTTGAAAGTGCGCTCGAACACTGTGATTTCGTCGACTCCCTTGGTTTCACTCGCTACGTGGTTTCCCTGAAAGACAGCGACCCACAAAAAGTCATCGAGGTCAACACGAAGTTCGCCGAGCGACGCCCCGATGTCCCGCTGCACCTCGGCGTGACCGAAGCAGGAATGCCCCCCGAAGGCGTCATTAAGACTCGAATTGCGTTTGAACAACTGATCGGTCGTGGTATCGGTGATACCGTTCGCGTTTCGTTGACACTGCCGAACGATCGCAAGCCAGAAGAAATCGATGCCGGACGCCAGATCGTCGACGACATTTACGCGGGGCGGGTTCGCACGGTCGTCAAACTAAACGACAAGGCGCTCAACATCATCAGTTGCCCTAGTTGTTCACGCGTCGAAAACGAGGCGTTTATTGATTTGGCCCAACAGGTCAAACAGATGACTGAATATGCCAAGGACTACGACATCACGATTGCCGTGATGGGTTGTCGCGTGAACGGTCCCGGTGAGACGGATGATGCCGACTTGGGACTCTGGTGTGGACCGGCCAAAGTCAACTTGAAACGCGGGCCGGAGCCATTGGGTGCATTTGGATACGACGAAATCCTACCGCGACTTCAAAAAGAACTCGACGCACTGATCACGGTCAAAACAGCAAAGGTTTAGCCAGTATCAACTCAACGTCTTTACCTCGACCGTTCTTGACGGACGCCAAAGCCGCCACGGGTCACATCATTGCCTGCGCCACCGACGATTTTTCTGCATGGAGCACATCGTGAAAATATTGTTGACGAACGATGACGGTGTCGAGGCGCCCGGCTTACAGGCCCTCTCGGAAAGTCTCGATCATGTGCTCGGTCTTCGCGACTTGCGATCTCGATGCGAAGTTCGCGTGGTTGCTCCCAATCGTTGTCGCAGCGAATGCGGACATAGCTTGGAAGCGAAACGTCCGCTTCTGGTCGAACAGGTTCGCGATGGCTGGCATTGCGTCGACGGGACGCCGGTCGACTGTGTACGTGTTGCCTTGCAAGCGATGAACTACCCCGCCGACCTTGTGATCTCTGGAATCAACGCGGGCGCCAACCTGGGCGTCAACCTTTTGGTCAGCGGAACTTTCGCGGCCGCGCGTGAAGCGAGTCTGCAGGGCGTCCCCGCGATGGCAGTGTCCCACTATCGACGGCCGGGTGTTCCGAAGGAATGGGCGCACACGCCCCAGTGGCTGGAACAAACAATTGGCGACTTTTTAGATACGGCGATTCTGTTCGAACGCAATCATTCACTCGGACTCGCACCACTTTGGAACGTCAACTTGCCCGCGACTGAAATGCCGGGTGATCAGGTCCCGCCTCGTGTGCATTGTGCGGTCGATCGAAAACCGCTCGATCGCCAAGGGCGCATCGGCGAAGACGGTAGCGTCCAGTTCGAACTGGACTTCCACGCTCGCCCACGCGAAAGCGGGCGTGACGTCGATCATTGTTTTTCAGGATCGATCACCGTCAGTCATGTCGATCCACATTTTGGGCTCGGTGACTGACCGCGTCAAACGTGTGACGATTGCGACAAGTTCTCTCGGCGAACGCCACCGGCACAGACCCTCCGGGATGAATCTGCCGGGCCTTCGTTTGAGGCACCGAGAGGATCACATCATCGGCATCACTGCGATGATCAATACAGCGAGCCGGCGAAAACTTTCTCGAGTCCTTGTTTCGCAGCCTCGGCAGACTTGCTGTCGATGACGGCGTTCACCTGCAGCTCGCTCGTTCCGATCATTTCTACGTTGATGTCGTTGTCACTCAGCGTCCGGAACAATAACGTCGCGACGTGAGTGTGGCTCCGCAGGCCGATTCCGCTGACGGTGACTTTAGCGATTCCTGCTTCGCCCTGCACGGCTCGCATCCCATGTGACTTGGCAATTTCGTTGGCGACCTTCAGGCTCGCTTCGAGTGTTTCCGCATTGACGGTAAAGCTAACGCTGGTCGATCCGTCTTCGCCGTCGTAGCCTTGGACGATCATATCGACAAAGATCCCGGCCGCACCGATTCGTTCGAACATGTCGGCGGCGATGCCGGGTTGATCGGGCACACCGGAGAGGGTCACGCGAGCTTGTCCATCGAGCAACGAAATTCCGGTTAGCGTGAGGGCTTCGAGCGCGTCGTCACGCAGCCGACTGATCAGCGTTTCGACTTCGACGCCCTCGGCTTCGCGGTCGGCTTTGATCTGGCTCCATGATTTTGCATCGTCCGGTGTTTCGTGCAGTTTAAAAGATCGATGAACGGCTCGCAGGGCATCGGATGCTTGGTCGCGCCGGACGAGGGCACTGATTTTGATTTCACTCGTTGTGATCATGTGAATGTTGACGCCGGCGTCAGCCAAGGCACGAAACATTTGACTCGCCACACCAGCTTGGTTGGCCATGTTGGCACCGACAACCGAAACCTTGCTGACCTGATCATCATGCGTGATGCCGTCGGCACCGATCGATTCTAAAATCGGCTCGAGTGCCGAGAGGGTGGTCTCAAGTTCGTTGCGTTGCACCGTGAACGAGACATCCGCCTTGCCGCCGTCGCCGATGTTTTGGACCACCATGTCGACGGCGATTTTGCGTTCCGCGATCGCCGAAAAGATCTGCAGACTTTTTCCGGGAATGTCAGGCACCCCAAGGACCGTCACGCGTGCTTCGTCGGGAGTCATCGCGGCGCCGCTGACCGGGGCCGATTCGGATTCTTGTTCGGCGACAATCATCGTGCCTTGGGAATCCGAAAAGCTACTTCGGACATGGATCGGCACGCCAAACTTTTTAGCAAATTCGATACTGCGATTGTGCATCACACTGGCGCCCAGGCTGGCCAGTTCCAACATTTCGTTGTAGCTGATCACGTCGACGCGACGAGCCTCGGGAAGCAATCGAGGATCGGTGGTGTAAACCCCATCGACGTCGGTGTAGATCTCGCATGCTTCGGCACCCAAAACCGCAGCCAAGGCAACCGCGGTGGTATCGCTGCCGCCGCGGCCGAGCGTGGTGATGTTCAGGTCGTCGTCGATCCCTTGGAATCCGGCCGCGACAACGATGTTGCCATCATCGAGCAGCTTCTCGATTCGCTCGGTCGAAATCGAACGGATGCGAGCCTTGCTGAAACTGCTATCGGTGTGCAGTCCGATCTGTCCGCCGGTTAGGCTAACCGCTCGACTGCCCAGCGAAGCGATCGCCATCGCGACCAAAGACACACTGACTTGCTCTCCTGTACTGAGCAGCATGTCCATTTCACGCGCCGGCGGGTTGGGGCCGAACTCACCGGCAAGCTCAAGCAATCGGTCAGTGTTTTTCCCCATCGCACTGACCACCATCACCACCCGGTGGCCCTGGTGCTGTGCACGAATTGCTTTCCGAGCCGCCGCGCGGATTTTTTCGACATCGGCGACACTGGTTCCGCCGAACTTTTGAACGATCAATGACATCGAATTTAACTAGAAGGCCGAAAGGGGAATGATTGAGCGGTGAAAAACCGATTGGCGTCTGCGAAACAGCAAGCAACGTCAGCCGGAAGGTATGACAATGGCAGATGATCGATTTGCATCTGACGGGGAAGGGGAGCGCGACGAATGATCAGTCGTTACTGATCACGAACGCATCCATCAGATCCCAGCCTTTCTCGAATACCTTGCCGGCGGCTTCCGCGGCTACTTCGTCGTAGGTGGTTTGGGAATCCGCTTCGATACCCGTCCCCGCCATCGCTAGCGGCACCAGCCCATGCGCATGCTTTTTGGTACTGCAGAATGTTGGGTGGTCTGGCATCACCAGAATGCGATGATCACCGTACTTTTGCAGAGTTTCGACGAGTGGGCCGACGACGTGCTGGTCGATTTGCTCCAGTGCTTCGATCTTCGCATCATGACGGCCTTCGTGGGACGCCTCATCGGGGGCTTCGATGTGGACACAAACCAAATCGAATTGACCAAGTGCCTCGATTGCCGCTTGGCCTTTCGCAGCATAATCGGTGTCCAAGTAACCGGTAGCCCCTTCGACCTCGATTCGAGGCCAACCGGCGAGCGCGGCAATACCACGGAGTAGATCGACGGCGGTGATCATCGAACCGCGGACACCAAACCGCTCTTCGAAGCTGGGCATCGACGGAGCACCGCCGAGTCCCCAAAGCCAGACATTGGTGGCCGGCCGCTTTCCTTGGGCCAGTCGTTTCACGTTGACGGGGTGGTTCGCAAAGACCTCCGCCGACTCGTTCATTAATTTGACCAATAGATCACTTCCGGGGCCCCGCGGAAAATCGTCGGCCACCGACAAGTCGGTCAAATCGTGTGGAGCACGCGAACGGGATTCTTTTGAAAACGGAGCCGGCACCGACGCGTCACCACGATAAATCAGCAGGTTTCGGTAGCTCACCCCGGGGACGAATTCGAAGCGGCCGCCGAAGTCCCCCAGCAACTTTTCTCCGGCGGTTTTCAGCAATTCGGTCGCTTCGTCGGTGCTGATGTGATCGGCCGTGAAGTCAATCATCACCTGATCTTCGATCGTCACCAAATTACAGCGGACCGCGAAATCGTGTGGCCCAAGCGTGATCCCACCTGCCGCCGCTTCCAGCGGTGCCCGCCCCGTGAAGTATTGATCGGGGTCATAGCCAAACAGGCACAGATTAGCCACCTCGCTGCCGGCAGGAAAATGAGCCGGCGTATTATTCGACAAGGCGAGTGCGCCGCGGGCGGCGATGGCATCCATGTTCGGCAACGTCGCCGCTTGCAAAGGCGTTTTGCCGTCGAGGGCTTCGATCGGTTCGTCCGCACATCCATCCGGGATTACGATGACGTACTTCATGGGAAAATAGCAGGGGTAAAGGCGATCAGGCCGGTAGGGCGAATAGGTTCTGACCGCACAGTGTCCCGCGCGGATGGAAAATGCGGAAGGGGCGATCAATCACCGCCTCGCTCAGGCCTCTTTGGCCAATTCACACAGCAGCGCCGCACCTCGCCGCAACGTATCGTCGGTGGCGGCAAAGCTGATCCGGAAATGCGTGTCCTTGTCGCTGAAAATATTGCCTGGAATGATCAACAGCCCGCGTTCGATAGCCCGATGCACAAATGCTTCTCCGCCCGCATCACCCGGAGCTTTGGGGAACAGATAAAACGCTCCACCGGGTCGCGTAAATTCGAAATCATCTTGGAGCAGATCGCAAATCAAATCGCGTTTGCGCCGATAGTCTTCGATATGCCCGTCAAGTGAGACCTCCATCGCACGGAGTGCCCCCCACTGAGCCGGTTGGGGAGAACAAACGAACGAGTACTGCTGGATTTTCAACATCGTTGCGATGATTTCTCGCGGCCCATGGACATAGCCCACCCTCCAACCGGTCATCGCATGGCTTTTGCTGAATCCGTCGATCACGATCGTGTCGGGGTTAAACGATGTCGGTGATACGAAGTCGCCGTCGTAGTGAAATCGCGAATAAATTTCATCGCTGACCAACGCGATTCCTTTGTCAGCAGCCAGCTTTGCGACGGCTTCGAGTTGTTCCGCCGTCGCAGTGACTCCGGTCGGGTTGGCGGGACTGTTGAGCAGTATCATCTTGGTCTTGTCAGTCACCGCGGCTGCGATTTTGTCCGGATCTAGCTCGAACGTCGGATAAGAGTCGATCGGAACGGGAACACCACCGCACATCTTTAGTAGCGCCGGATACATCACAAAGTACGGATCTAAATAGATGACTTCGTCTCCCGGATCGATCATCGAAAGCATCGACAACATCAAACCGCCGCTGGTCCCGCTGGAAACAAATACGTCGCGATCGGCGTGACCGAATCGGTCGGCGATTTCCTTCGACAGAGCCTCTCGCAAAGGACCGATTCCCTGCGTCGGTGAATACGCGTTCTTGCCGCCGCGAATCGCATCGATCGCCGCCTCCTGGATCGACTCGGGGACATCGAAATCAGGCTGCCCGATCGACAGATTGATCGGATCGGTTAACTTCGCTGCCAAGTCAAAGACTTTGCGAATTCCGCTGGCATCGAATGTTGTCGTACGTTGGGCGATCCAAGGATGCATGGGTTTGCTATGCTGGCCGGAGTGAACGAAGTTTTAAAAGCAAATTTTCAAGAGCCGGATTTTACACAAGAGTAGCGTTGTGGCAGAGGTGCTGTATGTCGAACCGGTCGTCCGTTTTTGTGCCGTGATTTCGCAAGATGATCAGGTTCGCTCCGAAGCTATCGAGCGACTCTCACAACACTGGGGCGTGATCACCAATCAGAGCGCACCATTACCGTTTGTCGCCGGCGGCTATTACGCGGCCTCGATGGGCGATGGGCTTCGAAAAGTTCTCGTGGCATTGGGAGATCCGCTCGATGCGGGCTCGATGGCGGACTGGAAACTGTGGACAAACGACGTCGAGTTGGAGTTCGCCAAAAAGTATCCCCAACAACCAAGACCGCTGAATCTTGACCCGGGGTACATCACTCAGGCCAAACTGGTGTTGGCAACCACCAAAGATCGTGACCATCGCGTGTACCTACGTGATGGAATTTTCGGCGAAATCACGTTGACCTACACCGCCAAGCGTTGGATCCACCACCGCTGGACTTATCCGGATTACCGCACCGATGAAGTCGCCAAGTTCGCTACTGAGTGCCGCAACAGCCTGCGTGCCTTTTTGAAACGATCCACTGGCTTTCGACAACGTGACGCGAACTGATTCAAACGAAGTCGTCTTGCGGCATCGTGTTCGCAGCGGATTAGCCCCGACGATCGATGCCAACACGCGTCGGCGAATGAATCACACTCGACGTTTCATGAAGGACGACGCCTCAGAGGAATGCGGAGACGATCAACTTGGTCCCTGTGGCGATCATCACGACGATTAAAAACCAAAAGATCATTCGGTTGCCTTTCTTGATCGCCAACTTCGCCCCGACAACGCCACCGATTAGGTTGCCAGCCGCCATCGACAGCCCTGGCGCCCATTGGACTAATCCGTAAATCGTAAAGACAACCGTCGCGGTCAACGTGACCAAAAATGCGATCCAGTTCTTGACGGCATTGCTGCCGACCAAATCTCCACCCGTCGTCCAGCTCATCGCCAACAGCACCAGGATCCCCATACCGGCCTGGATGAACCCGACATAAACTCCGATCAGGAAAAACGCAGGTCGGATCCAGCTTGCAGTATTTTTCGTCGGCTTCATCGATTGTGCTAAACGCTTGGGGTTTTTCGCAAGCACGATCGCCATCCCCAGAAAAATCAGGCCGAAGACCGGTTCGAATGCATCCGGCGGAAGGTACACCGCAGACAACGCGCCGACCGGGACCCCCAGCATCGTCGGCCATGTCAACCGATTGGCGAGCTTCCGGTCCAAATGCCCGTGCCGATGAAACGTCGCCACTGCTGCGCTACTGGAAAACAACACGGCGACCCTGTTCGTGCCATTGGCCATTTTGGGATCTAACCCAAACGCCATCAGGGCGGGCAGCGTCAAAAATGATCCGCCACCGGCGATCGTGTTGATGATCCCGGCAAGGAATCCGGCGGCAACTAACAGTCCATATGTGGCAAATTCCAATGCTTTTACTTGTCGCAGGGCAGGTTGGTGATGGCGGCAATCAGTTTCACACCGCAATCTTAGGGATTAACTGCACCACCGCGTGGTGCCGACCGATGATCGACGGTACTGCGTTCTATTCTGGCCGATCGGAGCAATTGTGCCAGTCGCTTTGCGTCCGTTCATTGAGTACACACGATGTTCAACTTTCAACTTTATCGCAAGGCAGTCGCAACGAACCGTCCGCTTGACGAAACCGAGTTGCGGCAACTCGGCCCCAACGAGCGTTTTTTCTATTGCGATTTGGCAACCAGGCGCGGGTTCGATTTACCCGATTGGTTCGTCGGGTTGGTCGCCGACGAAAATCCGATCGCGACGAGCACCGCCGGCAACCAAACGCGGTCGCAAGTTGCCTATCAGCAGCGAACTTCAACGAAGCACATTGTCGCAAAACAGATTTTTCAACGGCGATCTGCCTAGTGATCCATCAATTCGCAGTTTGAAGACGCGGGACTTCGCCGAAACCGTTTCGCTGATCGCGACCAAGTCGCCCTCCGTTCCGTGAAGCCAGGGTGCTCGAGAATCGAAACAAAAATCCGTGGGACAGACGTGATACGGTTTCGTCAGCAGTTCAAATACGTTTCTTTCGAATGGCGTCAGCCACGGTTTCGCCGCGACAACCAAATCCAATTCCCATCGACAGACGAAATGGCCCGCATCGGATACCGCATGGGGAAACCATCTGCGGCGTCTGTGATCGCGTCGCCCCTCCCTTCAACGACGATGTCACCGGGTCCGCGAACATTTGATTAGACTATTACATTGATCCAACTTGTGTTTGGATAACGTCGCATGGGTCAGCCGCTATCGATGCGGCGACAACGCCCGTTGGCTGTTGGACCGCCCTCGAGTCTTAGTCGGGACCAGGCACCTGATGCGACGACCGTGTGCCTGTATGTTTCTATCTCTGCATTCTTGGTCTGGATTGAATGCCGAAATCGCCAGCCGTCCTTCTCGTTTTCGCGATCCTCATGCTCGTCGGCGGATACCTCTGGTATGGCCTCACGAAACCCAATGACGACGTCGATTTAAACGCACTCGTCAAACGACAATCCCAGCGGGAATCATTGCGCGAGATCGAGGGCTTGATCGGCGGATTAAGTATCAAGCAAATCGACGAGCTTGCCCGCCAAGGCCGCGGCCAGTCGCTCCCCAGCACGTTGATCAGCCGTCCCATGCCGGACACCAATACCTGGTTCGTCGGTCGCGAAAGGCATGACGTGGGGGTCGAAATTCCTTTTAAACCGGGTCATGTTCCAACCTCACCGCCCGATTTGGATCCGATTCATCAGAACCCAGGTTTCCTCGGTGCTCAGGCTTGCCGCGAGTGCCACGAGTCGATTTATCAGTCGTTTATCCAAACCGCTCACCATCGCACCTCGCGTAAGGCAACTCCGGATAATATCGCCGGTTCATTTGAAACGCCCGACAATGAGCTATTCACTCGCGATCCTGAAGTCTGGTTTGAGATGATCCGGCGTGATCAAAAAAGTTTTCAGCGGGTGCGTTTCTTTGACTGGATGTTCGAAGTCCCGATCGACATCACCGTCGGATCGAATTTACTTGGTGAATCGTATCTGTATTGGCATGGGGACAAGCTTTATCAATTGCACGCGTCGTACCTAACCGAATCAGATGTATGGGCCAACAGTCCCGGCTACGTCGACGGTGATGCCGTTTTCTCACGCGAAATCCACACCGCTTGTCTTGAGTGCCACGCCACGTATATCGATGCCCGCCAAGACGATGAACACTTCACACCGGGTTCGCTGATCCTGGGTGTGTCCTGCGAACGGTGCCATGGCCCGGGAAAAGATCACGTCGATTTTCACAAGTCGAATCCAACTAGCGACCAGGGCTACCAGATCACGGTGCCTTCCAACCTGACACGTGATCAACAAATGCAAGTTTGTGGGCAGTGTCACACCGGTGTGAAGCCACTACTCGATCCGCTGGGGTTCAAGTTCCGTCCCGGTGACCGCCTGGAAGATCACTACGAACTCACCGCGAGCAGCAGCGGTGCGAACGGTGTGCACACTAGCAATCAAATGGAACGTCTATCGCAAAGTCGCTGCTTCACCGAGACATCGATGGCTTGCGTCGACTGTCATAATCCCCATCAAAATGATCGCGGACGACTCGACGTCTTCTCGAAGCGTTGTTTGGAATGCCATGAAGTGTCGCATTGCGGAGCCGCTGACCGAGTCGGAGAGGGGATTGAGGGAAACTGCATCGATTGCCACATGCCACGACGAGCAACCGAAAACATGTCCATCGAAACAGCAAGCGGCGATGTTTTCCCGCCGCTTCGGGATCACTACATTCGCGTGGACGACGAAGCGACATCCGAGTTTCTGAAAACTCGGTGATCTACCAATCAGGTCGATCACGGTTCGATCGCAACCTCTTGCCGAATATCACCGATTCGCATGCCGGCGATTGAAATTCCATTATTTGACACCGCACAACGGTCAAAATATAAATCGTGACGACGAATCACGAACGATGAAATGGATCGGAACGAGCGGCGAGTTTCATGATGAAGATCAAGTCCACGATACGGAAGCGTCCGGAACTGAAGTCGGTTCTTTCGGAGGGGACAGTCGAAGAGCCGTCCATTGTGATCCGGACTCCTAGTGGTGTTCATGATCTTCTTTTGACTCAGCAAGCCTACTCTAAGCCTCAACTTCGGGCTCTCATCTTCCCGATCAAAAGCATCGTGGAAGAAACGCTCAAAACTCTGGTCCCGCAATCTCAGGGAGCGGTCAAAGGCATGTCGGTCATCATCGATCTGACGGTAAAAGTGGCAGAAGCGATCGAAGAGTCGCAGCTCCGATCACTAGACCCGATCGATGCGACCGACCAACTCTGCAGAACGCTCGAACACGCAGACGGCGAGGAGACTCACCAACAGTCGATGGAAAGACTGTTTGGGGCCGACAGGAAGCCGGAAGGTATCGTCAGCTTCATTGCGAGCTTGGATGATGAGACGACGCTGGAGCACTGCAAGCCGATTGGCGACCTTCTCGGTACGGTACCCTATTTGAAGGAGTTCGTTCAAATCGGATCTTTCGTCGTGCAGTCCCTCGACGCGTCCGAAGAAGGTCGCCTTGGTGCAACACTCTTAGATGGTATTTCGATGGACTTGTTACGGAAACGACTTGAGCAGTGATCCGACGGGGAAGTTGTTGCATTCCGTGTCAAGCTGACCCAAACGCGCGCCGCACTATGCGTCAAGTTGATCGAACGTTCGCTCGCTATCGTGAAGCCTGAGTTGTCAAAAACTGCGATCGCTCCGTCTAGATGATATGTTTCGGTATGGCTCACCGGCCGACAGATATCCCACTCTGTCCGGTCCCGCTTTGCCTACAATCGCTTTGAAAGCCCCAACGTTTCATCAACGATCGACAACTAGAATAGCCGACTGGCGTTAGCCACGGTTTCTGCACCGTAGTCCAGACGAAACAATTCGCGCGGCGACTGAATCGAAATCGGTGCAACAGTCCGCGGCATCAGATCCCTTCGCTCATCAAACCGATGGAAACTCGACAACCTCCTTCGCCGACATCGATGCAACCGAAGCAAGGTAAAACCTCCGTCACGGCATCCAAGCCATCAGGATAGCGAACAGCAACGTAGCGATGACGAGCACGACCACCAACCCTCCACAGCCAAGGGAATTGTTGGATCCACTTACATCGCCGAACAGATCAGTGTCGTCTAGCAAGGTACCTGCTCGCGAAAAGGGGAAGGGGGTTTTATTGACAGCCGATTCGCTTCGGTCAGTATTTATCAACTGCGTCAACGCGAGTTTCGGTCAGATGAAATTTACGTCGAACGACGCGACCGACTATTTGAACGAATCACTCTAATTGCACTCGGTGTGTCTCCGGGATTCAATGGCCCACTGTGTGTTTTGTGGCAGTCAAAGTTCGCTCGGGATCGTCTCGGCGGATACACACCGATGCAGCAAAACAAATCACTCTAGTGAAGGCCGCAATGTTTTGGATAAGCCGTCAGTCCTGGAGCAATTCTTCGAAGGTTGCATTGCCGATTCGGTACTGACGCCAATCCTTGTAGTCGAAGTGCCACCATTCATACTCGTAAACATGAAACCCAACTGACTCCATCGTCCGGCGCAGAAAATCGCGGTACCAGCGTTTGCGAGAGGTACCGCCGGGATACAAAGGAAACGAGCGGTTGGAAAATTCGTCGTAGCCGGCGACCATTTGAATCGGTTGGCCGGTCGAGCGATCGTACAACGTGAGATCGACCGCGCAACCTCGGTTATGCCGCGATCCGTTGGCCGGATTTGCGACGAAGTCCTTGAATTCGCCGGGTGTCGCATCCCAAAACATTTTCGTCACGTGCCACGGCCGATAGGCGTCGTGAATGAGTAGCCCCAATCCACGTTCGCCCAACATGTTGTTCGCCTTGGCGACGCCCGCCGCCGCGTCAGCCTGCATGAACGCACGCGGCTGTTTGTAAAACACGGCTCCGGTAAAATTGTTGGTGGTCGCGTAGCGGATATCCAACTTGATCGTCGGATCAAGGGAAACCAGTTCGACGAGGTTGGAGGATTGAAACTCGCCGGTTTCTTCGGGAGGCCGCGCCGCGAGCGCCCCTTCGCGAAGATCATCGATCGGTTTAACCGGCGTGATTTTGAATGTCTCGCCGTCCTTGGTTCCAACCTCACGGCGTACAAAACGAACCTCCGCCGCGACCACTTCTGTCGCTCTTCCTTGATCATCGCGAGTGAATTTCAAACCTTCTCCGTGGTAGAGCCCATAGTCGGGGAATGCAAATTCATTGTCATTGATCTCCGTCAGCGGATAGTAATAAAACCACTCGATCAAGGCGTACAACTGGCCGTGGTCTTCTAAGATATACAGCGTGTTGTGATCCCATCCATACTCACCAATCAGCCCTTGCCAGCGCCGGGGTGCCGGCGCCGGTGGCTGATCGGGTAGACGCCGGTAGCTGACATCACCCACATTCAATTCATCTTTGTCGCGAAGATCGACGGGTACCCTGAAACTGATCGCATCATCGGTGAGAATACTTCCGTCATCGGCCGCGGCACGCAATCGATTTCGAAAGGTCCCGCGGTACATGTACAGGTCCCCCTCAAGCTCGGTGATCTGAGTGAACCGGTCACCGTTTTCTTCTCGATAGGTCCCCACCATCGCTTTCGACCGCGCGGGTGGGACGGCAATCGTGGTTCGATACTCTGGAAGGGGCTGATCGTCTTGGGTCGCCAGCATCAATCGGAGCGCGTAATCGGACAGTCGCCGGACCACGCCATTGGTACCGTCGAGTGATGATGCTGCGACGACGCCCACTTGGCGTTCCGGCAAAATTTCCAATTGTGTCGAGAACCCGTACACCGCTCCTCCGTGACCGATCTTCTTGTGTCCGTCGAGCGACTGGATGTGAAAGCCAAGACCGAAACCTTGCTCGTTCCCATCGGAATCTTTGACCGGGGTGGTCATCAGTTCCAATGACGCCGGTTCAAGAATTTTGCCACTCGTGGTCACGCCGTTGTTGAGCAAGCAGGTAACGAACTTGGATAGGTCCAACACACTGGAGTACAAATTTCCTGCCGGCCCGGTCCCCAATAAGAACGTCGGTGCCTCGAAACGACGACCGTCATACGTTCGCATCCACCCCGTGGCGATTTTCGGTTCCATCGCCGCATCGACAACAAACCCGCTGGCCTGCATCTTCAGAGGCTTCAAAATGGATCTCCTGACTTGCTCCGGGTGAGACACTTCGAGTTGGTTTTCCAACGCGGCACCGACGACAGCGATCGCCGCATTGGAATACTTGGTCTTAGTCTCGGGCCGATAAACCAACGTCGTGTCATTCAAACTGGTAACGGTATCGGCCAGCGAAGGCTCGTTCGGATCAAAGTAGTTTCCGACGGGCGATTCACGTACCAAGCCGGATTGATGCGACATCATTTGGCGTAGCGTCAGCGGTACGCCGTAAGGATTGCCGGGAGCAAAACCGGGGACATAGGTTTCAACCGGGGCGTCGAGATCGATCTTCCCTTGTTCCACCAATTGCAAGACGGCGATGTCGGTGAACAATTTTGAAACCGAGCCGACTCGATACACCGTCTCCGCGGTCGCCTTCGTTTCCTTTCCCGAATCTTGATAGCCAAACCCATCGGCCCAGACGATGTGATCGCCATCGACAAGCGAGATCGAAAATGCGGGCAGACCTTTTTGTTCGACTTCGATTCGAATGGCTTCTTCTATCTTGCCGATCGCTTTTTGATAGTCTGTTTGAGAAGCTGCCGGCGTGCCCGGTTGCTGCGCCGAAACTCCGGGCGACGTAAGAGCAAGCGAAACGCTAACGCAGATCAAAACCGCGGTCTGAACCAAACATCGTAACATCGGGATACTCATCGAAGTAAAACGTGGTCGCCTCAAGAAGGGTGCTGATTGTAGCGCGTGTTGCCCCCCCGATCAAATTTTGCTCCGCTGGAAACTTTGACTCGACCGCAATCCTGGTGTGTTTAACCTGGCGTCAGGTTTCCGTTGACGGCGGAGTCATTTCGGTGTGCCACTTGATGCCGCTGCCATAGTCTTCGGCCAGTTGAATGTTGCCGCGGTCAACGCACACTCCCTCGGCAACGTCCTTCGCGATCAAATTCGCGCCATCTAGATCGGCATAGTCAAGCAGTGGTGCCAGTTGGGCGGCGCCTGAGATTCCGACGGTACTTTCGACCATACAGCCGACCATGGTTTTCATCCCGAACTCTTTGGCTTGACGCAGCATCCGTACTGCAGGTGTCAGTCCACCGCACTTGCACAACTTGACGTTCACCCCGTGAAACGATCCGTGGCATCGGGCAACGTCGTCTTCGACCAAGCAGTTTTCGTCGGCGATGATCGGTAGAACCGATTGCTTGAAAATCGCTTGATGATCTTTTTTGGGCGCATCGGCGGGCAGCGGTTGCTCGATGAATTCGACTCCTAAGGCTTTCATCTGCGGTGCATAGTCCAGTGTTTGCTCGACGGTCCAACCGCAGTTGGCGTCGATCCGGAATATGGAGGACGATACCTCACGTAAACGTCGCACGATTTCGACATCATGATCGGTGCCGAGTTTAATTTTGTAGATGTCCCATCCGGCCCGGGCGGTGAGTTTTGCGACCATCGTTTCGATCGAATCGATCCCGATCGTGTAGCTCGACTTCGGAATGGTTTCCCAAGTCAAGCCTAACATTTCGTAGGTCCAGCGTCCCGATAGTTTGCCCAGCAGATCGTAAGCGGCGAGGTCGATCGCCGAGAGCGCAAAGAAGTCGTTGGCAAGCTTGGGCCGCAGACGTTGCCACAGCTCTTCGGGGCTCTTCAAGGCGACGCCTTCGATGTCGCCTCGGCAGTCGATGATCGATTTCGACATCGAATCGACCGTGTGACCATAATAAGAATTCTCGGTGACCTCGCCGTACCCCGATTGGCCCTCGTGTTGAAGCTCGACGATCAAGGATCGTTGGACGGACGTCGACCCTCGAGCGATCGTGAATTCATATTCCAAGGGAAGCTCGACGGGGTGCAAGCAGATCTTCATCGCTGCAGCTCCTGTTGCAATGCGATCACCGCATCGACAAGTTCCCCGGGCCCATCACGAAAGACGTCACAAACCGGCAAACCAAACTCGGACTCCATCCGCGCCTTTTCCGCCGCGGCTTCTTCGTCGCTGACCTTACGCCCATTCATGGCGATCCCGATCACTCGACAAGGGTGACGTAAGGCGGCGGCATTTTCATAGGCCGCGATCAACTGTCGGAACGGCCGCAACTCGATCCCATCGAGTCCTTTGACCTCTCGACGACCGACCTCGTAAACAAAAATCAAACCCTGGGGAGCCGCTCCGTGAAGCAATCCCAACGTGACCGCGGAAAAACTGGGATGCGAAAGCGACCCTTGTCCTTCGATCAATACGATGTCGTGGTCATCGTTTTGACGGACCAACCGTTCGGCGGCTCCGTTGACAAAGTCGGCGACGACGCAATCGATTGGAACGCCTTCGCCCGAAATCATGATGCCGGTTTGGCCGGTTGCCAGAAATTTCGCGTCGTGGCCTCGACGGCTTAACTCGCGCTGAATCTCGAGCGACGCGACCATTTTGCCGACGCTGCAATCCTGGCCAACGGTGTGAATTCTTAAACAGCCTTCACGAAACGGTTGCCCCGTCGCGGTTTCCTTTTCATTGTTTTTGCGAACATCGATCAGCGTGCCGCCGTGCTGCTCGGCAATTGCCGTCAACTCGGGATCGAGAGACAAGAAATCGTGCAGTCCCGAGACCACATCGATCCCCCGAGTCAGCGCCTCAATAATGGTCGGTCGCCATGCGGCAGGCAGCTTGCCACCCGGAGGTGCGATTCCAATGAAAACCGCATCGGTGCCTTCGACAATCGAATCGACAACCGGGATCCCGTGCCCGGCACCAAAAAGCTCTCCGGCGTCTTGACCGGCATGTTCGGCGTCGAGCACACCGATCACATCGTCCGTTCGATACCGCAGCAAACTGATCGCCGTCTTGGCGAGGAAAGGCGTTGAGTAGCCGTCGGTGAGCAACAAGATACGACGGTAGCTCGTCAATTGAGCCGGATGCGTCACGATGATCTCCATAAATCCTAAGTAGCCCAGTAAGGGGAGCCTAATCTGGGCAGATTCTAGCAGAAGCGGACTCTCGCGAAGGCGGCCAGCCAAACGGCGGGCGGCTTCGCCAGTTCTCAACATCGGGAAGCCAACGTCAATCAAACCAATGCCACAACGGACGTGTTCGCGGTTGATTGTCCGAAGCAGGACCGCTTCACAAACGACACTTCAGTCATAGAGAATTCGCGAATATCGCGCGGACTGTGGATCGAATTTCGCCGCGTCAAAAGTATTTTCCGCCCTTCTAGACTTGACCAAACCTCGTCCAGAAACGTGAAAATTGCATGATCACGGTGTGCGAACGAACCTTCGACATTGACTCGGCGTAGTCTTTCATGAAAATACGGTGGTTCCTTTATTATTTGGACCATCTATCGTTTCACGCTGCGCACGAGCCGCCCGATACCGGGCCGCGGGATCGACTTTTTGTACGCTTCACGTCACCAATTTGCGACTTACCTGACGGCGATTGCGTTGCTATTGAGCAACCTTGCCAGTGTCGCTCATGTGGGGTGCGTCGATTCGTCCGCATGTTGCACCGTCTCGGTTCATGAGCAAGACGCCAGTGCGCCGACGCAGATCGATGAGGAAGATGTTCAAGTTGCTGGCGAGTCTTGCGAGTGTGCATTGCATCGTCGGCGAGCATCGTTGGCTTCTCAGTCAGCGTCGATCAATTCTGCGTCGACGCAACGTTCCCGATTGGCGTCTTCCGTTGCCGAAGACTGCGATCGAAGCTGTTGTGACGATCAACGGTGCGGCGACCAACCGTGCAGTGGCACGCCCGCCAAAGAGCACGATTCGAATCACTGCAGTCTCTGCCAACACTTCTATACCGCGCGATTGGCGACGATCGCCCCGGCGACGCTTCCGGTAGCGCCGACACCGGAAGTCACCGGCCGTGTAACCGCATTACCGTCGCTGCATGGAACCCTCTCGACTTCTGACGATATCTCGGCACGGGGCCCACCGCAGGTTTAACGACCCGCGTTGTTGATCTCCGTTTTCGTCTCCTGTTTCGAGGTGCGCTGTCATGGCCATGGTCCATGATGCGTCCCAAGAAAAAAGTTGGTGGGCGCGATTGCTTACCTCCGACTTTTGTCCTTGGGCAAATCGTTTTGTTTATTGGCTCAAAGAACCCGTGGGTTGGTTCATCTCAGCCGCGGTTGCCAGTGCGATCATCGGGTATTCCGTTTCACCGATCGGCTGGACGATGGCGGCTAGTTTGTCGGTGATGATCGTCATTGGGATGGCATGGCCTTGGATTGCGGTTCGCGCCGTGGCGTGTTCCCTGACGCCGGAGGAAGACCGGGTCCACGAAGATGACGCCTGCCATTTCAAGTTGTCCGTGCTCAATCGACTTCCGTTGCCGGTCTGGGGGCTAGCGATCGAAGGTTACTTGGACCGCCAGACGCAGACGGGCAATGAAGAGACACCGCCGACGGTTGCACTCGCATTTGTGAAAGGGCTTTCGAAAAGCACCTACCGGTTTGCCGTTCGCCCTCGTCTTCGCGGTCACTACCCGCAAACGCTGCCGCTGATCACGTGCTCATTCCCATTTGGAATCTGGACGGCGAAAAAGCAAATGCGAGAAGTTTCGGGAATGACTGTCTGGCCCAAAGTTTACCCTGTTGCCGGACGATGCCCGATGTCCGGGCGCGTCTGGGCGGACCTCGGTGAAGGCAACCGTAGTGGGCCTAACGGAGACTTTATCGGTGTCCGGGACTATCGTAGCGGAGACGCGATCAAGCACGTCAACTGGGTCGCCACCGCTCGCGCCGATCGCTTGATCGTTACCGAACGCAACGCGCCGCAATGCCCCACGATCGATGTTTGGATCGACACAGGAGGACGATCAGATCTCCCGACAAAAGTCAATCAGCAACTGATCAGCGATCGCATTCGCGTCGCGGCAAGTTTGCTCGTGAACTTACATCAATCCGCCATCCCGACTCGCGTTCAAATTGGGACTCGTTCGATCATCCCCCGTCGCGGTCCCGAAGGTCTTCGACAACTCCTCGATGCATTGGCCGACGTTCCCCTTGAAGGTAGCGAACAGCCGCTTCGCGGAGCGGCACGCAGTGAAGCGGCTTGTTTGACCGTTTCTTCGGACAAAGACGGTGATCCGATCGTTTGCTCCGTTGATCCGTCAACTCAGCTTCGCCAGTCATCATCGCACCGGCACCGCCGGCTGGATCGCAGTATCGATTTAGGTTGCCAACTGGCGTCGTTCTGGACCGGAGGACGTGATGCAAAGCACGTCGCTTAGAAAGGTCGAACCGCAAGCGTTGTCGGTGTTGGCTTTGTCAGCAGTTTACCTGCTTCGCAAGCCTGCCGAACATGCCGCGGTGCTGACCGCGGAATTTGTAACGTTGGCGATCCTGTGTGGGTTGGCGATGGGATTTCATGGCCGACGACGAGTCGCGTCGATCGCCGGTGTCCTCTGTTGCCCCATCGTGTTTGCGATGATCGCGCGGGCAATCGGCCAACCATCGGCGTTCGAATTATCGACACTAACGTCGTTCGGAGTCACCGCACTCGCCCTGGCGATTCTTGCCAAGGATCGACGGGTGTTGGCATTGTCATTGGTCATTAGCGGTTTCCTTGTCCTATTCACGGCGGCGATCTCGG
The DNA here is from genome assembly GCF_008312935.1 of Roseiconus lacunae. NCBI lineage: Bacteria > Pseudomonadati > Planctomycetota > Planctomycetia > Pirellulales > Pirellulaceae > Roseiconus > Roseiconus lacunae. Next base: position 96,183 of record NZ_VSZO01000079.1, on the reverse strand, counting down.
ATAGTTCGCTGGCGATCGTCGCGCCCGTCCTTTGGATGGTCGGCTGCGTTTGGCACTTGGTTGCCAGCCGGTGGGAAAAACTGGATTTGGCGATGCCCGAATCGGTTAGTTCGACGTGGACCAATCGCCCGGCAGTCATCGTGTTCTCCGGCCTGTTGTTAATTGGGACCGTCTGGGGCGTGAAAGATCATGCCTGGAAGACGCACCCTCTGAAATCTGGATTTATGCCCGTCAGTGGAGGATCAAAATGGTCTGACCCTGCGGCGCGAAGCGGCGTGGGGACCGGTGACGCGGCGATCGCTGCGAAAGACCATGCCGAATCGTTTGGTGCCGTCGACTCGGACGTTTTTATCGAATCGAAACAGTCATCATTGTTTGACATGTTCAATGACATGGTCGGCGAACCAAGAAAGACGAAGTACGAACAACGTCAAGCACTCGCCAATCAAAATCTAATTCCGTCGCACCAAAAGACTGCGAAAACGGAACGCGGCGGTGGCTCGTTTTCGACCGATCGCATCGCTCCGAAGAAGCATCAAAAGTTTGATGACGCAAAATCGGATGACGTGTTGCAGTGGGATGGCCCGACTGGAATTCGTCTCGCTCTGCACCGCTACGATACCTTTGACGGAATCGATTGGACACAGACAGCCGATTACCACCAAGACGAGCTGAAATCCGTTGAGATCGGCGGCAACCACTGGTTCTTCGACCCAAAATTCCGAAGTCCGCGACGGAACCTCAACCGGGCATCCGAAGAGGATTCCATATCAGTGGGGCTACTAAAAATTCTCCGTCTGGATTCGGTTCGCTTGCCTCTTCCGATGCTGACACAAGCGATTCATTTGAAAGACATCGATCGTGTCGACTTCTTTCGTATCGATCAAGACGGCTGCATGTTCATGCCCGGGCGCGAGCAAGTCCCGCCGATGACCGTGGTGCACGTGGCTAGTGAAAACCTACGTGAAGATGATCTGCGGAATCGGCTGTTTGATTCTTACTCACCGCAGCTCGCCATGCGAGACAATGATAGCGAGTGGGGACGCTTGACCCGGGGCATCGTAGACGAAACCGCAGAACCGCTCGACCAAATTCATTCGATCGTTCATCACCTGCGTACTAAGTTCCAATTCGACCGCCAAGTGACGCCGCAGGAAGTGACTGACGAGTCGGAAGTTCCTGTCCAGCAATTTTTACGTTCCCGTCGCGGTGGCGACCATTTGTTTGCGACCGCCGCAGCGATGATGATTCGTGAACTCGGACTGCCCACTCGACTGGTGACGGGATTCTACGTGCGACCAAATTCGTTCGACTTTGCCGCCGGTCACGCTTCGGTCTTGCCGTCGGATGTCCACGCCTGGGTCGAGGTGCAACTTAACGATGGTCGCTGGTTCGAAGTCGAACCGACGCCAGGTTTTGTAGAGCCACTTTATCGTCCTTCGTTGTGGCTTCAAACAAAAAAACTCGTGGCCGCATCTTGGCCGTACGCATTGATCACCGGCCTGGTCGCAGGTGCCGGCTACCTCAGCCGGCGAATGTGGCTGGATTGGTTGTTTGTATTGGTTTGGAAATCCGCAGGCTGGATGTCCCCCAAACGCCGCTGCGGATTAGCCATTCGAGTCGTCGAGGCGCGGGCTGGATTGCTCGGACTTCGGCGTCCCCGGGGCGATACACAACGACAGTGGATACAGCAACTGACTCAAACCGATCCGGCTTGTCACAAAACGGCGATCGAGTTTTGCGACATGGCCGATGCGATCTACTTCGGACACCGGCAGGCAGGCAGTGCCGGCGTCGCGACGCGGCTCGTCCGGCGACTCGATCGGCGCACTCTATTGAAACTTACCCATAACCCTTCATGAACGTGACGACTAACTCTCCGGCCGCATCGACAACGCGGTATCCTCGATTGCATCGATTGCAACAACATTTGCGGCAGGTGCTTCTGGGCAAAGATGAACAAATTGATTTGGTCGTCGCATGCCTTTTGGCGCGTGGTCACCTGTTGCTCGACGACCTTCCCGGTACCGGCAAAACGACGCTTGCCAAAGCGATCGCCGATGGCCTGCACGGCCGATTGGCCCGAGTCCAATGTACGCCGGATTTGATGCCTGCTGATATCACTGGATTCAGTATCTTTAATCAGAAAACACGCGAATTCGATTTTCATCCGGGGCCAGTTTTTGCCGACGTTTTGCTTGCCGACGAGTTGAACCGTACCACGCCGCGGACTCAGAGTGCGCTGTTGGAAGCGATGGCAGAACGACAAGTCACCATCGACGGTCACGCCCACACACTGTCGTCAACGTTCTTTGTCATCGCGACTCAGAATCCCATCGACTCACTCGGTGCCTATCCACTGCCGGAAGCTCAGCTCGATCGTTTTTCGATCAAGCTTCAACTAGGTTACCCCGATCGTGACGCTCAACGACAGATCTTGATGCGTCAAGTCAAAACGGAACAGACGACGACCGAAGACGCGAGTTCCCCGGGCGACGCGATGTCACTACAAGAACTACGCGAGCTTCAAGAACAAGCACAACGCATCGAAGTGCATTCGCGGGTCAGTGACTATTTGATCGACTTGGTTGAAGCGACGCGTGAAGACGCTTCGGTCGAACTAGGTGTCAGCCCGCGCGGGATGCTGCATTGGCAAGCTATCGCCCAGGCTTGGGCAATGCTCCAAGGACGCGACTTCGTGACTCCTACCGACGTCGTCCATGTGGCCAGGCCGGTCCTGTCAGTTCGTCTTTTGACCTCGGGGGAAAACGTCGACGATGCCATCGAGCGGATCCTTCAATCGGTTGTCGCGCCGGAGTACAAGTGATGGGTTCAGCAAATAAATATACGTGGGGGCTGTCGGTGCTAGTTGCCGCCGTTGCCCTGACCGGCTGCACCGCTGGTTCACACGAAGACCATGATGACGGCGATCCACACTCGCACTTTGATCACGATCATTTTGTGGCCGAACATCGTCCCGATGACTTACCTGACGCTGCGGTGAAGATCCGCAAGTTTTTATCGCTCGCCGTTGATTCCAACGGTAAAACGCAAGAAACGATCGAGAAGATCCGCGATGTGATCAGCTGGACCCCAGAGATCGCGGCGGATACGGATCTGTCCGAACAAGACTGGTTGCCGCTATTCCTTTCATCGGAGTCACTCGGAAAAAAGTACGTCGACCGAATGAGCATGATTTCTTCGGACGTCAGCGCCCAAACCTTGCAGTTTTGCGATTTGATCGACGAAGCCGTCCGCAAAATCCCTGAACCAACGACTCATCCCGACGCGATTTAAGATGAATACGCCAACCCAAATGCTGCTTGGCGGATTCACCCGTCTGCTTCAAGGATGCTTTGCCGCCGCGCCGACGCTCTTGACCGGATTTGTGATCGCCGCAATCTTGCGTTACTACCTTGGCAAGTCAGGAACTCAGCGTCTATTTGGCGGTGATTCGATTCGCCGACTTCCGCAATCGTGGTTGATTGGGATGTTGTTGCCGGTCTGCTCGATCGGTGTCATTCCCATTTTACGAGAGATGCGTCGGGCAGGCATCAAGCCCGGCGCGATGACAGCGTTCGCACTTTCGGCACCGCTGTTCAACCCGCTATCTTTGTTGTACGGACTGACACTAAGTCGCCCATTGGTCATCATCCTGTTTGCGTTTGGGTCACTGTTGATCGTCACAACCCTCGGAATCATTTGGGATTTGATTGAGGCCCGGCGTGCTGGCGCGGAACTGCAATCTTCATCGGAAGACGTAACGCACCCTCCTACGCCCGCCGGTCAGTCATCCGATGTGATCGAAGAATCCGAAGTGATCGGCCTCCGACGCCTCGGGGCGATGGCGGTCTATCTCGGCCGTGAAGCATCCGGCGCGACACTGTTGTTGACCCTGATCGCTCTTTCGGGATTGACGGTTGTCGCGGCAGCCTTGCCATTCGGCGCGATGCAAACCAGCGTCGAACAAGATAATTTCTTGGCCCCGCTAACGATGACCGTTGTCGCCGTCCCCGTTTATGCGACACCAATGCTGGCGATGAGCCAATTGGGGATGATGTTCCAACATGGGAACTCGCCCGGCGCCGCGTTTTCGCTGTTGATCCTAGGCACAGGAGTCAACTTGGCAACGATCGTTTGGTTCGGGCGACACTACCGGTGGCGGCCGACGGCAATTTGGTTTACCTCTTTGCTGACGATTGTGCTCGGGTTGGCCTATGCGATGAACGAACCCTTGATTCCTCCAGGGATCGAACCGGCTGGCCATACGCATGCCTTCGACATTTACACCAATCCCATCTCTAGCCACCAGGAAAATCTGGTCGCGACGACGAAGGATACCCTGCTTAAAAGCATCGGAATTGCCGAAGCCGTCGCTGCCGCTGTGATCGGCGTGCTGATCTCTCTCGGGATCCTAGTCAGAGCGCTGCGATGGAATGAAGCCACGTTGGTTTCTGCGAACGCGGTTGCCGGCGGACACGTCGCGCGACAACTCGATCGCGTGGTCCCGCGCGGGGTGATGGGAGCGGCACTGCTGTTGGGCTTAATCACGCTCAGTGTGGTCGCTTGTTTCGCCTATTATCCGCCGCCAGAAGAATGCCTGAAGGAAATCTCGCTGGCCAGGGCGGAGTGCTTATCCGCATCTATGAGTGGTGACACCGAACACGCACTTCATTGGCTCCCGATTGTCGAAGAATGGAGCCGTCGTTTGGAGGTCGGAACATTTCTACGACGAGGCACCGTGCGTCCCTATCAACGAATGCAAGGTCATCTCATCCGCAAAAAGCTCGAGCTACTCGAACATGAACTTGAACATGATCCGTTCGAGCGAGAGGAAGTGATGACGATTGTTGAAGGGATCATGGACACCAATCGACGCTGGGTCAAAAGTTTTCGTAGCTAACCTGATGTTGTCTGAACGCTGGCAAACGTTGGTCCTGGGATCGGATGACACTCCCTAAGTCGGACGTCGATTGAGCAGCGGAACAGAATCGCCGGTAAAGGAGCCTGGCTGCGTTTGGTCGGTCGGTTTCCAACCTTCGTGATTTTGAAAGCTTTCATAGCTGACTGCGGTGCAGTGATCAAACTCTTCGCCGGTCGCCCGCTCATACGCCGAGTCGGTGAGCGACAATAACGCTTCGAATTCAAGATCTTGCGGAAATTCACTCGGGTCGCGGAGCACTTCCTCGAAAAAGTCCTTTCCGTTTGCGACCACGACGCAGCGTTGATACAAAAAATCATCGGCGGAGATGTAGTCATCCCCGTTGTCCGGATCCGCTTCACCGACATAGCAAGCTTTGCAGTGACGACGGGTGTCGAGTGCGTGAAGCTTTTGGGCAAGGATTTCCGCGAATTGACAAATCCCATCGGCGCCTTCCTCGGCGAGTGCGGCGACGGCAGGTTCCAAGACCGCATCGTCATCGCCGGTTTGATTCCAATCGAACAAAGACACGATTTTCCAAAACTTTGTTTCATTCATCGCGACGTTCTCCGCGGCAAGATCAGACGCCTTCTCGGAAGCTCAAACAACCGGTTTTCACCAAACAACAAGTGTTATCGTAGCCGATCGCTTGACGCCAATGTGCGACGGCGACGCCCGCTAGGATTCCATTAACGGACGATACCGGTTTTCGATCACATCGTAGGCCAGAAAAACACCGCTTTCGGCTCGGTAGTACAAACCGTACAGCGTCAGATCTCCACTTGCGGCTCGCTGCTTAACTGTCGGGATCTTGGCAAACAGCCCAAATTGTTCGGCATACGATCGCATCGCAGCCTGCTGTCGAGCATTGTTACGATTGATCCGATCCAACAAGGGCGACGCGTTCGGGTGAGCGTCTTGCTGCAAATTTAGACGCGGTCCTTCGGACGGTGATTTTGCGAGCACTGACTGACACGCTGCTCCGATCGCCTCCGAATGCCCGACTAGCAATACATTTTTGATTGAGCTGTTTCGCAGAGACCACTCGATGGATGTCCGAAGATGATTGTCGCGTTCAATTGGCAAGTCCCACGATTTTTTCAATGTCGCAGCCGTCTCTCCTTGGAGTGCCACTTGCAAGGCACGCAACATCGCCGGATCGTCATCAGCGATGACAAGCCACTGAATGGGGCGATCGGCAGCCAGTAACGTTTCTTTCAAATCACCCAGATACGGATTGTTAGAAACATTCGTCGCGTCCGAGGTGTAGTCAGTCACAGAACTCATCGAAAAATCTCCAAGACAAAAGTGATATTTGAAGGATTGGTTTTGTGGCGATCATCGTCCAAACCGATCGAAGCCCCCACGGGGCAATCCCAACCAACGGCAACACGCCTTCGATCGATTACAACGTGCTGATCGCCGCATTAAGCGACTAGTTCGTCGGCGTTTCGTCCTGGCAGACAGGTCGGTCAACAGGATTCGTATCGTGGGTCCACACCGCCTCCCAGCGTCCGATTTCGGTATAGCGGTAAAACCCGGTTTCGGTCGAAGCGACCAGTTGCAACCACCCGTGACGGATCAAGTTGGCTACCGTGTCATGCTTGGCGATCACATTGTCGATCGCTTCACAAGGAGCTTCGATCACGGAGAGCAATCGCATGGGATGATGCTGGTACTGTGTTCCGTCATGGACCGACTGCCATGGCAAACCTGTCATCAGATCGCCACCGTTCCCCGAAAGGATTCCGAATCGTCCGACGACGTTATGGACGGTCTTGTTGCCACTGCCAAAATGCAACGGATCCACGGTCGAGGCGTAGTACTGCAGATTGATCCAGTTCGCGACGACCATTGGGGCCGTCATGATCTGTTCCAGGACATCAAAACCTTCATCCGACCGATAGTCGTAGCTGTGCAAAAACGATCGGCCATCGAGCGAGCCCCCCCGAGTCCGCGAGCGGGGGGCGACGATGAATGCGGCGTTCCCAGCGAGCCCCCATTCCGGACGCACTTCGGACCAATCAACGCTTCGTCGGTCCAAATCATTCGGATTAGGCCCTGGCAATAGCGGCAGTCGATCGCGTCGTGTTTGACGGGTGGCATTTGCAGTGGCATCAACCACCGACTCGAAATCGTCGGTGTGAGAAGGCGGCAACGAATCGAGGTCGAAATACTCGATGTGATCGGTGGTGGTATTGTGCACCCCGGCCAAAAAGTGAGTTTGATCGGACAGCTGAATCCCACGTCCCGCCAGTCCTTCGCGAACTTTCGTATCATTCAAAAGTTTGGCAGCCAGACGTGCGTTTGGTTCACCGGAATGACCACCACAGGCACCGCAATCGAGGCCTGCCTGGAGCGGGTTATTTTCGACTTGGCATGCATGTCCGCAAAGGACAACCAACCTCCCAAAATGGCGGGTGATCCCGATCCCACGCAAAATCGACTCCGCCAAATCGACTTGCTGATCCAGCGAGATCCCCTGACGGGTGAGGCTTTCAAGCGACGGGGCAAGCAACGTCTGTTGAGATCGCTTGACACCATCGAACCGCGAATTGCTGCGTGTATTCCAACCGAATGTTCGTGCGATCAGCTTTGGACCAAACCACAAACCGGTCGACTCGACAAATGCGAACGAACTGATCGCCGACGTCTGAAACTCCTTCCACGCCTTTCGCATCCAGCGAAGAGCACCGCGTTTCTCGGTCGCCTCCTTCGTACCTTCGGGATCCGAATGGATGTGGTTGTGGACTTTGAACTGAGGCTCAATCAAAGCCGGAACATTTGGTACCCCAGTCTGACAACCTAGCTCGACGGGTTCGATCGGAAGTCCGAAGAAGCCTGCGAATCCATAGGTTTCGATGTTGGACGCGGCCAATTCCAGATTGCGTCGTATACGCTCGGATCGAACGTCAATACAAAAAACCATCTGGGCGAGTTTCGGCGTCGCCGGTGGCGTGCTATGGATTGTATCATCGAAGGGCTGAAATGATGGAACCTCGGCCTCCTTGATACGAAGGGGACATCGCAACCGACCTAGTAATCGATTTCGCCACGCGATCTCCGAAGCTCGCAGCAAGGCGTAACGAAGTAAGTCATGGTCCGTCGGATATTTCGCTCGGGCGCGATTCGCCTGGTGACGCAATGCCAGCGAATTCCAATCGATGTGAAAGTTCAAATGCCTGGACAACGCCACTTCATATGCAAGCTGCATCGCAAGTAGGGCGGCAAAATCAGAGCTTTCACTGCCAGCAAAGCATGCCTCGCGGTTTTGATAACTAGTCCAAGACGACCAGCCCGGCATCGCCAACGCGGCACAGAGTAAATAGTCTTCCCACAAGCATTCGGGGAGTCCCAGCAAGCCGAGCAACAGTTCAATCGCCGTTTCAGCCTGATGCGGAAGACTGCCGACAAGATTTCGAAAGTCGGCGATGCCCATCAATTCGAAAGTTCGGTCGTGAAGCTTTTCTGTTCGCCAAGCCAGATAGAGTGGCAAACCGCGTCCGCGACTTCGCCACGTCGCTTGCCCCTGATCGTAGTGCGTCGCGCATTGCTTAGAAATCTCATCATCAACGAGCCGACTCCAATCGGAGTCGGTATGCCGATCGAGTGTTTCAACGAATCGATACAAAGTACGATCTGGGTTGCCGAGACTACGAAATTCTGAATCTGACGTCGGCCCCGGCGTGGGTCGTTCACGGAGCAATGCGATGACCTGATTCACATCGATGCGTTCGGCACCTTCGACCCCATCTGCGACCAATTCGTCGACCGCATTGGAAATATCCGTTCGAGCGATCGCACCATCTTGGAATTGACTGCGGTAATAATCGACCGGCATCAGCAATTCCAAGTCCGATAACGTTCGCAATGTCTCCCGGACTTGCAAGAATCCTTGATCGGAAAATCCCGCATACGGATTCACGGCGACGTAGTCTCGCAGCGGCCACACGGGAGAGATCCGGTCACGAACGCGTTCAATGGTGGTCATGATTTTTGCGGACACCATCGACGTGCCAGCGTTGTCGGTTGGCACCGCAGAGGCTGACTGTGAGTGCAAAGCTTGTTGGATTTGAGACATATCTTCAGAGGGCATGAAAGTGTTCCGATTGTTCGGCGTGTCGGGAGTGCGAATCGTTGACGAGTTTCGAACGGATGAGTCAGGACTTGGCGAGTGATCCGAACACACGCCGGTAAATCACATCGATGTAGAATTCATTTGCCGCGTGGATCCGAAGGGATTCCAACCAAATTGGGCTGCGATCATTTCGCAGTGCCGCATGCAGCATGAAGAGCAGGCAAAACGCGAGTGCCACATCGACGACTAAGATCGTCGTCCATGCCGTCCCACTTACGGTTGGAATCGCCCCTGCGACAATCATGCTGATCCCGGCGTAGCTGGTTCCGTAGAGCAAACACAGCATCGGAATGCCGAACGTCGCCACCCACCAGAGATTGCGTTGGGGTGATTGCAGCAACCGCCATCCCCATGTCGTGAGTGCTAGGCAGATAATCAGTGCGAACGTTAATCCGCCGACCTTCGCCGTGATATCAATCCCCAAGATCGCGAGTACGCAAGCCAGACTGATCGCCGAGAGAGCAAACGCCACGGGCACGGCCCACCGTCGTTCGGTCGACTGAGCAACGTGTTGAGCGGTTCCATCCAGCGATCGGCTTTCGGCGATCACGCTGCCCGAATTCAAAAAGGCATAAGCTTTGTAAAACGAGTGGGCTACGATGTGTAGCATTGCCGCGGCAAACGCTCCCAATCCACACTGCAGCATCATGAAGCCCATTTGGGCGATCGTCGAATATGCCAACGCACGCTTGATGCTAGGCTGCGTTATCATCACGATCGCGCCAAAGCATGCCGTGAAGGCTCCGATCGCCGCAAGTACCGCGAGAGCAGTGGGTGCGAGCGTGACCAACGATCCCGTCCTGACGACCAAGTAACCTCCGGCATTAACAATCCCCGCATGCATCAGCGCCGAAACGGGAGTCGGCGTTTCCATCGTATTGGGGAGCCAGGTATGAAACGGAAATTGAGCCGACTTGGTCATCGCACCGAAAACAATTAGCCAACCGATTGCCATCTGGTTTACCGTCACCCGGCCTCCGTCGGCGATCTCCGCCGCCCTTTCGAATAACGTGACAAAGTCGAACGTCCCGAACGACTGAAACGTTACGATTAAGGCCGCGACAAGAAATGCGTCCCCGATACGGCTGATCGTGAATTTCGTCCATGCCGCTCGATGGGCCGCCGCTCGATGTCGGTAATGCAGGAGCAATTGGTGCAAGCCAAAACTGGTCATGACCCAAGCGGCAAAAAACATCAGCAGATTGCCCGAAATCGTCATCGTGCTGACCGCCGCGATCGTGAATCCCAGCCAACGAAAGTAGCGACCTTGTGTTGCTTCACCGTCGAGGTAACGGATCGAAAAACGACTGACGACAAACCCGACAAGGCTGACCATCAAAAACATCAAACATGAAACACCGTCAAGATACGCAGACAGTTCGATAATCGCTGGGTCGATTGGCGCTGCCCCTGAAAGACTTACTGCTGAACTCTTGATCGCAACCGGACCGAAAAAATAGCTTTTGACCAAGACCATTAGCGCGGCTACGGTTTGAATCGCGAGGATCATCGTCACCGACCGCCGCACCAGCAGCACATGATTGTTTGACCAGGAGGGCGGCAGCGCGGCCAAAGCGAATAGACATGCGATTGGGATGGCAATCACTGCCTCAGGAATTTCTAGCACGGATGTTCTCCTCAAGTTTGGAAGCTCGGGTGGTGATCGATGTGGTTGCAGATCCCATAAAAAAAGCCGGATGCGGAACACTTCAATCGTGCTCCGAATCCGGCTTGTCCCCACGGCGCATGCTGTCCGTGGTGGCTGAGCGGTCTCTGTCAGTGTGTTTTGTTCAAGCAGGCACGTGCCCGCCCATATGATCTCGGGAGCCCTCGTCAACCACGGGCGAATGTGGCAACGGGTTGGGTGAAGGCACAAAAAAAGCCGGACGACTGCGGTTGGCAGTCGTCCGGCTTTTTCACCCCGACACGTTGTTCGGGGAAACGAAACCTAGCGGTCGAAACCACGTCTCCGGATTCATGTAAATCCAAGAGCTCGTGTGTTTCATTCCATCGGTGGATACTAGCGCCAGCTTGAGAAAACGTCAAGCGAGTTTTCGGCAAATTTCGACCTTTGGCAATCGAGTCGGGCAAGTCGCGGTACACGACTCCGCCAATGTTCGCGTTATCGCAGATCTCAAGCTTGCGCCAGACAACTGGTACATGATCACCACAAGGCTAGAGGACCAAACCAATTACGTGCCGGAAAAGACGGGCTTTTCACTGAGCGTGAACACAATGACGCGTTCGCCGGTCTTTGAACTGATGTCGGTATGCAAGCTGATAACATCGATGTGCAGGATATCCTTGATGGCTGCGTCGAGTAGTGCTCGACCTCGCTCGATCAGTTCCTGGCGCATTTGCTTGATCAAATAGCGACCGCGTTGTGGATCCTCGGCTTCGGACAGCTTCATTTCGGCAGGCGTAAGCACATTTTTCAATCGTACCAGCACCATGTCTTCGACGATGAAGGATTTCGTTTCCAGAGGGCCACGTCCCATGAACTCCTTCTCAAAACAAATGATCGCCTGACTAATCGCCCGTTCGGTTTCCTTTTTACTCGGCATCGTTTGCTCACTCGCAGTTTGCAATCTGGACATTCAAAAAGCCATGCTCTTGCTGTAAAGACATTACCATGAACGGCAAGCTTGTGAAGCGGAGTTGGTTCGCGCTGAACCATTCTGCTACTGCCACGGTTTTTGAACAGGAACCACCATGCGTCGCTTTCGAATCGTCGATGCTTTGTATTTAACCACGAGCATCGCGATTGCGTTAGCTTTACATCGTTGGATTCAATCGATGCCAATCGGGCCCAGAGGTACGCTTGCAAAGGTCTTTGAAATACGCCTATTGATCTTGCTAACTCTCTGCACCATTACATGGACATTGGGTGCGTTGGTCCTCAAGGACCGACAGCCCATGCCGGTTTCCGTTCGATCACCGGGCCGACTTGCAGTCTTGTCCATCACCGCTGCAAGCGTATTCATGATGGCGATGAACTGGGAAATGCTGTTTGCCCCGGTCAGTTCACCGCTTGTTCGCATGACTTACTGGACACTCTCGATCGCCGAGACGCCATCCGTACCTGCCTGTGTCGCCATATGCGGTTGGCTAACGATACGCGCATCGGAATCAGAGACGCCACCTTCGGACTGGATTAATGTCGCCGGAATTCTGGTCGCAGTCTGTTGGATTATCTGCGCGGTCGCAAACCCATTGACCAATTTCATCGTGATGCGATTCTTTGGCTGGATCTAGCCGAGTAACACTTTTCAATTCGGTCCGCTTGGTGGGTATTGAAACTGACTTCACCCCACCCATCGCACGAAGGGATCGAACCATGTCGCCTGTCAAACGACTTTTGCCCATCATCGCCTTCCTGGTGACATTTGGTACTGCATCCCAGAACCAAGCTCAGGCCCAAGTTTCCGTGCCGCTTTATACGACCACACATCGCGTGCAGGTGCAGTGGTTTTTCTGGCGAAGCGGTGGAACATACTGGTCGACTCAATACGAAAGCGAAGACTTGGCCGACGCGGAATTAGTGCTCGAACTCTTCGAGTCAGCTCTCGAATCAGGAATGCTTTGTGAGATCCTTGGCTGCAATGTTTCGACTTGGATCCCAATCGATGTTCGACTCAAGAGGAACACCGAATGGAATCTTTTTCCGTCACGGTGGCTGATGCGAGCGACACAAGGCCGTTCCAGAAAAGTGTGCTCAGCCGAGAATGACGGCGAATGCCGGCAAAGAGAACGTGCGCGCGAAGAGCACGACGGAGAGACAATCAAAGGATGAATCGTTTGATTCCATCCTTCGGCTTCGTCAGGTTATTCAACTCAAGTTGTAGTGAATTGGTTTAGATTAGAGGCCAATACCTGCACTACCAACGGGGCTGACGAAGCCCCAAGTTTGGTGCGTGATTAGAGGGAAGAAGAACGGCGAATCACCAAGTCGCCAAGCGGTTATATACCCGCTTGGAAAACTCGAAGTGCCGCACCGACGAGGCGTCGCCGGGATCCCATCGCACCGTAATTTACCGGACGAAATCAAAGTGAGAGTGCTGGGACTTGAACCCAGGACCATTCGATTAAAAGTCGAATGCTCTACCGACTGAGCTACACTCTCGTTTGAATGAAAGGCAATCGCGATCACCCTGGAACAATCAATGCTCCACGTCATCTTTCGATGACCGTTCCTTTGCCAAACCGTTAACGGCGTGGCAGAGCAACAGGTGCCCGGGCCAAATTTTTTTCCGAAGGACAACGCTGACTCGACTTGCCGTTCGATGGACTTCGAACAACAGTGGTCGGTCAAGCGGAGCGGACAGGATTCGAACCTGCGGAACCAGTTTCCCGGTTCACCGATTTAGCAAACCGGCGCTTTCGACCACTCAGCCACCGCTCCGTTACCTTCGGCTTTCGGTAAGACTGATGCTTACCCTTGAGGCGAGATTGTGCTGGATCAAAAGTATTTTGGCAACCCTTGTCTGCCGAACTAATCATTCTGCTTCCAGAGTTGGCGAAGACTGCGAAAAACCCGGTGTACAGCGTTCTAATTCCGCTTTCGGTGTCTAGGAGACGCCAAATCGCCGCTGGGTTCTCGAATCTTTTTCAAAATTTTTTTCTTGCTCATGCTGACAACACTCACTCACCGCGCGATGGCTTGTGAGTTCGTGGTGATGCTACCGCCCAGCGACGCCCCCCGAATTGACGCAGCCTTTACCGCCCTGGAATGCCTCGACGAGATCGAAGCGACGCTGTCGGTCTACAAGCCAGATAGCGAGATCTCGCGGATCAACCGGAACGCGTCCGACCGATGGGTGAACGTTTCGCCGGCGACGTTCCGGTTGTTACAACGCTCGCTCGGCTGGAGCGATGTCACCGAAGGAGCGTTCGACATCACCGCAGGTCCACTGGTCCGGGCCTGGGGGTTTCTTGATCGTCAGGGCAAAAAACCTTCGGCGGATCAAGTACATAGCGCGCTCAGCGCCGTCGGTTACGATGCCGTCAGGCTTCGTGAGGATGACTGCGCCGTCCGTTTTGATCGCCCGTCGATGGAGATCAACTTGGGGGCGATTGGCAAAGGGTTTGCGCTCGACTGCTTGGCCGACAGTCTTTCCCAAGCGGGACTAAAGAACTTTCTGATCCACGGTGGCGGAAGCAGCGTGTTGGCTCGCGGAGATCAATTCCCGTTGCCTCCGACGGGTGACTTGTTGCCACCGCGAGACAAAACATCTTCAACCAAGCCCGAGGCAAAATCCCAACAAGCCCCCCAATCGCATCAACTGGCGACCGAACGAAGCGAACGAACGGGATGGGCCGTTGGGTTGGCGCATCCTTCCAAACCCCGCGTTCGATTGGCCGGATTACGTTTGGTCGACGAGTCGCTCTCCACCAGTGGGTCTGGCAAGCAATTTTTCCATCATCGGGGGCGTCGCTATGGGCATGTCATTGATCCGCGGACCGGGTATCCGGCCGGCGAAATGCTTTCTTTGACCGCGATTGCAAACTCGGCGACCGATGCAGAGGCGTGCAGCACGGCATTTTTCTTGAGTCCGATCGCTGATCTGAAAAGACTTGCCGAACAAGACCAATTGCCAACAAAGCTGATCGGAACTGTCGCGCAAAGCAGGCAAGACGCGGTCGAAGTCATCGCTTTCTCTGAAATTGATTGGCTGGATCGCCCGGATTCAAATGCCTAATGCTTCGTCATCATCTGAAATCAGGGTAAGCACATGGCGTGGCCATGGTTTCGGTGCAATGGCCGAGGCGAACGCCCGTCGGCTGATGAGTCGAACCTAAATTGTTTGGTCCAGCCGGCGCACTAAGCAAACGCCGCTTCCTCAGTCGCTTCGCTGGGCAAACGGTATCGGTGCGTGGAAAATTAGGCTGGACGTCGACTGTCAAATCTTTTTAGAAGCCGAATTAGAAAGGAAGTGTCACGTTGCCATCGATGGACATGGCGACGCTGGCGGTTTAATTCGCCCCCGAAAAATGGCAAAGTCAGTCGACTATGGATATGAACTTTTTTCAATGGCTGCGTGATGGCGTTCGCAAATCAGTGCTGATGGGCGTCAGCGATGCGGTCGAGCAGATTGGACTTCCCGACAACGCTCCCGATTCACAACCGACATTAGCGGCCCTTCTGTCCAATGATTCCGGTTCGTCGTCGACGAGCACCGCGACTCGAACCCGCAAAAAGGCCACCACCACCGCTGCTAGCCGAAAGCGGTTGGGCAAATCGCTCAAAGACATGAACTCAACCAGCTAGCAGTTCGCACTGTTTTCAAAATCTTGGTTCAGACGCAAGCGGACGTCACCATGGGTTTTCGCGATTTGCGGGGACCAATTGAGACTTCCAGCGATTCCCGCGATCTTGAAATCAAAGCGTGCAAATGGCAATGGTCATCCACTGCTACTTCACGGGCACATAAACATCCGTAAGCAGTTCTTCCGATGGCGTTTCGTCCGGATTGTTGCGATAGACTTCTAGCGATGGTTTTCGGGCGGCATACTTATGGCCGTCCGAGCGGATTCGCTGATGCGCGGTGAACCAAGCGTTCCCAAGGTGTTGGTAGCAACCATGATGCGAAACATGCATGTATTTCGCTGTCTCCACCGATTGTGATTGCAAGCCGGAGGGAATCGAGACATCGGCTCCGACCTCCATTCCGACAAAATATGTCAACGCTTGGGTTTTGAGATTCATCTGATTGTAGATGGCCATCCAAGTGCCGTCGGTCGCAATCCCGGCGGCGGAGAGCTGACGATGAATCTCGCGAATGTCTCGCTCCATCGCCGGGCCGATTTCTTGTAGCCGAACGTTCGTGGAACGCCCCACTACGCGGCGCTCGCCGACGGTCTCGATGCCGTGGACTTGTGTTTCCGATTCGATCTTGCCTGTCTCGATCAACGCTTTGAGCATCCTAAGGCCACGGTCGTAATCCATCGAAATCATGGACACCATCAGCCGTTTCATCCAGAACATAAAGATTGGCAAGGTGCTTTTCATGTTCCAGGTCACGATCGTCCCGATGCTACCTTCGCTATCAGTCGTCGGGCGGACGATAAACTGGACATCGGCTTGCGATTTCCATGGCTTTATGAACTGCAAATCGGCTTGCAACTTTCCGGCGACTTGATCGACGGGCTCGGCGATTTCCAGATGCTTCATTTCGCCTTCGCCAATAATTTGGCTGTGCCAACGATAGCCGCCACCGACTTGATCGGTCGGTTCGGTATAGCTCAATTCACACTTCGGATCGGCGAGGATCCAAGGCGACCATTGCTTCCAGTTTTTAAATTCACGAAGGTGATCGAACACCGTATTCGGATCGGAGTTAATGTCGATCGATTGAGAAACTTCAAAGGCAGGCATTGCGGGGACGCGAAGTTCGAGGCGGGAGGTCGTCAACGTGTTGACGAACTGGATTGGAAGCTTGCTGCGGATCGCCCGGCATCGCCTACCAAATGGCATTTCACGTGCGAATGATCAGCCAGCGTCCGTTCACTCGGAAGTTTCACGAGTGACCTCTGGCAGGAAAACCCTGGCAAAAACACGCCGCCAGACGCGATACGGCTGTTTCAAATCACCACTTGGTAGGTCTCTGAGGTGACGGTCCGAAGCGATATTCAGTGTAGCGTGATTGTCGGCGAACGCTGTGGGTGGGACACTATTCCGCCGGACTTTTGAACCAACTCACAAATTTGGACCAAAGTCGCTTTGGAATTCGTCCGGTCACCAGTTCTTCAGTCCACGTTTCTCGGCCGGTATCGAAGTTATGCCAAACCGCGTCCAGGTAAGGCGCCGAGGAAGCAGAAAGGGTTTCATAAAACCCTTTTTCATGGATCGACACCAAGGCATCGCTGTAGTGTGCGAACAGGTGTTCATCAAGCAAGCTACCTGCCACACGCACCGTCGAAAGTGCACCGCGTGTCGAAAGCGACAGACGGTCGATGGCAAACATGGTCATTGTGGTACTGACATCCCAGATCCCGACGCCGGATTGGCCCGCCGCCACTTCCATCTCTTGCCACATCCGTGTGACCTCGCTTTGCGGAATAAGCTGACTGGGGTCAACTTGCTGGACCTGGGCCGCGATCTCACTGATGGTGCTGGTCATCGCTTCCAAACTCATCGGCGGAGCCTCGGCTGCTTTGGAGGCACGTAGGCCGGTGTTCTGTAAGGCTTCTACGAGATCAGAAACTCGGTCGATGCTTGAAGATTCGTCGATGATGCCCTCACGCTTGAGTTCTTCACTGAGTCGCTTGAGGTAATGGCTGGAACCGTAGGCGACGTCATTGAAAACGGCCAAGACGGTGAGCGGAGAAAGGTGCAGCGTTGCCGCTCCGGCCAAGTCGAGCAGTCCGCCGACAGCTTTTTGCGCCAGTGCGGCCTCTTCGTTCTGCTGCGGAGAAATTTGCTGTTTGGCGACCCCACCGACATCGTGAATCATCATGTCGAGTGCTTGTCCGATGAATGCGGCATAAGTCTTCGACGAACGAAAGGCCACCGGAATTAGCCAGCCAGCTGTTTCGTTCACCAACCCGCCGACGACGGCCGAAGCACTTCGCGCGGTACGCTCGGGCAACGATAAGCCATAGGTGAGCGTGCCCAGCAGCGATGTCTCACTGTCAGAGCCGGAAAGTGGCTCTGGCTTCACATCGTTGTTCATCGTGACTCAAGTCCAGTTTCATTCGAGGTTCATCCGCAAGCCGGCTTATCTATGGCACCGCATCGACTCGAATGAGGCGCACACTTGCCGGAGATTCACCCGAAACAATTTCAGCAAGCGCAATACATCGTTCGTCGTCGTTTATTTCCAGACTTGTTTCGCCGACGATGCTCAGGCGTGTCTTATCACCCAAGACAAATGCTCGCGAATTACCGTTGGTGGTTAGCGTTCCGATTAACAAGATTCCTTTTGTCTGCCGCTTTGGCCAGTCGATCCAAGCGGCACAAAGTGATTCCAGTTCAGAAAGCGTTCCTTCGTCGGCGAGGGCCTCGAATACGGCATCAAGCTTGGGAGTATCCGCCTCATCAACGAAATCAGCCAAACGCGAGACGTTTCGGTAGGCTTTCACCGTCGCCATCGTTGCTTCACGATCCGACAGGTGATCGGCACCGATGGCTTCCAATTGTCGAACGACTTGCTGACAGGCGAGCAACGCCGCGTCGCCGCTGACCGAAACAACCTCGGCTCCACTGCCCTCAGACGTACTGCCCTCAGACGTACCGCCTTCGGAAACGCCGTGGGCTCGTTCACTCGTTTCCAGCTCATCCGGTGCGGTCGCTTCTGTGGTTTGCGTGTCTACTTCGGCCGGCTCGATCGGATCTGCTCGCTCGGGTAAAGGTAACGCTTCGCTGGGCGGAAAGCTCATGCCGACCGTCGCTTCCGCACTCGCTTGTCGGACAGGGTTGGTCAATTCGGACGTGATCGGGGGAACCGCATCATCGATGACCAACTCGGGCGAGGGCGAATGAGATTCCGAGGCAAGATCTGATTGGTCGGCCGCAACCGAGGCGTCACTTTCGATTCGATCTGGCGATGTTGGTTGATGAAGACGTTTGTGACGTTGCAACGCTTGCTCGCGGGCGATCATTTCGATGGTTCTTCTTGGTTGACCGTCCAAGTCATCGACCGGCTCGACGTCCGTCTTAATCGACTGTATCAGCTCTACGATGGAGCCATCGTCGTTGTCGGTCACACCGGCGATCGTATTGTCGGTGTCGATCGATGAAGCCGCCCAACTCGACGACGGCAATACGGCAACCACGGAATCATTGGTTGGTTGAAACTGATCGGTATTGATCGAAGTTGCCTGCTTGTCACTCGCAATCCAACCATCACCCACGTCTTCGTTCGTCGCGCCGGACACGTTGTCGCGCGTGTCTGATAATGTGGTCAACATAGGCGCCGGGGAGTCGACTTCGTCATCCTTCGTTTTGCCAGTATCAGCGGCTTCCATGTCAGAATCATGGTCTGACACTGACGCCCCCGTTGAATCATCGTTAGCGGATGTCGCAACTGGAAGATCATCAGCACCGGATGACGACGCGTTCCCTTGGACCATCGCTGAGTGACTGGAGCCATCGAACGGATAGAATCCGAGATCGACTTTGGCGAGGATCAGGATGTAGGCTAAGATCGGTAAAGCCATCAGGCTTGGCGCGGCGATCTTGAAAAACCGGATCGCGCTCTGCCGGCGCTTCCCCCAACCGTTCTGACGATAGTATGGACGATCGTCTTCGTCGAAGGTAAACGGCGTCGCCTGGTGTCGATCGCGTAGCGCAAGTTGCTCAAGCTCGTCATCAAAGCTCGGATCCTCATCTGACACCGTTGCATCAAAATCATCGTCCGAAGATCCGAACGCGTCGCCTTCTATGACATCCTCGCCGTCTCCATCCTCGTCATCTGCTTTCGAATAGGACTCGCTTTCCGCCCAAGCTTCTTCGATTTCTTCCAACGTCGGCCGTCGCGTTTCGCTCGGTGCAGGATCCGCGACGAGATCTTCTTGCGAATGTTCTGCCGGCGTTTTGGTGATCGCGATCGGTTCGGCAAATGAGACGGAAGTGCTATCGGCGGTGTCGTTTAAGATAATGTCCCCTTCGGCAGTGTCTCCGGCGGCAGTGTCTCCGGCGATCGCATCGTGGCTCGGCGATGACTCGAACGTCGCATCACTCTGGTCGCCCGAAGGCGTTGTCCAGCTGGGCCCGTCCTTGGGCGGCCCATCATGCCGAAGACTTTCGAGCTCCTGGTGGACCTTCTCGACCAATTCATCCTGACGAAGGGATGTCGCCGAAAGATCATCCAGGGTGAGGTTGCTGGAGTCAGCGGCGAGTCGCCGGCTTGAGCGATCCGCCCCGTTCGCGACGGCGGCCTCTTGTTCGCCAGAACCGTGGCAAAAAGCGCCGGGGCTGGCGGCTTCAGGTCCTGCGAGGTCGCATCCGAGGGGGCTTTGCCCCTGAGTACCCTGTAGGTGTTCGTCCATACCCGACACGTCGGGAGGCAATGCCAGGCCGGTCTCCCCACCCTGGGGATAAACGATCGTCGCGATCGGCGGCAATTGTTTCAGCCATCGTTCGGCGGCAGAAACCTCGTCGCACCAAGGACATTGAATCGCACAGTCGGCGGGCACCTTCATGGAGGCCACACGGACGAGTTCGTGACAGCAAGGGCAAGCAGTTATATCCATCGTTCACCACAAGAATAGCAGGTCCAGACGAGAGTCTACCTCGATCTCCCCCGCTTCGTACCTGGGGACCGACGGAAAATCTCGGCCGCGGGGTGGTCCGGAATGGTCCTCCCAAGCGGGCACAAATGTTTCCTGTCGCCGCCTTGCGTTACGAAATCCGCCGTTAACAGCGGGCTCTCCCTGCTAAGACGGTTGGATTTTGCGAATCCAATCCGTGATAGAAAGTCGCAATCGATCACGTTTTTTGTCGATCGCTCGGTTCAATTTGTCGGGCAATCGCTCATTGAAATCATCCAGCAGGACCGCCCGGGTGATCTTTTCGACCAGTTCTCCCCATTGCTCAGCGACCTCGCCACCGAGCTTACTGACCCGATCAACGTCCAGGGCCATCAAGGTCAGATCGGCCTTCTCTACCGATGGATCGATGATTACTGCGGGCGGTAGCTCCCCGTAATCGGGATAGGCATCAAGTCGTCCTACCAGTTTCAAACCGAGTTTGACTTTGCCAGTCACCTCAACACTGTAGAACTGAAGGCCTCGCGTCCAACGCTCAATACGGGCCTTAAAATCCAGCGGCGCGATTAAATCCGTGTGGATTTTCCAACCGTGGCAAAGACCACCGTCGAGCGGACGATTCGGAGTGACCGAATGGACTTGGACATAAATCGGAGGCGCGGCATTCGGGTCTCCCGGTAGCGAGACTTCGTACTTAGTTTGCAGGCCATGCTTGACCTCTTTCCAACGCCGATGCGTCGTGATCCGCAGCCCCTCACGTCCAACGCGAATCCCCGCCCAAACCTTCTTCGTGTCGCCCCAGTGCTTATCGCCCTCGTAAGCTCGAGGGCAATACTGCAAGCTCGAATCGATTAATTCTTGGACCGTCTGCCGAGCTTGCTCGGCAGACATGAACGGTTGATCGTTCGACATCGCCGATGCCATCGGCGGCGAGGCAGCCAGCGAATCGAATCTCATGCCCACCACTTGGATTCCTGCGAACATCGCCGACACCCAAGCCATCAATTCGCGGCGGTCGATGCCCCCAGTTTCAACTAGCGGTAAACCACTGCGAAATAGACGCCATCTCGTCCGGTCGCCATTGCCGCCCCGGCGACGCTCATGCTGGGATCGCTTGTATAGCACGCATAAACCCCGTTGGGCGAGTAGGAACTGGACCAGCCGACACCCTCGTATCGGCCAGGCGAAAACGATCCCGGTGGATGCGACTTCGTCCCCATGCTCGCCATCTGCTGAGCACGGCGTTCGGCAACCGCCTGCAAAGCCGGGTCGGGTCGAAGGCTACGCAATCCTTGACGTGATCGCTGACGATTCAAGACCGACAGCACATTTTGGATGCCGGCTGACGACCGCAACACCTCCGCCGACCCCGCAGCTACCCGCCTCACCGCATTGCCGGCGGTTTGCGGAATTGCGGTCGCTTGCGGCGCAACGCTGGTCGACACTTGACGTTGGTGCCACGTTTGGCACCGCGAGCAGTAATATCGCCCCGGAGTCACAACCGTTGAATTCGTTAACGTGGTCGCACGCCCGGCCGAGCGAGGCGAATTCGCTACGACGTCTTGTGCGATCGCCGACGTAGTCAACATCGGCAGCATGACCATCGCAGCTGCAAACAGGTTGAGGATTCTTACATGGGGATACAGGAACACAAACAGTCTCCATCGTTGAGTACGGAATGGGAGCCGGCCTTCGACACTCGCGAAAATCGTCGCGACGAAGCTCGAACACCGCCCCGACACGCGTCAGCCACTGACGCTTGCCATCAGCGGCCGCAAAGGATTGCGATACTTCGCTCAACGGGAAGGGGGAAAGCTGGGAGACCTGCGAAAGTTTTGCGGCCGATTTTGTTTGGCACGACAGAACTTTTGGTGTGAACAGCAGTTGCGCCGGCTCACAACAAGCAAGTTTTTTTAATGCCGTTTGTTAGACCAGGAAAAATGGGTCGACCTGGCAGCCTTATCCGCAGTAGCCATCGCGGAGTTTCCGAGATGTGGAAAAATGGTGTCTCGCGATGTCGCTCATTCATCCCGACACGATGTCGCTGCTCAAAGCCGATGCTTCCCCCGCGATCACGCGGTCGGTGCTCCGGAATGACTGGCGAGTTGGGTGAAGCGACGGAGAAGCTGCAGCCCATTCGACTGGCTCTTCTCGGGGTGGAACTGGGTGGCAAACAAGTTACCCTGGGCGATCATGGCACAAAAGTCGCCGCCATAGTCACAGGTCAGGGCGACGACCGATGGATCGGAGGGCCGCACGTAAAACGAGTGCACGAAATAGAAGTGGGACGAATCGCCAATATCTTCGAGCAACTCACAATCACTCTGCTTCTTGACTGTGTTCCACCCCATATGTGGGACTTTCAAGTGCTCGGGCAGTTCAAAGCGAACGACGTCGCCGGAAAGAATGCCCAGTCCGCGATGGGTTCCGTGCTCGAAGCCTTCTTCGAAAAGCAATTGCAGGCCGAGGCAGATTCCCAAGAACGGACGCCGGGTCTGGCAGAAATCGCGGATCGGTGTCGCGAGATCACGTCGATTAATTTCCGCCATCGCGTCACCAAATGCACCGACGCCGGGCAGGATTAACCGATCGGCCGTTGCGATTTCATGAGGATCTGATGAAATCTTGGCCTCGCCGCCGACGCGTTGCACCGCTTTTTGAACGCTGCGAAGGTTCCCCATTTGGTAGTCGACGATTGTGATCATGGTTCAAGTCTCGAAAGAAGAATTTCGGCCACCCGATTTTAGGACACGTTAAACCGAAACCCGTTCGCCGCCCAGTACGGGGATTGGCACTGAGCGGTCGCACGAAAAGGCCTGATCGACTTGAGATGCCCCTCGCCGGACCTGGTCTGGTCCGTCCTAAAACGGAGCGACCCGGTGGGAAGGTGGACGGAATCGCTCGTCTGATTTACGATCCGCTGCAAAACAATGACCAGAATGAACCGATCTGACGAAAAACTGGAGCACCGGAACGCCTGATGCCCGACTCATTAATGCCGCTCGATCGCCTGATGAAAACGCTTGCCGAACGAGCCGAAACCCGTCCCGCCGGGTCATACACGACGAAGTTGATGGACGGCGGCAGTGAAAAAATTGGCGCGAAGATTCTCGAAGAGGCTGCCGAATTGATCGAGGCGGCCGACGAACCCGGTGACGAAGGACGCAATCACTTTGTCTACGAAGCGGGCGATTTGATCTATCACACGCTCGTCATGCTGGCTTACCGAGGTGTTGAGCTGGACGAAGTCGCCGCCGAATTAGCGCGGCGCGAAGGCACCTCGGGGCTAAGCGAAAAGGCCAGTCGCAAACCTTCGCAATAAAACACCGCCACCGATCGCAACTCAACTTCGGTGAAGCGACTTCAAACGTCTGCGAATCGGTGCGAACGAAATTGAAATAACAGAACAGAGTAGAATGAAGCAATGACGATGGGATTACTCAATAACAACCTGCGAATCGGGATTCCAAGCAAGGGTCGACTGAGCGAACTTTCGGGAGAACTTCTCGCCCAAGCGGGGCTTAATTTTCGTCGCCAGAATCGCGGCCTGTTTGCCAAAGTCAAAGGTCTGCCGATTGACATGATTTTTCTGCGAACCGATGACATTCCCACGCTCGTTGCCGAAGGTGCAATCGATATGGGGATCACCGGTAGCGACTTAGTCGAAGAAGCCAACGCGAATGTCTCCACTCGGATGCGGCTGGGCGTCGGCCGCTGCCGGTTAGCGATCTGCATCCCCGAAGACAGCGAGATCAAATCGGCAAACGAGTTGGATGGGAAACGTATCGCGACAAGTTTTCCGTCGGTCACGAAAGCTTACTTGGGACAGCACAATGCGCTCGCACACATGGTGTCGCTCTCGGGCAGCGTCGAAGTGATGATCGGATTGGGGGTCGCCGATGCGATTGTAGACCTGGTCGAAACGGGAAGCACGTTGGCGGCCAACCGATTGCGGGTCCTGGAAGAAATCGGTTCTTACGAAACGGTGTTAATCCAAAACGATCGCTGCCGTGACGTGGAAATGGCAAACCGAGTCGTCCGGCGATTAGAAGGTGTCGTGATCGCCCGTGATTTCGCGTTGTTGGAATACAATGTCCCGCTTGCCAAACTGGCCGACGCCGAGAAGATCACGCCAGGATTTAATTCACCGACCATCGGGACACTCGAAGACGAAACGTTGCGCAGCGTTCGTGTGATGGTCCGCCGAGACGAGATTATCGACGTGATGGAAAAACTCGAACGTCTTGGCGCGACGGCGATCTTCCAGACGACGATTTCCAATTGCCGACTGTAAAACTGCCGACTATCAGTGTCTTGCCAATCCATCTCTCGAGCCCGAATAAAAAAATGTCTGAAGAATTGCCGATCGAAATTGATGTCCAATCCGTAAAGGCTTTACGTCAAGCGAATGAAGACTTCCTATTGCTCGATGTCCGCCAGCCCGAAGAGTACGCGACGGCAAAGATCGAAGGCAGCACGCTGATCCCCATGGGCGAGATTCTCGATCGTATCGAGGAATTGGAACCGCATCGCGATTCGCGAATCGTGGTCCATTGCCATCACGGTGGCCGCAGCATGCAAGTCACACAGGCACTGCGCGGCAGGGGATTCGGTCAGACACAAAACATGGCTGGCGGTATCGACGCCTGGAGCCTTGAGGTGGACGCAGAAGTCCCCCGTTATTGAAAACAAACGATCCCGAAAAATGGACTGTGAACGTTACCAATCGCATCCTGATTTCGATGGGCGGTTCGCGTTTGCTGCCGACCGAATCCGCGACCAACCACAATCGGTGCCGCTGGCGAGGCAACGTTAATGCGGCGAGCCTGATTACGAACGACTAAACGGACAAGGCAGTCGACCGAGCAAAACAATCAACGTCCCGTGGCGAGTGCCGCCGGCTGACAAGGCGAGGTGCTTTGGCATCTTACTTAGCCAACTTTTCTTACTTCTCTGAAATCCGATCACGTCCAACTTTTATCGAGTCGCGGTGACCTGTTCACGGCGGTACGATGGTGGCGTGTCCAGCTCGAACGGAGGACCACCGTGTTCACTCGACAAAGTCACTCCGGTGCCGAGATACCCCACGGTCCCGCGTCCGCGAAGCGGGCATCGCCGCGATCGGATCCACCTCATGATGACGCCACAACGCGAACCAGCGAAGCAATGGAATCAGCCAGTCAGAACGAATCTCAGCCCTCTTCGAATGGGCCGCAAGTAAGCAGCGACCATGGCTCGAAACGTGATCCCGAAACAGCCCAGTTGTTACTCAACCAAATCGAACTGGTACGTGAGAAATTGCAGTCGGTGATCCGTGGAAAAGCGGATGTGATCGACTCGGTGCTCACCTGTATTCTGGCAGAGGGTTCGGTGCTGCTCGAAGACGTCCCGGGTGTGGGGAAAACGACGCTGGCAAAGTCAATCGCGTCACTGATCGATCTTGAGTTTCAACGGATTCAATGCACGCCCGATTTGTTGCCTTCGGATATTCTTGGGAGTGCGATTTTTCAGCCGACCAGCGGTGAGTTTCATTTTCGTCGGGGGCCTATCTTTTGTAACCTTTTGATCGCCGACGAAATCAACCGTGCGTCACCGCGAACACAAAGCGCGTTGCTCGAGGCGATGGCCGAGTCACAGGTGACCATCGATTCGTCTCAGTATCAGCTCGAGCGACCCTTCATCGTGATCGCCACGCAAAACCCGAGTGGGTTTGAAGGCACCTATCCCTTACCAGAATCGCAACTCGACCGTTTCCTTTTCCGATTGTCGATGGATTATCCCGATGTCGAGAGTGAAGTGGAGTTGTTACTCGACCAAGCGGCCAAGGATCCGTCGAGCGAATTAACACCGGTGATGCATCGCGACGAACTGGCCGCACTCCAGCGTTTGGTACGTGAAGTCAGCGTTGATCCAAAAGTCGCGCGTTACTTGGTTGATGTCGTCAGCGCCACTCGGCAAGACAATCGTTTGCGTGTCGGCTGTAGCCCGCGAGGATCAAAAATGTTGCTGAGGGCGGCACAGGCACGGGCGGTCTTGGGGGGGCGTGACTACGTGTTACCTGACGACATTCAAGAGGTCGCCGTCGCGGTCCTCGCCCACCGTGTTTCGATGCGATCGGTGTCCGCGTCGTGGAATGATGCGGCGGCGGTGATCGATGAAATCTTACGTCAAACCGAGGTGCTTGTGTGAGCAGAGACGGCGTTCAAGAAGCAGCCGATCGAGGCGACACCTCCGCGAAGCGTCTGCATTCACCAAACGACCTTCGACCGAATGACGTTCGCTCTGCGGGTCTGCGGAACGGGGGACCGGACGCTTTTCGGCGACACTTGAAAACCCGCCTTCGCCTGGCCGGGCGCCGCACCTTACAACTTCTCCTGGCGCCATTCCGAGGCTACCTTTCGCTTCGCAATAGCATGACCTACGCGTCAGTGTTCGCGTTGCTTGGTATTTTCTTGACACTAAATGTGATCTGGGGTTTCCCCTGGAGCGGCATGATGGGATTGTTTTTGGCAATCCTCTTGATCGGGTTCGCCATCAATCGCGCGATGTCACCGAAGCTTAAATTGAGTGTGACGTTGCCGCGGGTCGCGATCGCGGGAGAACCGTTTTCGCTCAGTGTTCGCTTGACCAATCCACGCTACTTTCCCGCGATTAATCTTAGAGTCGGATTTCACCGCGAAGGCTTGCGACTGATCAATCGTGCTTTGATCTTACGCCAATGGGACGCGTCACCTCCGGTATCGGTCCAGATCCTTCGCAGCGGCGGACAGATCCAATGGCATGGTTCGATGCGTTTTGACACCCGTGGCATCCATCAATTGCCACCGTTTCGTGTTTCGTCATCGTTTCCGTTTCACCTTTATCACAGCCGAACCGAGATTCCTTGCCAGACGCAAATCGCGATTACACCGGTTCCCGCGAACCCAAATGATGACCCGACGTCACGATTGATGCTTGCCGAGATCGGCGATTGGACGCAGCAACTTGTCGCCGGGGCACCCGTCGAATATATCGGCAATCGTGAATATCAAGTGGGCGTTCCGGTACGTCGCTGGGATTTTGCGTCTTGGGCGAGGCTCGGCCGTCCGATCGTTCGTGAGTATCAATCGCCATCGATTCAGTCGGTCACACTGATCGTCGACACGTCGCAACCACCCGCGCAGTCGCGACACGCATCGCCCGGCGAATTAAGCGCTCACGCACAGCAATTCGAACGATTAATGTCGATCGCGACCACGGCGATCAATGAAATTACTAGTCGCCGGGTACAACTCGCTCTGCACGTGACCGATCAACCCGATCCAGACGGATTCCATGGAAATCGATCGGCGATCGAGCCTTCCGATTCGATGCTGGTCCGCCTGGCGGCGGCAGAACCGATCGAACCGCATCGGGCTGAGAAGGAAATCATTGAAGTCCTCGAAGCAAGCCGTCGCCAGCCGGTACTGATCCTTTCGCTGATTGATTTGAATAGTCCTGAACGGTCCGAATTGGCAAGCCAGCTCCCTTCGTCGGCCAAGTACTTGCAGATCGAAACGATGCCGGAACAGAACGCGGATACCTCTAACGCCAAGTTGAAGTCATGACGTCCAAAGCGATCCATCGTCGCAAAGAGATGATTTCGGCAGACGATATTCGAGTTCAACGGTGGCGGATCTGGGTGCTGCCTATTTTGTTGCTTCTGGAATCCATCTTTGTCGGATCGACTTTTAATACGATCGGATTGACGCTGCTGACCTATAGCTGTGCCGCATTGTTGGTGATCGCGATTGTCCAATTGATGGGCGGTTATGAAGCGATCACACGTGAGGTTGTTTCAGTGGCTGACGCAGCTTCGATTAAGAACAATTCCGCCGGTAAGCGGCCCGACCCAGGACAGCAACGCAAAAAACGATTTCGGCTAATCCGTGCGATCTCGGCACCGATCTTGTTGGTGCTGATCACATTGTTCGGAATCCTGACCCGCGTCGACGCTCATGTATCAGCGAATTTGAACTTTGTGGCGATGATCGTCGATGCGGTCGCCCACGGTGCCCTGTTCGTTTCGTTTGCCCTTTGGGCGCTGTACCCCTATCACGGTCATCCGTCGATGCTGGCCTTTGGTTTGATCGCGATGTTAATGGCCGTCACCGGCGGTGGTGTCAGCCATACGATCAACGGTCAATTGGTCGCGGCATTGGCAACCCTGGTCGGCTATGTCATCGGATCGGAACATATCCTCGGCCGCTGGCAACTGTACACCGCCATTCGTCGTCGCCAAAAGGTCTTTCGACAACGATTGCAATCACGCGAACAACGTTTTGTTTGGGGACTGAATGATAAAGCCAAGGCTCCGTTGCCCACATCAACGGTGTCGACAAATTCCGGTGACGTACGCGGGCCAATGCTGTTTTATGTGTTGGCGTTTTCCCTGCTCTTGATGTCGACAACCGCAGCCGGGCACCTCGCCAATATTATGGTACCGGGATTCAGGATCGACTTTCTGGATCGATTAAGCGACTCGTTGGAGAAAGTTGCCGGCGGAAGCATGATCGGTAGCTCACGTTATGTCCGTGGTAGCCGACTCGGACAGATTCGTCGCCACATGATGGGAGAGCCGACCGAGGTTGCGTTGCGTGCGATCGCCGAGAACGCGCCGGGGTACCTGCGTGGGACGGTGTTCGACACGTACCGCGAAGGAGCTTGGTCGCCGATGTCCGACCGAGCGTACGGGTTCGATCGTGTCGGTGTCGAATCGATTCAACCTCGCTTTCTTGACCCAGAAACCCCGGCCGAAATTCAGGTTCGAGTCGGCGCGGACGATCCGGATCGTCGTCGTTTTCCCGTACGGAAAAACCTCGACGAAGACATTATCGGAACGGTCGAGATCTATAACGTTCCGTTGAAAGGCCAATTTGTATTTTCTTCGCTTTCGACCGAATGGATCGAGGCTTCTGTTTTCGGCGTCTCCCTAACGCATCACGATTCGGTGGCTCAAGGCGTCGATACGCAAATGCCCTACGTGCTAGGAATCGGCGAACGGCCACCTCAGGAACAACTGTCGCCGATCCGCAAAGAAATCATGATGCAAATCCCACCGTCGATTCGACCGGTCATCGAGGAGATTGCTTTTTCGGTTTGCGATGGGCGTTTGACTCCCAAGTCGAAAGCCAAAGCGATCGAAGAACATTTTCAAAAGAACTTCCGCTACTCACTCAATCGCCACCCGGCCCCACGTGAGATCGATCCCGTTGTTCACTTTCTGGAAACACAACACCCCGCACACTGCGAGTATTTTGCAACCGGGGCGGCGATGATGTTGCGATCCGTCGGTGTCCCAACACGTTATGTCACCGGATACGTTGCCAATGAACTCAGTGAAAGCGGCGAATTCTACGTGGCCCGCAATCGTGACGCTCATGCATGGGTGGAAGCTTATGACGCAATCAGCGGGCGTTGGTTCCCGGTCGAAGCAACGGTCGGAAGACGCTACCGAACACTCAACGACAACGTTTCCTTGGTCGGTGATGGTGATGGTTCGGCGGACGCTTTTTTAAACGACGAAGACGACCAGTCCGCACTGGGGCGCTTGATCGGATGGGTATTGTCGTTTCGTACCTCAGACTCGCTGACGTTTATTTTTCAAATCGCTCAGCTGCCGTTGTTCTGTATGGTCGTGATCCTGCTCTGGCTGCGGTATCGACGCCGTGCTCTCGCCAGCGGTGATCCAATGGAATATGAAAGCCGACTGATGCTTGCCAAGGTCGATCGACAGGTACGTAAGTTCTCGTTGACGCGTCTTCCCGGAGAAACGTTGCACCAATTCTCACGTCGAATTGATAGTGCGGCTCAAGCGTCTACGGATCCTGAATTACTGAAAATGGCGGCCCGTTGGTACCGGCAATTCGCTGACCGTCGCTACCAGGGGCAAATGCCAGAGCCGCTTGCGTTCTAGTGAGTGAACACCGCTTTCCGGTTTGGACTTCAGTTCAGCCGCACGAAGCCAACTCCGGTTCTGTTGCGCTATCCGGGCAGACCTTTCTTCCAGGCTCGGATCTTGATTCATGTGGGACCATTTCAGGCAATCTGCTAGCGTTCCTGGGCGGGAATCATGCTTGCGCAAAGTTTGCCGGCGATGTCTAAACCGCGTCAGTCCCGGCACAATCGATAGGAGCGGACCTTTTTCACAACCATCAAGCTTTCTTTAGACCGAAAACCATCGCCAATCGGAGTTTCTTACCTAATCCGCGTGCTAACTTTTTGTGGCCCAGCGTTCATCCGCCAACCAGCACAAACCATCGCTAAACCTTACCAGACCGGTTTCACTGACCACGCCGATCTTGGTAACCGCACGGGGCCAGATGGTTTGAATGAATCACAAGGAACACTTGCATGCCCTCGACCGCTGACTCGAATCAAACAGTCAATAGCACCTCGGACGAGATCGTGACCATTGACCGCCGTCGACCGGACTCCGAGCGACGTAGCGGGGACCCGAATGCAACCGACGTCGGCGCGATGACCAATCCACGCCGAAAAAAGCAACGCCGTCGTCATATTGATCCGACGACCTGCGAACGCGATTACTCCAACCCTGAAATCGAATTCATGCGGGCGATGGACGACTATAAACGTCGTAGCGGACGTATGTTCCCGACCTGCAGCGAAGTCCTAGAAGTCATCAAGGAACTCGGTTACTACAAACTCAGCGACGATCAGATCGAAACGCTGGGACTCGATTGCTGCGAAGAAGACGACGCGGTTGAATTTGACGAAGCCTGGAACGAACAAGAATCGGCGGACTGAGTAGATTCGCCGGCGTCGACAATATCCCGGCGACAATAATCAAACAAAACCCCTTCGCCGGTCACGACGAAGGGGTTTTTTATGCGCGTGTTGTTCCCAATCCTGTCACTCGCAGCTCGCTCAACGCTAGACGAAGAACGAAGTGCGATCAGCCAAAAGTGCGATCAACCAAACGGATTTTCGCCGAACGGGTCACCGCCGCCACCTGCCGGAGCGCCGAAGGGATCATCCATCGTCTCTGCACCTCCGGCATCGCCGCCGCCGAAGGGATTCGCGTCACCTCCACCGGAATTCCCGCCGGCGCCAAATGGATCGTTTCCACCTCCACCGAAGGGATCGTTAAACGGACCGCTTCCGGGTTCGGTCGTTTCCGGTTTGGTGGGCGTCTTTTCTTCCTCGACCGCTTCTTCGACTTCGGCGTCATGAGGTTGCAAGATCGTTGGCGCGATGCTGCCGACCGGACGCATGCACTGGGCGACTCCGCGAGAATCGATCAGGTATAACCGATCGGTTTTGCGATTGATGGCGACAAAGTCTGACTTCGAAATCGGTAGCACATGACTTATACGACCATCTTTCAAATCAACCGTAGCGAAATGGCCACTCATCAATCGGACAAAGAGGCTTCCCGAAAGCCCACCCAATATTTCAGCAACGCTAGCCGTCGGGGTTTCCCATACCGGAGCCCCCGTTTGCTCATCCAACGCGAACAGGTTGCCGTAAGCGGAATTCAGGAACACTTTCGATTCCATCAAAAATGGCGTGTCGTAGAACGGCTCGCCAAGTGGCTGGCTCCACAACACATGCCCCAATCGCGTCGCCTTCACAGAGTAAGCTTGTCCGCCTTCACTGCCGAAGAAAAACCGATCCCCCACGGCTGTCGCGGGGCGACCGGTCACGATACCGACGGTATTCAATCGAAACGTGACCGAGGGTGTGCTGGTGACATCCATGAAGTAAACAAACCCGGCGTCGGTTCCCCAAGAAACGGTCGGCGACGTCGGCGACTTGGCAGGCGTATCAATCGCCAACCCTTCGACTGTTTGCATGTACCGCGATGTGGGCTCCCTCGCGGCCAAATCGTCTAAACGGTAGCCTTCCATCCCGTTACGAATCGTGGGCACGATCACAAAGCCGCCACAGTGAATAGCACCGTGAAGTGGGACGTCGACGGTTGGCTTTTGATCAATCTCATAGCCGTCTTTGGCGTCCAGCAAAATGATGTTGCCGCCATTGGTAACAGTAACCAGTTGGTCGTCGATCCCCAATCGACCGTATCCGAGATCAGAATTGCCGACTTGTGAGACCCAAACTGGTTTACCAGATTCAGCATCACGGCAATCGACCGTGCCATTGCTGGAAAGCGTGTAAAGAAAAACCTTGGGAACCGTAGTCGATCGGATCGTGGGTTTTTGAGGCAAGCGGCGAGTCATTCGGACCACTTCGCGCCCCGCAAGCCGCTCCGCTTCTTTTTTCCCGATCGCTTCTCCGTTGCTACCGATTTGGTCCGTCGCGATCCGAAAATACACCGGCGCGTCGTTGTCCCCCTCGGCAACACCGACCACCTCAATGTATTCGCGAGGTTCTGATTTACTGATGTAGATTTGGAAATCAACGATCGACTGCGCACCATTGGCGACACGCAATTGTCGCCGCCAGGCTTGCTCGAGCCCCAGGCGAGTGGCCGCCGAAGACGACATTAATTCGTCGGCTCGGCCGGTATTGATCGAGGGGACCGCGAGGGTGCTGGAGAGGAAGAAGCAACAGCCCAGCAGGACTTTGGCGCGATACATCATGATTGACGAATTCGGCGTCGAATGAAGAGAAGGAAGGTGTTTCGGTGGCACTCCGCACACCGCTAGCCCACGTACGGGGTGTCCAGGAAGCAAAGCTCCACCTTGAATTCTAGTCGGTCCGTCACGGTTGACCAATGAAAGCTGCGGTTTTTGTCGCTAGGAAGCATTTTCCAGTCGCATCACCCTCACCATTCGACGCCCACCGACCAACGGAGGGGGCGGTTTTCCGGGCGAATTCACCCAATCGGACTAATCCGAGCGAAGAGGAAACCCGTGCCGCTCCTGCTCAATCAATGCTGCCTTCAGTTTGCCAAACAGTAACGTGGATAGCCTTCGTCGCTCGGAGGCAGCCACCGATCGGTCCGATCCTGCGGCGACCGCCGTATCGGGCAGCAAGTACCGTTCAAGATGACCGCGTTCAGAAATGGTGATGCGGTAGATCGAATCGCTGATCGCCATCGAATTCAACAAGTCAGAGACGAATTGTTGCGGCGCGACCGAATCAGTGGGATGGTCGCGTCTTGCGATCGCTTCGATCACCTGCCGAAGCGGTTGTCGCGCCGCAGCTGGAGACGTCTCGACCAGCCAACCGAAATGAGGGGCCTGTGGTGCAAACCGGGCAGCGACTAGTCGCAACAGCAACCGCGTCGAACGCTTGCGAAGGGTTGCCGACGTGATCTTGTCGGAAAGCTGTTCCAAACAATTCGCGTCATGGGGCAGGTCAAGCCGATGAAGTACGATCGCTCGTTCCGATGCCGTGAACCGGGCCCGCGCGATTGCCTCATCAATTTCGTGAAGCTGCCGTTCGTGCTCCTCCGCTTCCTCGACGTAGCAATCGTTGCCCGCGTTATCGGGGCGGCGAGCATCGTGAGCCGGATCCAGCCAAGGCCGACATCGTTCGATCGATTGTACGGTTCTGCCTTGTCGGATCGCGAAGGCGACGCGTTGCATCGTCGCTTCGCTAAACCTTGCCCGTTGTTCGGTCAAAAACGCGATCACCAAACCATCGCTTTCGGCCGCCGAAAGTCTTCGTCTACATTCGAATTCGGCTTGCTGTAATAGCCAGGTGATTTGGTGAACCATTCGCCCCGCCGACACCGGAATCGATAGTTGCCTAGCCAACCGTTCGCCGCGAATGTTCTTGACGGCTTCTCGCAGGCACTTGTCGAGGTAAGTGATAAACTTGGTGCCGCGTGAAGAATCAAACAACAAAATCGCGCGAGCAAGATAAACACTCAGGCAATCGCCATCGATGCTTGATTCTGTGTTGAACTGGCTTAATCCAGAGTCTTTGGCCACCATCGTTGTGAGTGGGAGGAAGTCCGCATAGAGCTTCCAGAACGATTCGATCGCATGTTCTTTGATAGTCTCAAACGCCGCGCGTTGCGAGCGTCCGAGAACGTTCACGCGGGGTTCGAGAAACGGAAGCAGTTCCGGCAGATACTGAAACGGTTTCACCTGCGAAATTCCGACAGACGTCATCGTGCGGTGCCGCAGGGTGCGTAAATCCAACCCAAACGAGTTCCGCAAGCTGACCTTGAAGACATCCATTCGGTGAAGATGACGCTCAAGTTCACTTCGCGAGTCGGCAACGCCTGAAACGAGATCACTTTCTTTCGATGGCATTCGATCAGTGCCCACACCATTGCTCATGATTACCACTGCTCATGATTGGTGAATCGAGGTGACTGTTCCTACTTTACCAGATGACAGATCGAACCACCAATCATTTCGATCGGTGCCGGATCTCAGTTTATCCGCTAGAATGAGGCCGATTTCACTGCTGTTTCACGATTTCATTCCGACCGCTTGCTCATGCCGATCCCCGTTCGCGACACTTTTGACTCTGATCGCGCCGACTTAAAAATTCAAGTCACCGATGATGGCAGTCGAACGCTGGTCCGAACCGGCACATCAGACTCATTCCATAGCGGTTGCGGGGCATTGAGCGAAACCGAGCATGTTTACATCAAAAACAGTGGCGTCTTAGATAGACTCCGTCATCGTCGACCAACACGGGTTTTGGAAGTCGGGCTCGGCACCGCGATGGGATTAATCGCGACGCTTTCCCATGCGATCGATCATGATTGCGAACTCGAGTATGTGGCGTTGGAAACCGACTGGGTGTCTGCATCGATCGTTCGAATGTTACGTCCCTATCAATGGACGAAGCACCACGTTTTGGTCGATCGTTTCTTAGCCTACAGAGACTCGCTATCGACCGCCGTGGCCCCCGGAAGCTACCCGTGGACCTTCGATTCGAAGCGTCGTGTGCGGATCGAAATTGTCGATGTGCTGCGTTGGAAACCGGAGGATACACGACCATTCGACGCCATCTATTTTGATCCCTTTTGTCCGGAAAACGCCCCCGAATTGTGGACACCGGATTGTTTTAAACACATGCGATCCCTGATCGATTCAGGCGGAAGCTTGACGACCTATAGTTGCAGTCGTCCGGTGCGTGACGCGCTCGAGGCAGGCGGGTGGAACGTGACGCGTGTCCCCGGTCCGGCAGGTGGTAAACGTGAAGTACTGGTTGCGAATCCTGGCGAACCAAGTCCTCTATAATCCGATCGATGTCAGCATCCTCAAAAAACGACACCAATGAGACCGCCTACGATGTCGTCCCCTATCAAAGCTGGCCGTTCGCGCAGAGCCATCCTGATCGACTTGCCGTGATGGCCAAACTGTTTGGACTCGATCCGACTCGTATCGATCGGTCACGAGTGCTGGAACTTGGATGTGCGGCCGGTGGCAATCTGCTTCCACTCGCTCAAACTTATTCTGCCAGTCAATTCGTCGGAATCGATCTTTCAGCACGAGAACTTTGCGACGGCCAACAATCGCTCGATCAGCTATCGCTTTCAAACATCGAATTGCGGCAAGCAAATATATTGGATGTCGATGCATCCTTTGGGACCTTTGACTACATCATCGCTCACGGCGTCTTCAGTTGGATCCCGACGGAAGTCCAAGAACATGTTTTTCGTTTGTGCAAGGCACTCCTTCGCCCCCATGGAGTCGCTTATATCAGCTTCAACACGTACCCCGGCTGGCATATGCGTGGCATGATTCGCAGCATGCTGACGTATCACACTCGCCAGTTTTCAGAGCCGAGAGAACAAATCGAGCAGGCGCGTGGATTGCTTAAGTTCTTGAGCCATTCCGTTCCCACAGAAGGCAATCCCTACGGAGCCTACTTACAACAAGAGCTCGAATGGTGCGAACAGTCTGACGATTCGTATCTCTACCACGATCTTTTAGCGGGGATCAATGAGCCAACGTTGTTTCATGAGTTTGTCGACCGGGCCGAGTCACACGGATTGCAATACTTGTCCGAATGCGATCTTGCATCGATGGCGTCATGCAATTTCAACAAAGATATCGATGAAACGTTGCAACGTCTCTCACAAGATTTAATTCAGATTGAACAATACATGGACTTTTTGCGAAACCGAACGTTCCGGCAAACATTGTTGTGTCATCGCGAGCATGCGTTGGATCGCACTTTGAATCCGAAGTACTGCCGAACTCTGCATTTTGCTTCTCCACTGGCCCCCGAATCATCTTCGGTTGATCTAGCCGAGGGCGTTGTGGAAAGGTTTGCCGCATCCGGAATCGCAGTGAATTCATCGAACCCTATGATCAAGGCGGCACATGTATTGATGTCGAGAGCTTGGCCTGTCTGGATTCCGTTTGATCAGCTTACTCACGAAGCGATGCGGCTTGCTTCGATCGACCCGACAGACGAACCGCAGCGTCAACGCCGATCGATGCAATTGGGCGAACATCTGATCCGATGTTTCGCGTCACGCGCCGTCGTGGTCCACTCGGCACCGCCCACTTTCGAAACAGTGCTCAACGATCGCCCCGCAGTCACTGACTTGACACGATACCAAGCGAAGACCCTCGGATATGTGACCAACCAAAAACACGAAGTCGTCCAACTCGATGCCTTTTGTCGCTGTATCGCCGAACGCTTGGACGGGACTCGAACGATTTCGCAGCTGACAAACGAGATACACGAAATGATCAGCAATGGGCAACTACGTTACACCGACCACGGTGACGATTCCGCACAAAGTCGGTCACAATTAAACGAGTTGCCGCTGGACAAAACATCCCGCGAAGTGCAATGGGCGCTCGATCAAATTCGATCGGCATTCCTGCTCGTCGCGTCGTTTCGAAATTCTTCGTCGTCTTCCCCAAACTAACCAACACCCTATTAGCGACCGCCCAAATCCATCCTTGCCAGCAAGACGTTGGCCGCCGGTAAAATCGGCGAGACAATTCCCAACCACGACTCAACCGACCTTCGTTGTTCACCAAGACGAACTCCCCATCATTTCATTGATCGCTTCGCAGTTTCTAACCACGATCAACTTTCCGCCAACCCGCCCAACTACAAACGCCGATGTCCAACGTTCAAGTGTCAGGGAATGTGCAATATGGATCACCTGACGCGTCTTGTTCTCTGACCGATGCTATCCGCGAGATGCTCACGACGATTGAACAACGTTCCCGTCGTCATCGCAATCTTGTCGTGGTGATCGTCATTTTATTTTTCACGGTGCCAATCGTTGCGGTGATCGCCTCGTCCTGGCATGCGTTACTTGCCTGGAACTTGATCATCGTTGCCGTGGGGGTTCACTTGTCTTATGACTGTTTGTTACTCCATCGCTGGCTGCAATCACTGGCAAATTCTCACCAGTCGGAACGTTTCGAAGTGACGGTATTGTGTGATTCGATCGAGACGAATCCGAACGTTCCGAACGAGACCGCTGAATCGATGCTCATGCTGGTGAAGGATTCTTTGGTGGCGATCGATTCCTGTGAGAATGACGAGGACTACACAAACATCAAAAATCAGATTCGTCAATCAGGAAGTCGAGACTGCTTTCGAATCTTAGCTGGCACTTTACTCGTCGCGACGGCACTGCCCCTCGGCACACTTGCGATAACGAGCCCGACGATGCCGATCATGATCTCACTGGGGATCACGATCATCTTGTGGCTGATAATGCGAATCAAAGGTTAGGCACGGAGATGTCCCAACAATCGGCCCCTGTTTACTTGGATTACGCAGCGACAACCCCCGTTGATCGGCGCGTTGTCGATACCATGCATCCATTTTTCGTGGAACAATTTGGAAACCCCAATAGCCTGGATCATCGTTTGGGATGGGACGCAAGGGATGCCATCGAACGGGCACGTGTCCAAGTCGCGATGCTGATCAATGCGTCGCCAAACGAAATCGTCTTTACATCCAGTGCGACCGAAGCCATCAATCTGGCTATCAAAGGGATCGTTTTGTCAAATCGATCGAAACATCATCGCTTGGCGACGACAACGGTCGAACATTCCGCCGTGTTGCAGACGTGTCGACAGCTTGAAGAATGGCGGTTGTCCACGACCGAGTATTTGCCCGTCGATAGCGATGGGTGCTTAGATCTTGATCAAGTCGAAGAATCGATGGCGGCGAATGCGAGCACGATGCTGTCAGTGATGCACGCTAACAACGAAACCGGAACGCTCTACCCGATCAACGAACTCGCATCGATCGCCCATCGATCGGGATCCTTATTGATGACCGATGCGACTCAATCTGTTGGGAAAGCGAACGTCGATGTCCGCGCCAGCCAGGTTGATTTACTCGCATTTTCGGCTCATAAGATTTACGGTCCCAAAGGCATCGGAGCGTTGTTCATTCGAGGCGGGCTTTCCCGGCAAGAACTATCGCCGTTGATTGTCGGCGGAGGCCAAGAACATGGGCTGCGAAGCGGTACCGAGAACGTTGCCGCCATCGTCGGATTCGGCAAGGCTTGCGAAATCACGATGGCAGAGCAAATGCAGCACGCCGAAGCCTTGGGGGACTATCAACGTGATTTCGAACTCAAGTTGAAAGCGTTGCACCCCGATGTCGTAGTTTTAAGCGATCAGACAAAGCGTTTGCCTTCGATCAGCAATGTGTCGTTTCCGGGTGTCGAATCTAAAGAGCTGATCCAGGAACTTCGCGGCTACGCGTTTAGTCGTCAGGCTGCGTGCGCGACTTCGGCGGCAAAACCCAGCCATGTCCTGCAAGCCTTGGGGCGTACCGAACCGCAGTGCCGGCAAGCGATTAGAATCAGCTTCGGAAAATCGTTCACCAACCAGGCCAATGCCTCGCTCCCGTCTGCCCAAAAACTTGCCTGCGACATTGCCGCAGCGGTATCGCTATTGCGGCATTAGCCGGGTCAGGCCACCGGTCCAATTCAATCGTTTCTCCCCAGCCCGAAACATTTGCCGCAAGGCTACGAAGGGTGAAACCAGAATTCCGGCAATCAACATGCCAAGGTGATCGGTCGGTCCCAATCGAAGACCGCCACAAAGCAAGTGACGGAGCGATTCGAAAACGTTGGTCAGGGCTGGATGCTTGCGGCGAAACACCCGTCAAGTCCGTCAACAGGTTTTGAGAAGCATCGGGGACACGAAACCTCAAGATTAACACGTGTAATCGCGTCGTGGGTTTTGAAAAGGATTGAAACGAACCCCGCAGACCTCTAAGATTACCCTGGCACCCGCCAATAGACGGGTGACGTTAGTCCATCAACGCAAAGATTTGTTCCATGCTTATTCGCCGAATTGTCTCAAATTTGATATGCCTCGGTAGCATCTTTGCCTTCTGGGCACCCTCCCACGCACAAGAACATTCCTGGACAAGCACAACCGGCTCGCAGATCGACGCTGATTTGGTTGAAATCGACTCGGATCAAGTGACGTTAAAGATCAACGGGCGCCCTGCACCGCTGGTTGTCGGACTGGATAAGTTGACGGAGCAATCTCGATACCAAGCGTATGAAATCTGGTTCAATCGCCAAGATGCAAAGCAATTCCAAATGATTCGACAGCACCTTGAGGGAATGGTGCAACGCCCGGGAGCGGTCAGTCGCTTGTTGCTGGAGATACACAAAGTCATCCCGGAAAGCCCATACGCCGGGGTTTGGGCTGCCGCCGGAATTTCCGAAGGCGAGAATGACAACGTGTTTGCTAAACGCCTGCTACAACAATCGATTGAGCGAATCGAGAATCAACAAGAGCACCTACCGGGGCGTCATTCAATGACGCTAGCATCGGCTTACAACAACTTGGGTGTGGTGGCCCTGAAGGATCGTGGCGGAAACCAAGCTGCTGCGTCGTTT
This sequence comes from Roseiconus lacunae, assembly GCF_008312935.1. Classification (NCBI taxonomy): domain Bacteria; kingdom Pseudomonadati; phylum Planctomycetota; class Planctomycetia; order Pirellulales; family Pirellulaceae; genus Roseiconus; species Roseiconus lacunae. The sequence continues at coordinate 56,157 of NZ_VSZO01000079.1, read as the reverse complement.
ACAGATGCGATTCGTCATTCCGGAGTCGTTTCGCCGATCCTTGAACACAATGCTCAATTGGTCGCGCAAGGTGATACCGAACAGATCAGTCTTTTCGAACTCGCACCAAGACTAAGAAGCGAGTTGCTCACATCACTTGCTTCTGCGAATGTCAGTACGACCAAGCCACGACTAGACAATTCCTTTTATTACATGCTGGATTTTGAGCTACCACTTGAGGCCGGCGCGGCGAGTCGAAAAATAGAAGGGCTCGAGGCACCAAGTGTTTATTCGGAGCTGATGGCGATCGGAACGGGTTTTGTCGTCGCACCGGGCATCGTCGTCACATCACAACAGCTACTGAAGGACTATGAGCGTTCGGCGAACTTGATTGTCACCGTTGGTACAACGCAACAAGGTGCATTCAAATCACTTCTTTGCAAATCCTGTCTGCTCGAATCGACCTACGGTTATGTCAATCGCTTGCAGTCTTATAGCGGAGGCGGAGCTTCAACCGTCTTCACCAATTTTCGCGTGGTGCGTCCGGCAAGTGGAACTGCAAATGCAACTTTGATGGCGTTGCACGTACCGGGATTAGATGCCGAGCCACTGCTGATCGCCGATGACACGCCGAAGGTCGATTCCGAACTGAAGCTTTACGGTTACAAACCAGGGCAGCAAATGGTCGCCGAGGGCGTTCAACAATATGAAGGGAAAGTCATGTCATCGCCGACGCCCAACGGTATTCAGGTTGTCAGTCACGATACGACCAACGGAAACCGTGGGGGTCCACTTGTTGATGACAACAACGTCGTTCATGGAATGGTATTCGGACTTCCGTCCAATTCACTCGACAAAGGTGGTCAGGCATTTGGTGCCAGAATCATTCGCGGTTGGTTTAATCGCCATGTCAGAACGACATCATTAAAAACGCCTGATGAGAACGATTCGCGCCGACAGATTAACGTCGAAGATTCAGTTGTCCCTGTTTTCATCTGGGAAACCCGACGCGGTGGGAAACTATTCAGCGAAGTGGCGGACGGATCGGCGCCGAGCGAGTCGTTGCTGATCAAAAACTCTTGGTGTCTCGCCTGTGGCGGAACGGGACTCTGTGACTGCCCTTCCTGCACCGGAGGAATGCAGAGCTACCGAACGAAGGACGTGATCGCTCGATCCGCGATTGCCGGAGACATTATCGGCACCGTCGTCAAGAAAAAGAAATGCAGTACTTGCAGCGGTAAGAGCAAACTACGATGCAAAATCTGCTCGAAAGGCCGTATCTAATTCGAAGAGAAAATTGCTCGCCGGTCGACACCGTCGCTACTGGTTCTCGCTCCAGAATTGTTCGATCTTAGTCGCTGTGTCGGTCAAGAAGTAACCTGATTGATAGTCTTTTTTAAAGACCTTTTCGTAGAACTGATTCCCGGCCTCGGTTAGCAACCCCGAATGCAGCGAAAAGTCATTGGGAAGTTTTCCGGATTCAAGCTCGGCGATACCTTCATCGGTCAACAGCGATTTGTCTTGCAAGAACTGCATGATTGTCGCAAGCGATGCCAGTTCGTCTTCGCGTAGCTTGGGATGCGACGCATTGACATCCGCATAAAGCCGGAACGATTCGGGAAGCTGACCTGCTTTTTGCAAGCACTCCGTAAATTCGATTTCGGCGACGAAGCAAGGCAAGCTGTAGGCGACCTTTTTGACAACATAATCATCGGCGACGGATTGATTCCCAATCACCTTCCAATGCTGCCAGTGCACCCCGGTTTGCTCAAGTCGAAACTGAGCGAGAGCGGAAGCCTCGACGACTCTAACGATGTTTGCCGGCGTCGAAGTGACGAGATCGAATAATTCGACCACGACATCATCTCGCTTCAAGACTTCGACAACCCGACCGTAAACAAACACATGGCGGGCCAACGGAATCGCGACGATATCACCGAGTACCGCTTTCGGTTTGGCCGGGCGTTTTTTTGTTTTGGCCGTGAGCGACGATACCGAGTCGATCGAATCGGCGACCAATTCGTCGAGTCGCTCGTTTAATCCGGTTTCGACATGATAGAAAATCTCGTTCAGCGTCGGCCGTCGATCGAACTCGTCACGATAAAGCTCTGCCAATTTTCCCAAATAATCGGAACAGGCGTCGAGTCCACTGTCGCTATAGAACAGTGATTGGTCACTGCCGTCACCGGCCGCATTTGTGTTAGTTGATAACCATCCCATCGGAGGCTCCTATTGAATGATCCTTCGTTCAAAATTTGGGCGAATGCTATTTCGTTTTAGTCACGATCGAAACGAGATCTTTTTCGTCGCCTTCTTCACAATACCGCTCCGGTGCGGCCCCAAGGACCATTTGCAGACTGAGCAATAATTCGTCGAGCCGAGGCAAACGGTGCAATTCCGATGAGTTGTACTCGACGGAGAAATTCGAAAGAAACTCCTCCGTCAATCGCTTCGATGCGTCGCTCGTTTGAATTACCTGCTTGCCTTTCTTGACGTTCGTCCATGCTTTGTCTGCCATCTCTTCCTACCTACTTGGTGCACTGTCCGCGTTTGTCGCTTGTCTTTTCGTTTTCGAGGAACTCATCAACGTACGGCTTGCCAGCCTTCATCCGTGGTTTTCGAACCTTCGAATCTCGGTTGGGCGACATGCTGTTGATTTCGTTCACCAACGGCCCCTTCTTCAGTCCCTGAGTCGGCCCGGGGTTCTGGATACCATAGTGATCGATCAATCCTTGTTCAATTCCCTTCGCGACTCCGTGACGTACCCGAATTTCATTTCCCTCGGTATCCGTTAGCGGCATCAAAACCCAGTTTTTCCGCGACGGATCTTGGCGGTGCTGCGACTGACGATCGGAGACATCTTGCTTGGTGATCCCGACGTATAGCACATCGCCGTCCGGCTTGTTGCCCTCCCGGACCACATAGACGGTTTCATTTTCGGGGCCAGATTTGACACCTGCCGCGTCGAGCCCAAAGAAGTCGATCCACAAGCACGGATTGGGTACGTAAGCGTATTCCAGCAGTCCGCCATCCAATCGAATCGGATCGCGAGAGATGTAAGTCGCGGTGTCCGGGCTGTAATACCGAAAGCGGTTGTAATGTAAGCCTGATTCGGGGTCAAACCATTGCCCGGGGAAACGCAAATCACACCCGACGCCCTCCGTCGCGATCGTTTGCTCGTCGAGTTTGCCCCACGCCAGGTATCGTGCGGACCAAACGACTTTACCATCGGCATCAATTAGCTCGCGTGGGGCGCCGACTTGGTCGGTGATCACGCCAAAACATTCGCCACTTTGGACGGTTGCGATCGGTCGTAGTCCGTCAGGCTCATAAACCCATGTTTCAATTGTCTGCGCGGCGTCTGTGCCTTGGGTTGATTCTTCGCGGAGCTCGTGAAGGATGAAGTGATCGTCCCAGATGTACCGCAATTGTACATCGGGGCCGCGTTTGCAAACGCGCCGTCCGAGGGCATCGTAGTCGTAGAACCATTCCTGCCCTGTCGGCAGAACAACGGACGTTAAGAAGCCTTCGCTGTCCCAGTGGTAGTCCCAAGTCTGTTCGCTATCGGTACCACGATGAACAATCTTGTGAGTTAAACGACCATCGGAGTCATAGACGAATTCGGCATCATCTTGCGTTAGCACTTGATTGGCCAAGCCGACTTCGACACCGAACTGACCATCGGCTTGCGTCTTTGCTCCGGCTATGGCCCACCGTGATCGTGTCCCCCGTGCGTCATAGCTAAATTGCTCGAACGTCTCGCTCTCGCGACGTTGTTCAGTTAATCGCCCGGCTTCATCGTATCGATATTCCGAAGTGCCAAAACGAGCATCCTCGACGCGAGCCAACTCTCCGGCATCGTCATACGAATACCGTCGGTGGGCCATGACGGTATCGGACAATTGCAACCGCTCGGGCGCGCCGGGCTGAGCATTGTTGCGGCCGACCCATTGTTCGGTCAGTTGCCCGGCATCACCGTAAATGAGTTGCATTTCGAAACTATCATCACGGACCCGTCGTTGCTCGCGGCCCGCGTAATCGTGTTCGAATCTGAAGGTCGATGTTCCATTGACCGTGACCGACTTAGGAGTTAGCGCCGATTGATATTCATAGACGACATCCAACCCAATGTCCGATTTCAGCGACGTGCGAATTCCGAAACCGTCGTACGTGCTGGTTACCGCGACGCCGTTTTGAGATTCGACAACGATTCGTCCGAGCTGATCGCGTTCGAATTCAACTTCACTCGCCTCGTTGACGGCAGCCACCATCAAGTTCAACGCGTCGTACTGGTACTCCTTGATCGCGCCATCGGCATTAGTAATCCGGGTGATTTGCCCCGCAATATCTCGATCGAACTGGGTGATTTCACCGGCACCGTTGGTCACCGAACGGATCAAACCGGCAGGATCGCGTTCGAAAGTTAAGGTCCGTCCGTCATAGCTGATTTCGCGGCGAGTCCGTCCATCGGAGTCATATTCATAGCGATAGGTCTGATCACCGTTCAGTGAAAGACTCAGCAAGCGTCCCGGCTCGGTATCCCACTGGTATCGCAAGCGGCGACCGTCTGGTTCCACCGTTTCGGTCAAGCGACCGCAAGTGCCGTAGGTATGGGTACGCACGAAGCCGTCTGATCCAGATTCACGAATTCGATTGCCGGCCCGATCGTATCGAAAGCGAGTGGTCTTGCCGTTCGAATCGCTGATCTGAGTCAACCGAAACATCGCGTCATAGGCGAGTTCGGTTTCGACGCCAATGTGATTGATCCGTTTGGTCTTTTTTCCAAAGGCGTCATATTCAAATCGGACGATCGTTCCGTCGCAATCTTCGGTGCGGATCACATCACCGAAGGCATTGTATTGGAAGTGTTGCTGTTCACCGCGAGCATTGGTGAAGCTTTCCAGGTCGCCGCTTCGGTTCCAACGAAACTGTCCAGACGATTCGCAGGGCCCTTCGACCGCGATGATGCGCCCTTGTTGATCATATCGACGCTCAATCAACGCTCCGTTGGGCAGTGTGACCGAAGTGATCTGTCGCCGATCGTTGTGAGTGTACGCGGTGACTTGCCCCAAGGCATTGGCGGAACTGGCAAGGTTACCGACGTCATCGTACTCGTTCGTTTCGACTCCGCCAACGGCGTCGACCGATTCGGTGATCCGTCCGAACTCGTCGTAACGGGTAAAAGTCGTCGCGCCACTGGGAGCAACCTGTTGCCAAACTTGACCGGTTGGAAGCCAATGGTACTTGGTGACGAATCCATGGCTGTCGGTGACTTCGGTTGTGCGCGTCGCATCGAAATAGCGAAAGCTCTTGAAGTCGAAGTTATTCTGTCCCGTCGCGACAATACATCGACCTCGGTCGTCGAATTGGAACGACCAAACGGCACCGTCCTTTTGAACGATCCGCGTTAGCCGGCCGTTCAAGTCGTACTCGTATTGTTCGGAGGCACCGACGGGATCGCGGATCGCGTTTAATCGTCCATTGGGATCATACTCGTAGTGCATCGCCGACTGAGTTTCGCCGTCGCTCCCCTGAAATCCGAGTCGAACGAGTCGTCCGGCGGCGTCGTAATCGAACGAAAGGGCGCGGCGTTCACGACGTTGGGCGGCGCGGACAAGTTGTTCATTTTCGTTGTAGAACAGATCGACGCCGTAGCCGGCCGTATTTTCGATTCCTTTTAATTTAGCCGTACCGTTCGCCGGGCCGGTAACAGCCGTTTCAAACCGCGTCGGACTTTCGAACAAATACCGGGTGACAAGGAATGTCTCGGTGTTCCATGACGTGACCACGATGGTTCCGTCGGATTCGAGACGCAGCTCGAGGAAAGCGCCGAGTGCTCGAACCACCTCACCGGTGCGCAATCGCTCCGGCGTAGTTTCAAAGCGGATCATTCCACCCGATTCATCGACGAATTCGATCGATTCGTCACTCCATCGCAACAGGCAATCGAGTGACGCAGCCCAGCCAGGGCCGAGAATGCCGGCGGGCGAATCCAACAAGGCCGTGGAGTAATGTCGCTTGAATTCCAGCGGCATGCGACCGTCGAGCCGAAAATCAGTATTGGCTTCAAACAGAACGCCACTGGCGACATCGACGGGGTGACCTGCGCTGACGATCCCTTGCATTGAAGTCATGTCGTGTTCCGTCGATCGTACGAGACAAGAGCTGTACTAGCGGCATCCACAATCGTTTCGCCCCTGCATCCGCTTGACGCCCGCTTGGACGCTAGCACTGACAGCGGATTGAGCCGTGCTGACCGCCAGTTGTCGCGCCAACTGAGCCATCGACATCCCGACGAGAACGTTTGAAAACCCGATCGTCGCCGCATTTGGGACGACAGGGATATCACTACAACTGGTCGCCATCAATGGACAAACAAATGCGAGGGGACCGCCATTGACCGTGACCGTCGGACTGCCGACGGCGGTCGATCCTTGAGCCCCGGGAAATGGGATCGGCGGCATCAGTAATTTCACCCAAGTCATCCACTGCGTGAACGCACCAAAACTACTACTAATCGTTGTCAGTGTCGTCGTGGTGCTGGTGGTGTCGATCCCGGTTACGTCTTTGACAAATTTTTCGACGCTTTTCGGCTTTGGAATCATCGCGGCGATGGCAGCGATCGCGATGTTGGCAAAAATTGTCAACGTCATTAGCGTCATGCCCATCGCGACATTGGTCAGGTAGCGTTTCCAGTAAGGCATGTTTGTCGGTGTCGGTGGGACCGGGGCACCTTGAGGGATATGAAAAAAATAGCCCATCGCGCCAACCCCACAGGCGGGCATCCCGTTGATCAACACGTCTGCTTTAGGAAATGCCGGTGTATGCCAAAGGTAAATCGGACCGAAATAGGGATGCACGGGCACACCGACGACGGCGTGGACGTCGACGCCGACCACCGAATCGAATAACTTTGCTGCGGGATAGTGTGCCATGTTCGTTAGTTTGCCGCTGGGCGTGAAACGCTGGTGACCTGAATCGCGCCGGTTAGCCGTGTCGTTTGGTATTCCACAGCTAATCGGTCACCGGCAGAGACTCGGTCGTAGAGTTCTTTATCGATCGGGAATTCGGTTTGTTGCTCGCTAATTTCAAGTTTCACCACATAAGCACTCGGTGTCTCTTGGACACGAACGATCCGTTGATTGCCAACCGGTTGCGTGAATGAAGAGGTCCCGCCTTCCTGAAAACGCTTGCCCACCACGGTCGCCGAACCATGGCTGATCGACAGCCCGGCAGTGTTCACGGTCATGAACAGGAAATAGAACGCCACACAGCCGAGCACCAGTGCTGAAAAGACGTAGATAAATTTGTTGGGCGATTGCGGTTGGAATTCATTTTCGCCCGCTACGGTGTCGCTCATCCGATCAAGACCTCCATTTTTGGCATCTCCGGAAGCCAGTCGAGTCCGGGGTAGGGAATGGCGCCTCGCCAGACCAAGTCCACTTGGCGGTCTTCCATTCGAATTTGAACGGTATGCAATACGACTTCGGGCTGTTGATCACCGCCGCCGATGTCCAGGCTCATCACGGGACGTTCGCCCGGCAATCGAAATTGAAACTCGCCTTCGAGCGTCACCCCTTGTGTCGAGATCACTTCGTCGCCTCGCAGGAATTCGCGTACCAATCCCGGTGACGCGCCACTGAAGAAGCGAAAATCCATGTCGGGAATTTGTGCCTCGATATACTGTTGCCGTTGTTCTTCGGGTACCGCTTCGGCATACATCGCCCGCAGCTCCTGTTCGGTGGCGCGGTCGGCGGGCATGATCCCGGCCAACTTCGCCCTTGGCTGACAATACTTTGAATACCAGCCAAATCCCTGCGGCTGGGGCTGTCGTTCCCAGTGCTCGTATTCCTCAATCGCCAACCGATCCGGCGTCAACGGATCGTTGGGATCTTCGATATTGGGCAGCGACAAATCTTGAAGTGTCTTCTTCGTCGCCTTGACAATGAACCCCTTGCCCAAATGATTGCGTGGATATGGGTATGAAAGCGCGGGGTCGGTCTGGATATCGACGCCGCCGTATGCGTTTTCGTACCGCAAGTCGATCGATTCGAACGGCAACGGATCTGAAATCGCAGGTGCTTGTCCACGTCGGTATTGACAGCGCCGATCGCCAACGATGAAGAGACTCTTTTGGTAGCTTCCGATCGCTAGCGAAGCAATCATTTGCCGCGTCGTTGTTTGATTGGGTGCGTACGCTTTTCCAAGAAGCACCACATCGGTTGCCAACTTAAACGGACAGAAATCGCTCTCGAACTTGACCGATGTGTTCATTGGATCGTCGTAAAACAGATCGGCCGGGTTGATCGGCTCGTCTTTCTCCGAACGCACACACGCCGATCCCCGCCGCAGGTCATAGGTTCGCTTTAAGAGGATCGACAAAAGGTGCTGGCCTTCCGGCGATTGCCCCGGCAATACGATCTGCTGCTCTTCGCGTCCGTCGGTTCCGGTGTTTGCCGGCGACGTACTTGCAAGCGACTGCGTTTGCCTTGTCGAAAGACCTTCAAGGGTGACAAGAAACTCGCTCCCGCCGGCTCGAATTCGGTCACCGTTTTGAAGTGCAACCTGTGTTGCGAGTTCGCCATTGACCTGCGTTCCGTTACTGCTTTCCAGGTCACGCAGCGAACACGACGTCGAGTCGAACCGCAACTCGAAATGGACCGAAGACAACGCGGGATCGCCGGGGATGACAAAGTCTGCGTACTCCGTCCGCCCGATCGTCATGGTTCCACGATCGCGTCGCCAATGTTTTTGCCCCGTTCCGGGTCCCGCGATGACGGTCAAGACGATGCGCATGTTGTGTTCAATCGACAGAGAAAGTGAAGTCATCGGCCCGCGTTCGCGGTCCGCCTTCTAAGTCGCGCTCGCCTCCAAATTTTCCAGCTTGGTGATCCAGTGCCGATCTTCTTTCGCGATCGCCCCCCGCCAAACCAGATCGACTTGCCGGTCTTCGACGCGAACACATACCGTATGTAGCACCGGCGGAAGGGGTTGTGGCCCGTCACCAATGTCCAGTGTGAGCGTTGGCGATTGATTAGGCAACCGAATGATCAGCATGCGATCCGGTGTCATGTGGTGCAATGTTAGAACTTCGTCGCCGCGCATCGGTGCGAACGACAGTCCGATCGAAGCACCGCTGTTAAACCGAACGTCAAAGCTCGGCAACTTGAACTGGCGAGCCAACGAAATTTGCTGTCGCGGCACCAAACCAAGTTGCTCTTCCTTCATCACTTCGTCCGGGCCGACAAAACCAGGCACGGCCCCGACAAAGGAGCATCGTGGGTACCATGTCTTTTGAAACCATCCCAATCCTTGTGGCAAGGGCATCTGATTCCAAGACCCGACCGATTCCAGACACAGTCGTTCCGGGGTGAGCAAATCGGCTGGATCTTCCAGATTAGGCAGCGCGAGCCCTTCGATCGTTTCACGAGTATTCTTACAAACGAAGCCTTTTCCGACGTGATTCCGCGGATAGGGAAACTCCAGGCCCGGTTCACTGATTCGATCGACGCCTCCATAAGCACGCTCGTATTGAATCGGCAGCTTGACGAACGGTTCCGGTGCAGAAAACTCGGGTACGCCACCTTCGCGAAAGCGGCAGTGACGATCGCCAAACACACGAATTAACTTGCGTTGTGTGCCGACATCGACCGCCACCTCAAGCTGTCGTATCGCTTTTCCATCGGGGGCATGTGCCGAACCGATGACGATGACATCGGTACCGATCTTGAAGGGAGCCAGATCCGCCTCGTAGCGAACCGAACACGTTTCGGGATCACCTTCGCCGTAGTATTCGTCGGCTTCGCGGAGGGGAGCATCTCGTTCTGCGCGTTCGAGGCATCCCCCGTCATTGATGTCGAAGGTCTGCTTGGTGATCACCGCCAACAACGACTGCCCAGCATCGTTCACGCTGGGCAGGATCATCGTTTGCATCGGTTCCGCGGTGGATTCGGTCACAGTAACGTTGGCATCAAAGTCGGCGATCGGAAGGTACTCGATTCATGGCCTGATCGAATGAGGCCTGACGCGATTGGGCGACCACAGGAGTCATCTCGTAACAGTCAACATCTTCTAATTCAACATAATCATGCCGCCCTTGATCATGTTGTTCGCTTTCGCTTTTGACAACACCATCGCGCCTTCCATCACGTTGTTGTTATCCGCTTTCGAAGTCACCGCGGCACCATGAATGCTGACCGATTCTTTTCCGTCGATTGCGATATTCATACCACTTAGCTCGATACTTCCGTCCGCCTTCATCACCAACTTCGATTTACCGACTTCCAATTTGATTTCGGTCGCAGCGGTGACGTGAATATGCTGAGTTTCAGAATCGACCAGGATTTCTTTCTTGACTGTCGTTGCCGACATCCCTTTGGAAATCGTTCGGCTCCAGTTACCTTCGGTCACGGTGATCGTAGTGTCCTTCTTGATCGTTTCGGTATGTGTGCCATCGACTTGGATTGACCGATCGTTGTGGACGGTTTGACGATCGTCATGCTCGATCGTCGAATCCATGTCGTACTGGGCGTGCAGCCGGATCAATTCTTTACTCTTGGTATCGTCCATGATCAGTTCGTTGTAACCGCCACCACCTTTGGTGCTGTTGGTTTTCACGCCACTGATATTTTTCGAATCCGGCAGGCCGAACGGGGGCATGTTCTGCGCGTGATAGACTCGACCGGTAATCAGCGGACGATCGGGATCACCTTCGAGGAAGCTAATCACAACTTCTTCGCCGATCCGAGGAATGCTGATCGCTCCGAAACCGGCGCCCGCATGCCCTTGTGAGACCCGAATCCAGCAACTGCTTTTGTCGTCGTTCTCGCCATACCGATCCCAGTGAAACTGGCATTTGACCCGGCCATATTCATCCGGGTAAATCTCCTCGCCGGGCGGGCCGGTGATCACGGCCGTTTGGATTCCGCTAATGATCGGCTTCGCCGTTTGCCGCGCGGTCCGATAGACCCGTTCGGCGGAAATACAGCTAATCGAATTACGGTAGATTAAATCGTTATCACCACCGGTTTCATAAGCCATCGGCTCGCTAGCCATGTGCTGGATGGAGGTGATTGCGTAATTCGCACCCTGCTCGGAAGAATCGCGGTGTTCGCCGACGGTAAACCGCCCGCCGACTTGGAAGGTTTTGCAGAAACTGGTCGCGGAGACAATATCGTAGCGGGTCTCTTCCGCTTCGATCCGTACCCGGGTTTCGGTATCGCCGACGCTTTTTTCATCGTATTCACCGGGATAGTCGTATAGTTCGTAACTACCGATGTCTTTCAAGTTCACCACGCTGCTACTGTCACTCGCCAGCGAGGTACTAGGTGTTTTGAAGTTGTAGTCGGTTTGGGCGTATTTTCCAGGAATGAACTGGTACTTCCGCTCCCAACTGGTGAAGTGGTCTTCGATCGCACGGGACCCGACATCATCGGGGTAATCGACGGTATTTTCGGGCAGGTTGTAATAAGCGGTTTTGTGATCGGTGATGATCATTTTGTGCGCGCCGTCGGAATGTTCAAAGAAATAGAACATGCCTTCCTGCTCCATTAGACGAGACAGAAAATTGAAGTCTGTCTCACGGTACTGAACGCAATACTCCCAATCCTTGTGATCCTGCTGAAATTTTGGTTCGAAATCCGCGAAGCTGTACTCGCCCAAGACATCATCAATGATGTCGGGAACCTTTTTTTCCTGGAAGATCTTGCAGTCGCTTGTCTGGGTCAAAAACCACAACCAGGGAACGACGTTGACTCGATAATTCCGCCGATCCTCGAAATCGACGTCGCCTCGTGAAAGGCTATTGACATAGCCGTGCCAGTAACGGCGTGACTGATCGGGCAACTCGATACTCCAACCGACTGGCGTGCCGACGATATCCTCGGGACGGATCGACGGATCATCACTGATCAATTCGAGCTGGTAATTGAACAGTCGCCCCATTTCTTCGCTGCCAGAAAACGACGTTAGCAACAACACATCGTCACCAAGAATCGTGTTGAGATTCAGCAGGCGGTTTTGTTGTTGCAGTGCCATCGTTACGTCGTCGGTGCGTCTGGTAGGAAAAGAAAAAGAACGTCTTGGTTTCGCTAATTGTCCGGCATTGAGCCGCGACGATCAATCATCCCAAAACAAAACAAGCCCGTCCGCCCGAAGTCGGCGAACGGACCGTTGTGTTGAAAAGCCACTGGCCGTCGGATCAGCTTTCGCCTTCTTCGACCTTCCAGCTGTATTCGACGTTGCCCTTCTTCTTGCCCTTCGAATCATTCTCGGTGTAGGTGACTTTGATCTCTTCGAAGTTCAGCGAGAAATCTTCCACCGGTACCGACTCGCTTTGCCCCGCGCCGCTGATGTTGTAACTGGTCACCAGCACATTCTTGAGCGTGTACTTGTAGTAAGTCACGCGGCCGGCGTCGGTGTAGGACGCGGTCAAGTCGATTTCGACCTTGGGATAGACTTTACCTTTGCAGACCGACTCGGCAATTTTTGGGCTGGCCTTGTCGAGTTCTTTCGTGCAAGTGATGTCTTCCATGATCACATCACCGCGGCGACGCGAAGCACCGGTCGAGCTTCCACCGGGCTGATGAACCGCCTGGCCGAACGACAGCAAGTCGCTCCAGCTCTTGTGGTCTTTGTCACGACATTCGCCATCGACACCGTCAAATTTGATGTAAGCAGCCATCATAGAATCCTGTTCGCAAGAGAGGTCAGAAAGTGAAAGTGGAGTTTGCTTGGCGAGTCATCTCGCCGCCATGCACACTACCGTTCTCGCTCAACAGGCTGGAAAGTTTCGTCCCTCCGGAAAATAATCCTGACTTTTTCTCGGCCTCACGAAAACCACGTTTTTTCCGCAGTGAAACACGACTCCCGCTCCGATGCGGCGAGGCTCAGACGAAAAATTCGATGGAAAACGAATCCCTGACTGGCACGTCAAGCGCTAGAGAGACAGCGTTCTGATCCTCCGCCCCCGGCTCGGGTAACGCGGCGGTGTGATGACAACCGCTTCGGTTGATCACTGTTTACCGCCACGATTGCGACGTAGTTGACCGCAGGCGGCGTCGATTTCATCGCCTTTGCGTTGCCGGAACATGACATTGACCCCCGCCGACTCCAGCGTTTCTCGGAACTGCGAGATCGACTGTTTGCTGGGCGTCTCGTAGGGCAAACCTTCGACGGCGTTATAGGGGATGACGTTCAACATCACATTTCGGTTGCGAAGGCGTCGGGCCAACTGCCGCGCATGATCGATGTCATCGTTAACGCCTCCCAGCAAGACATATTCGAATGTCAGTCGTCGTCCGTTGGCATCGAAGTAACGATCGGCTGCTTCGAGGACCGCGTCGATACCGATCTTTTTGTTGACGGGAACAAGTTGGCTACGCAGTTCTTCGTTCGGTGCGTGCAGACTGACGGCTAAATTGTAAGGAACACCACTGTTGGCCAGCCGATCGATCGCCGGCGGCAAGCCGACCGTGCTGATCGTGATCCGCCGTGGGCTGATCCCTAAGCCATCGGCCGAACGTGCTGTTTCGAGGGCACCGAGCACACGATCCAAATTGGCCAACGGTTCCCCCATTCCCATCATCACGATATGGCTGAGACGCTCACCGTCATCAAGCCTGGCTTGCAAACGCAACATCTGTTCGACGATTTCACCGCGAGTGAGATTTCGGTCAACGCCGTCGAGCCCGCTGGCACAAAAGACGCACCCCATCGCACAGCCGACCTGGCTGCTCACGCAAATACTGCGTCGGTGTCCGTCACGCAATAAAACGCATTCGACTTCTCCTCCGTCGGGCAGTCGAACGAGAAGCTTGTCCGTGCCGTCGCGACTGGATTGCACCGCCGCTTCGGAAGCCTGGAAGACCACGAACGACTCTTCGAGCTGATGCCGCAGTTTCTTGGGCAGGTCGCTCATTTCATCGAACGAACGCGCCCGCTTTTGGTACAGCCAATGAAAAATCTGTTTGGCCCGGAACTTAGGTTGCTTCTTTTCCGCTAGCCAACCCTGCAATTGCTCAAGCGACAGATCGAGCAAGTGCTGTCGATCATCGCTAGCCGCGGCATCGGGGAGTCGAGAATCGGATTGGAGGACGGGAAGGTTCAATGACAATCGTCGGTAAGAGAGAAAATGAGTTCAGGTGCGGCACTGATTCGTCATCGGATTCGATTGCGATGTGAGCGCCACCGTCGATCCAAATCCGAGACAAACCTGGCATTCGTGATCGCGACGCGATCCTCCGCTATTTTCACCGCCGTCGCGGACCGTCATAGTTTATGGCCGATCAGGAAAGTTGTCAGCCGCTAATTGCAAGGACAGGTTCGCATGAATTCGCCAGAAATCGTCGATCGACAGGAAGCTTTGGACCGTTTCACGCTTTTGACCGCGATCCCAGGACGTAGCGGCGAGGAACGCGATGTTGCCGAGGCGATCATCGACCAGCTTGTCAGTGCCGGCCTGGATCCGGAATGCTGCCAGTTTGATGGGGCAGACGAACGGACCGAATTAAAGGGCGATTGCGGCAACCTGGTGGTCAAGCTCCCCGGCGGCGGTCCTGGCCCCCACGTGCTGTTATCCGCCCACATGGACACTGTCCCGATCTGCCTGGGAAGCAAACCGGTAATCGAAGGTGACTCCGTCACCAGTTCGGCCGCGACGGGACTAGGCGCCGATGACCGCAGCGGATGCGCGGCGATTCTGACGGCCGCGATCGAGCGAATCTGTCAAGAAGATAGCTCGCTACCCCCGGCGACGTTGCTCTTTACCGTTCAAGAGGAAATCGGACTCAAAGGTGCCCAAGCCTTAGATGCGTCGCTGATCGGAAAGGTAGACCTCGCATTTAATTTTGACGGCGGGTCGGTCAATAAGATCACCACCGGGGCGATCGGCGGCGAACGGATCGACATCACCCTCAAAGGCTTACCAGCCCACGCCGGGGTTGCGCCGGAGACTGGCATCAGTGCGATCGTGATCGCAGCCAAAGCGATCGCGGTGTTGGAGCAAGAAGGCTGGTTGGGACGCGTCAAACAACCCGATGGAGAAGGCACCGCAAACGTCGGCATCTTTCACGGCGGCGATGCGACCAATGTCATCACCCCCGAGGTCAAACTCCGCGCCGAGGCCCGTAGCCATGATTCCGCTTTTCGAACGAAGATCGTCGAAACGATGAAACAGGCTTTTCAGTGGGCCGCCGCAGAAACCCGCAATGACGCCGGCAACTCGGGAATTTGCGAATTCAAATCACGCGTTGACTATGACTCATTCGCACTCCCCGAAGATGATCCGTCGATCCTAGAACTGGAATCGATGCTCAAGGCGATGGGACGCGAACCCTATCGGATGCTGGCCGGCGGTGGGCTGGATGCGAACTGGTTGAATCATCACGGGGTCCCCGCCGTCACGGTCGGTTGCGGACAACAGAATATCCACACCGACAAAGAAACGCTCGACGTCAACGATTACATCGCTGCTTGTCAAATCGCCACACAACTCTTGTGCGGAAAATCGAAATGACCGACGACGACCAACAGATTTGTTTGTGTTTTCGAGTGTCGCGCCGAAAACTTGAAAAGTTCATCCGGACGACCCAACCGAAGGCGGCATCGCAACTGTCAGAGTGTTACGGGGCAGGCACCGGTTGTGGTTGGTGTCGACCGTTTCTCAAACGCCTATGGCAGGCGCAGGAACCGTCCAACGAGTCACTACCTTCGCCGGAACAGTACGCCCAACAGCGAGCGTCCTATCGCCAGCGCCGTCAGGCAGAACGTCAACGGTAGACCTAGCCACTTCAGATGCACGGGTGCCCATGATGCCCTGCCGCGGGGTATGATCAAGACTTTCTGATCGAACCCCATCAATGGCGGATACTAGTTCATGAATGTTGTCAGCGTTTATCGCTTGTGTTTCACGGTGGTCCTGCTGTGCTCTTGGTCCGCGCTCGGAAATGCCAAGGAGAACGAGCGGCCCAACATTATCTACGTCATGACCGATGATCTTGGATACGGCGATCTTGGTTGCTACGGCCAAAAGGTCATTCGTACGCCCAACCTTGACCGCATGGCATCTGAAGGCATGCGATTCACCGACCACTACGCCGGCCACACAGTCTGCCGTCCATCGCGTCTTGTGCTTTGGACCGGAAAACACGTCGGCAACACCGGATTGATGGGCAATCGACCGCGGTCGCTTTCGGGAACCGAGACGACGATCGCCAAACTGCTTCAAAACGCGGGCTATGTGTGTGGCGGAGTCGGTAAATGGGCGCTCGGTCACGTCGAAAATCCGAGTGAGATCGACAACCCCGGGCATCCCAATCGCAATGGGTTCGATTATTGGCACGGCTACATGAACCAAAGCCAAGCCCACAATTACTATCCGTTGCACCTGTGGGAAAATGATCGCCAGGTGCTCCTTCCGGGCAACGAGTTGCTCGATCATCCGCAAGCCCGAGGGCGCGTGTCATCGAAGCGAGAAACGTATTCACATGATGTGATGACCGATGCCGCAATGCAGTTTATTCGCCGCAACCATCGCGATCCGTTCTTATTACATATTCACTGGACAGTCCCGCATGCCAACAACGAAGGCGGTCGCGTGTTGAAAGACGGCATGGAAATTCCTAGCTACGGTGGCTACGCGAATCGTGATTGGCCAAACCCGGAAAAAGGGTTTGCCGCGATGGTCACCCGCCTGGATGCCGACATGGGGCGTCTATTTAAGTTGCTCAAAGAATTGGCGATCGATGACAATACAATCGTTTTCTTTACTTCCGATAACGGCCCTCACCGCGAAGGAAACCATGATCACGAATTTTTTGATTCCAATGGCCCACTAAAAGGCTACAAACGCTCGATGCACGATGGCGGCATCCGGGTTCCGATGATCGTCCGCTGGCCTGGCAAAGTACAACCGGGCGTGACAACCGACTTACCATCGGCGTTCTGGGATTACCTGCCAACCGCCTGTGAACTCGCCGGCGTCGCTGCTCCCGATGGCATTGATGGACTCTCATACTTGCCAACACTGTTGTCTCAACAAGACCAACCAAAGCACCGGTACCTTTATTGGGCGAGCCAGGAGGGAGAGACAACCATCGGCGTGCGAAAGGGACACTGGAAACTGGTCCGTTACCGCAAAGATCGTGATGGCCGCGCGGACTGGCGACTCTATGACCTACGCAACGATGTCGGCGAAGAAAACGACGTGTCCGAGGAACACCCGGAGACCGTTCGTGAACTGATCGATTTGCTCAAGAACGACGATTTACCGTTAATCGCCAATCGCAACTAATCGGATTGACCTTCGTGCGTCAGACCATTGCGACTGACGCCTATCGGGCACATGCATTGACCGACCACAGCTTCAGCTTCTCTCACCGCAGAACGGTGCGGTTTCGTCCTATCAGCAACTTGAATTTGATCGGTCGCCGTCGCAACATTTTGATCTACGGGGAAGTAATGGTATCAGTCTATTTTCAAACGCCGAATATATTTGCCCGGCAGGTCGGACTCGCGGACGATCGCCGGCTTCTTCTTTCCGTGTTCGAAGAACACATAGCGAACTCGGCTGCCTTGGTTTAGCACGATCGGTTCCACGTTAAATTCACGAAATAAAAACACGAGTTCTTCGAGTGCGACCTTGCGATACGCGTGCTTTGACATTGCTGATTCGAGGTCACTCCAAGTGCGCCCACGTAATTTCAGATTGACGTTCGGTGGTGGCCAAGCAATTTGTCCGGCGATCAAGTCTGGCCGAACTGCCATGACGATTGTCGAAACGGCTTGGCGTGATTGAAACCATTGCAACAATTCGTGATGGCTTGCCTCGGTCACATCGATCACCGGTGGTTGTTGCCATGTCGCATCGACCGCCGAATCGATCACACTGACAAGCGACTTTCCTTGCAACCAAGGGAGGATGCTTTCGCACCAATCCTGCCTCGTTTCACAGTGCTGTTCAAGCACTCGCATTCGAGGAGTGTTCGCATCCGACGGAATGGAAAATCGAAGCTCTGTATCGATCCGATAGACCGGCTGCAGCTTTGCAACGTAGCTGCCAAACGCTTGCCGCCAGGTTTGCTCGTCTTCGACGCGCTGTCCGACAAAATCTTCAATCGATTGCTCATCGATGAATTGTTGATACTGCCGAGCGACACGTTCCTTTGCACGGAAAAGCAGCTCTTCACTCAGCCGCAGTGGATTGTCCCTGTAGAGCGAAAGTAAAGTGGAGACCTCCTCGGCCTGCTCGACCATGCGGATCAGTTCGCGCTTGTCGGGGACGCCGGCGGCTAAGCTGAGTACCCGCTGATATCCATCACAGAGAATTACCATCGATCGCGACGGTAAGTTTGCAGTCTGAGTCGTTTGCCATGAGCTTGGGATTCCCACGGCGAGCTTGTTAACGACGAAACGATCTTTCAAGTCGGGACGCTGTTCGATCAATTCCTCCATTGAATGTCGCAGCAGCGGTAAGCACCAGAGGTCATGGCTCGAGAGAGCGTCGACATGATTGGCGTTTGCCTTCTCGATTGATTTGGTGAGCGGATCCTCGTCCGTAATCACAACCAGAACCCACTTCGATTTCGCCTCGCTATCAGAGATTAAAGGAAAGAGCGGCGATGCGTCTTGAGCTGCCCCGGGCCGAGAGAGACAAACGATGAAAATCAAAACCTGTAGCCAAGGTGTTAGTAGCCAAGATCTCATCTGCGACTCCCCTTTGATAAGAACACCATCGATCGATCTGAAGGACACCGACAACCTGCAGACGCGCCTACATGCGAAGGTAGTTGATTGTAGCGGTCTCAGTCCGGTGTCGTTGTCTATTGATCAGCGATTGCCTGGTAGCGTCCGACGGTACATGATGGTCCGCAGATCGACATTTCAAGTGACAAAATGCACCGTGCCGAGGCAACCGTTGGACGAATTCTTAAATTTGGATATCGAGTTTGACTTTTCGACTGTCACGCCGATCGTCCCCGATGAAATCGGCGAGGTGGCACTCGTCACGGTTCACTTCAATCCAACCGGTTCACGTCGCCTCTCCGAAACGTTTTGGGAATGGTTACCCAGCTTGGGCGTGCTGCGTGATGTTTTACAGGTCGTCGAGGTCACATTTCCGAAATCTACAAGGTCGATTGAGTTCGCGCGGCTGATCGAAGGCGGACCGCAACATTGGATGTGGCAGAAAGAAGCGATGATCAACCGGGTCATCGCGAACTTGCCTCCCAATATCACGATGGTGGGCTGGATCGATCATGATTTGTGCCTAACCAGACGAAGCTGGCTTGTTGATGCAATCGAACTGCTGCGAAAAGGAGCCGATGCCGTTCAATTATTCGAACGGGTGATTTTTTTAGACATGAATCATCGCGAGATCCACCAGCGAGGCGGACGCGTCGCCGGCCTGAAGACAACCCGAGGCGGCGGATGTCCCGGCGGGGCTTGGATCGCGAAGCGGTCGTTACTTGAAACAATGGGTGGATTGCCGATCACGAACGTTGTCGGATCGGGTGACGAGATTTTTGCCCAGGCGTTGCTCGGCCCACCAGCCGATGGACAACTAAAGTCGACGCTGTTTGATACTTCGCCTGGACTGGTTGCCAGCTATCAAGACTACATTGCCCAAGGACGCTCGCTCGATCCGAACGTCCGGCACGTCCGTTCGCTCGCCTATCACCTTTGGCATGGTCGTAAAGAAGACCGACAGTACCTTTCGCGAGAAGCAATCCTGAAACGGCATTGCTTTGACCCCGCCCAAGACATCGCCATTGACCCGAACGGATTGCTGCGTTGGGCCAGCGACAAACCAGAGCTTCATCGCGAGGTACGCGAATATTTTGTCAATCGGCGTGATGACGAACCCTGACATGGCCCCCTGACATGGACCAAAGGGGCGGCGCAACGAAAGTGAAGCGACCAAGCAGGTCGACCGCATTCGTTTTCGGCCTGAGAAATTCAAGATGGGCCGACTCGCAGTCATCGCCCCGAGGCGTGGCATGAAAGCTGAGTCGTCGGAAGTTGGATTTGTCTGCGAGCGTCAACGCAAAAAAGGCCCCTGCGAACGTTACGCTCACAGGGGCCTTCGAAAAGAGGCGACTAGCGGAGTCGAACCGCTGTAGACGGATTTGCAATCCGCTGCCTAACCACTCGGCCAAGTCGCCTGACTATTTTGTCAGCCTAGGAAAACTTTTCCGGATCGTCAAGAAGACTCCAAACGGTTGATTTGGGGAATTCACCAGAATCGTTGACTTGCGTGCAATGGGATATCGGCCTTCGCTGGTGGTCTCTTGAGGGACATCTGAAGAATTAAAAAAGTTCGCAGCCGGACAGTTCGTTGTGAGAAGAAATGTGCCCGATCGAAAATCGTTGCGATCTTCTCGCCCACCCGGAAACGTACGGTAACGCCCTGGATAATCACTTCGGTCGTCACCTCGACGCACTCCGTAGCGGCATGTAGTCGGTGTCGCAGTCGACTTGGCGATGGTTGACTGATAAAAAATGAGCCCGCGTTGCGTATCATCCGTAACGCCACTCCTTCCCGCCTTTCATTCTCGCCACCACGATGTCTGACGCTGACACTCCCACCGACCCTTCCAAGCCAATCACTGCTGCCTCGCAGGACGGAGCTGCTACTGCCACAGAAGACGGTCGAGTGAAACCTGACGCGAGCCGCCCGTCACTGCGAAGCGACATGGCGACGAGCGAGGATTGGTGGGCGATCTGGGTCGGCTTTACGATTCTTGCCATCGCATTTTTCGCCGTGTTGCTAACAGCGCCCACCGGCTTCGATGCCGAGGGAGCAGAAAAATTAACCAGCCCCCTGAAGCCTTATTTGGCTAAACCTGGCAAATGGATTTCGTCCCCTCTGACCGCTTTTGAATCCACCTGGCCGGGCATCTTAGGAGCGTTCATCACCATCGGCGTGCTATTCACGGTCGCGATGAAATTGCGACGCAAGGACGCGATGGGGTTCGCTTTCGCGTTCCCTGCGATATTTGTGTTAGCCACGATTGCGTATGTCTTGGCCAGCCAAAGCACCGTGAAAGCGTACAACCTCGAATACGCACTTTGGGCTCTCTTGGTCGGCTTGATTATCAGTAATACGATCGAAACGCCGGCTTGGTTGCGACCGGCGATTCTGACGGAGTTTTTTATCAAGACCGGATTGGTCCTACTCGGTGCCGGGGTTTTAATGAGTCGGCTGATGGCGCTCGGCTTGCCTGGGATCGGAGTCGCTTGGGTGGTGACGCCGATCGTCTTGGTGAGCACTTATCTCTTCGGACAGAAAGTGTTGAAGATCCCTTCCCGGTCGTTGAACATGGTGATTAGCGCGGACATGTCGGTGTGTGGTGTGTCGGCCGCAATTGCGACGGCGGCCTCGTGCCGGGCCAAGAAAGAAGAGTTGTCACTGGCGATCGGGCTGTCGTTATCGTTCACGGTGGTGATGATGGTGGTGTTGCCGATATTGATCGAGCTGATGAACCTGCCCATGGCCGTCGGGGCCGCTTGGCTAGGTGGGACGATTGATGCCACAGGCGCCGTCGCGGCGGCCGGAGCAGTCCTAGGCGACGAGGCACTTGAAATCGCCTCGACAGTCAAGATGATTCAAAACATTCTGATTGGCGTGACCGCTTTCTTGGTCGCGACGTACTGGGTGACTTACGTGGAAAAGGACGAATCATCGCAGCGGGTCGGCGTGGGTGAAATCTGGTATCGATTCCCCAAGTTTGTCCTGGGATTTATCATCGCATCGATCGTGTTTTCGTTGATCCATGGCCAAGTCGCCGGAGGTGACTTGCTGACCGATGCGATGATCAAAGGGTCCACAAAAACACTTCGCGGTTGGTTTTTCTGTCTGGCGTTCGTCTGCATCGGCTTAGAAACCAATTTTCGCCAACTGTTGCCGTACTTCAAAGGCGGCAAACCAATGGTCCTTTACGTTTGTGGTCAGTCATTGAACCTAGTCTTGACCTTGTTGATGAGTTACTTGATGTTCGGCATCCTATTCGCGGAAAACTGATGCGACGACTGTTGGCGATTATCGTTGTGATTGTCTTACTTTGGGGGATCGTCTTACCACGACTGTCCCAGACGACCACGGTCCGCCAACGCGAAGCGTGGCTGGAACAAAAGGGCATCGATCCAGCCGCGATGTTTTATACGGACTTGCCGCTGCTCGACTGAGACACACCGCACTGGCACCGGCGAGAGCATTTCCATCCCCCCTCGTCCGATTGCCAAAGTGATGCGTTCCATCTGAAAATAAGGTTTCGAGTCATCAGGCGACGGGCTCTTGCCCGGGTTATTGCACCGAAACCGTGGCGAACGCCATGCGGTTAATCCTAATTTCGAAGGTTGACGAAGCACGAGAACCGCCGTGGTCGCGTTGCTGATGGTAAACCGTTGCTGATAGCAAATTGCCGAACGGTGGTTTAAGATCATGGGGCACGCAAACCATAGCGGCCCCTCGCCGCAGCCCCCGCGTTAGGCAACTCACGGTTCCGGCGCGGAAAAATCAACTTCAGCGACGTCGACTTCGTCAGTTTGGAAATCGCCGAGCTTCGTTAAACGTACCATCATTCAGTTAAACACCCCGATGAAACACTTCAGACTCGCCCCGCTCGCTTTCGCGCTGATCGCACTCGTATCGCTCGACGCATCGGCCCAGGATTTAAACGCCACCAAAGCAACTGCGAGTCAATCAAATGAAGCCATTCGCGTGCTATTGATCACCAGCGGCTGCTGCCATGACTACGACTTTCAAACGAAGAAATTGCAGTTGGCCTTCGAGAAACACGGTGTCCCGGTTCAATGGACCGTCGTCAACGAAGGCGGCAACGGTACCGAAGCACAAATTGATTTTTATAAAGACGCCTCGTGGGCGAAGAATTTCGACGTTTGCATTCACAACGAATGCTTTGCCAATACCACCGACCCTGCATACATCCGCAGCATCACGCAACCACACTATGACGGGCTAAATGCCGTCGTGATTCACTGCGCGATGCACACCTATCGCGGCGCAGAAATCGACAATTGGCGGCAACTGCTCGGTGTCACTAGCCGGCGACACGACCACCGCAGCGCGTACAGCGTCAAGGTGACAAAAAAAGACCATCCGATCATGGAAACATTTCCGGACGGACACACGATCGAGGACGACGAACTCTACATCATCGAAAAGGTCTGGCCGCACACAACGGTATTGGCAACCAGCAAAAGCGAGAAGACGGGAAAAGACCATCCCGTGATTTGGACGAACCAGTACGGGAAGGCGCGAGTCTTCGGCACGACGTACGGGCATTCGAATTCGACGTTTGATGACCCACAATTCATGGACCTAGTCGTCAGAGGCACCACATGGGCCGCCGCCAAGCGTTAGCGGCAAGCCATCGCCGAAGAATTTTTTTGGCGTGGATTTTTCAGGCGAACGATTCATGTTCGCAAAATGCCCGAGTTGGGGGCGCAACGTTCAAGTTGATCATCGAACGCTTGGCGCCCCGCCAAACTCGTGGGCGATTGAATTAGGCCTCCGCTCGGCTCGCGACTGCGATCCGGGCATCACCCATGGGAGCGGTATTTGGGGCGGCACCGGCAGGTGCCAGTTCCGCCTTATTTAGCTCGCCTCGTACAATCCGCACATCCTTGGGCGCTTCAATGCCGATCGCCACTCGGTTGCCAGAGATACGATTGATGGTCAGGACAACATCGTCACCAATCATCAACTTCTCACCTGCTTTGCGACTCAAAACCAACATTAGCTTAACTTCCTTGATTCCTCGGGGATCGAAAAATTTTGTCAAACGGTTCGGTAAGACCGGTACAAACCGTATGCCAATCCGGTAATAACTACGCCTGAAAGGACCAGGTTTAACAGGGAACTTGAGGAAAACCGGGAGAAAACCTGTTTTTGTTCTTCCGGCAAGCCATGAACGTTTGATAGCAAACGCAAGCAATCCTACTCAACATGGAACCCGTGTCGCGTTTTGAGACTCAGCGGGTATTCTCGCGGAGACCTTTCAACGCTTCACCGACATAGTTATCCGGGGCTCAGTGACACCACTGGTCAGACCACGGAACGATGTCCGAAAGAAACGATATTTCGACGACTGAGGACGGCCCTCGGTACACGGTGGGGAGCTCGCAGTAAGGCGTGCAGGAACAACCGATGGCAGCTCACATGCCAGGATCGATCCGGCCAGCAGCAGACAGTCCGGCGGTTTTCTGGCGAATGGGATCGTGATTGACGTAGGTGTTTGGCATTCGAAGCGATGCCGACTCACGCGGTGCGTCGCGTTCGCCCTGTGATAGTCCAGTGCTATACTCCTGCTGAGGCGTGCTTCGTGCCCCGCCGCTCCAGATTGGACCGATGAAACGAACAATGCATCTAGACGACTTATTGAAGGACTGGGAATTTGATCCCCATACGCTAAACGTACGGATGGTCAAAGGAAGCGACGGGCGGGATGTCATCCAGATGCGAGTGGACATGGGAATCTTGCAACTGGAAACGACCGAACGACCTGACGGCGAAACGGTCGAAGGACACTCTTCATACCTGCTGTACTTACAAGAGGCGCTGTTGGAAAAACCCGAGATGGTGCTCGAAGAAGAACAGTGCATGGAAGTCGACCGCGAATTCATGCAGTTTTACCACCGCCGAATTTGCTGGCTGCGACTGCAGTATTACAACCGCGCAGTCATGGACGCAGACCACACGTTGCGACTGATGGACGTCAGTGAACGCGTCAGCCCGGACGAAGAATGGACCCGTTCTCACGAACAGTATCGTCCCTTCGTTCTTTTCCATCGCACCCAAGCGGCCGCACTTGGAGCCCTGGAAGACGATGAATCCGGCGAAGAAGCCGTTCAGGCAATCAACAGTGGCCTAGAAACCATCCGTGAGTTCTTCACCAAACACGAAGCGGAAGAGCACTTCGAGGAGGACGAATTAGTCGTTCGACTTGTCGAACTTCGCGAAACGCTCCGAAGTGAATACGAAGTCGGCCAAACGTTGCGCGAAAAGCTGAGCGCGGCCGTCGAGCAAGAACAATACGAGCTCGCGGCAAAACTGCGCGATGAACTTAACCGACGTGAGCTGGATTGATCACCGCGAGTACTCCGTCTCGACCGAATGATTGGGTTCGGCTCATCAGCCGTCGGGCGTTACCCGTCGATTTCAACGAAACCGTGGTCACCGCCAATCGGCCAATCCTGATTTCCGGTGCCAACGAAGCGTAAGAGGTCTGCCCCGAAAAGCTAAGTCGCGGCGAAACGCGAGGGCCTCGTGATAGGCAGCGTCCCACCATGAGAAACCTGGTCCGGGGATTCCCGAACCAGGTCCATGGCGTATCGAGCCTTTCGTTCAAACGGCTTGCAGTAGGTCCATTTCCTTTGCCAATCGCTTTCGAGCGACGTGCAGACGACGCTTGATCGTTCCGACCGGAGCCTGGAAATCGTTGCTCATTTCGATCAACGAACGCCCACGCAAGTAGAACGCGGTCAACGTTTCTTGGTCGAGCGAGCCCAGGCGGTCGATTCCGTTGCGAATCGCTTCAGCCTGCTCGCGACTCTCGGCAACGTCTTCTGGCGCGTCATCATCGGCACAAGTCGCCGCCAACGTTTCCGGATCGCAAGCGACCGCACCGCGGTTTCGCGTCACTCGATTGATCGCCATCCGGTGCACGATCTGTCGCAACCATCCACCGAATGCTTCGGGGACCCGCAATTGACCAATCTTTTGCATCGCCTGGATGAACACATCCTGAGCCAACTCGTCGGCTTCATCGGCGTTTCGAACCCGGCTCATCGCACCTGCGACAATCGCCGGTCGGTATCGATCGAACAGCTCTCCGAACGCGTCCCGGTCGCCATTTTGAGCTCGAACGACAAGCTCTGCGACGGTCATTTCTCGTAAATCAAATTGGATCTCAGTATTGAATTTCATTGCTCGGTTCCTTCCGAAGACTGACGGGAAACGGGCCGTTAGAGCCACTTGGTTCCGGATGAATGCCAGTGATTTCGGTGTTGGATTGGAGCCGTCGCCCAGGTCAGGGTTTGGACGGCCGCGCAACCACGTTTTCGACGGGATGAAGCAAGCCTGAGCGGGTGATCGAGACTTAGCGGTATCGCTGAGCCGGGTCGGTTCACGCAATCAGGGGTCATGTATCAATCGCAATGCCGGTCAATGTTGGCGGGAACAGGCGACGCGAGTGCGGTATGTGAGCAAGGACAGTCCCCGACTCAAGCAAGACAAACCGCGGCGAAACCAGTCACCGAACCATTAAACGCGACCAATCGCATACACCTCCACAGGAGGCGACGACGGCCAACGCCAGTTCTCGGCAAAAGCTAATTCGAATGGAGTAGCAGCGTTGCTGCGGACTCGATTCAGCAGTCTCTGCAATGCAGAGCTTTCGGGCCGAAGCCAGCGAGGCTTATTAGCCGTTCGGATAGCAGACGTTTCCGTTTACTGCCGATGGCTTTGGCCGCCGGGACGTCGGTTGGCAAATTCCAGTTCTCATGATGCTGCCACGAATACATCGTGGGCGGAGAACTCGGACATGTGCCGGTCCCGGTTGATACAGACGCCATACAGAGATGAAGGTCTGATACGCGTACAAACGTACCAACGCTCTTGACCTCACGGGCACCTGCAATGACCAGGCTGCGTGCGACATCTGCGATGATTTGTTGAAAACGCATTTCAAACCTCCCGGCACCTCTCACGGTGCGGCGTGGAGAAAAGTTAATTGGACAAAAGCGAGTCCGCCTGTGGAGGCGTCGTCAATTTTTTACATCTGTTTTGATGTGCAATCGGGCAACACGCCCGCCGCTTTCACTGACGCCCGGTGGGAAATCCGTTAGGATGCCACCAGAGGAGGGTTCGCTCACCTGCGTTAACCGTAACGCAAGTGCTGTAGAAAAGCTAGCGAAAATCGCCGGCTCCTGTTTCTAGTTGATCGTACAGACTCGACCACTAAAAAAAGGTTCGCCGGAATTTTCTTCTTTTTTGAGATGCAACGGAATGAATCTTCGGCAGACCCTTCGTCGTTACCTGCCTGATCGCCAAAAACCAGGCGATTTGTGGGACGACGTGTTAGGCCTGTTGCTTCCCCCGACCTGCCGAGTCTGCGATCGCTGCGTCCGCGAAGGCGTAGATTTTTGTCCGAAATGCGACCGGGAATTCCGCTCGAGTGAACGTGTGATGCAGTCCGCTTGCCGACGCTGCGGTCGTCCCGGCGCCGGAGGAGGCAACCACGATGGTTCCAGCCAAGACCCGCCAACTGTCCATCCTGAAACGGCCCCCACCGAAGACGGCATCTCCCCCCCACAGTCCGCCGCGACGGTGGCAGGTGCGGCGAATCTCAAGCCTTGCGTGCAGGACTGCCAGATATGCCAATCACAAACGCTGCACTTTGACAGTTGCATCGCCCTTTGGGTTTACCACGACCTTGTCCGGGAAGCCGTCGTCGCATCGAAGTACGGCAGTCAGGTCGCGCTCGCTGACGCCCTGGGGCGTCGTCTCGGACATCGTTTGCTTACAGAAACCGTTGCGTTTTCCCCCGGATTCACGGATTCCCCGACGGTGGAAACGCCCTTCGATGATTCCCCTACATCAGCTCCAGCGCTTGACTCCCCCGATGTGATCACGTGTGTCCCCTCGCATTTCTTTCGTCGGGTTTCGCGTGGTGGTGGCGGAAGCCGAGTGATCGCCTCCGCGGTGTACCAGACCGTTCGTTCTCAATGGAAGCAAGCGGAATTCCACGAATGCCTTGCGACAACGCGGCGAATTGAAAAACAAGCTTGGCTCGGCGAAAAAGAGCGGATCGAAAACATTCGCGGTGCCTTCAAAACGACAACGCCTGGCTGGAGAAGCCGCAAACGTCCGTTCCTATCGGGGAAGCATGTTCTACTGATCGACGATGTGATGACCACAGGTGCGACAGCGAACGAGATCGCCAAGACCCTTAAACGCGATGGCGTCCGCCGTGTCACGATCGGTGTCGTCGCCAGAGCCACCGGGCACTGAACAAACGCTCGCAAAGAATCGCGTTGTTTCCGTGAATTACGTCCATTGGCACCAGATTCGCACCGACAGGTTTCCAGCGAACGTGATAGTTTGTGTGATGTAAGGTGGATTTCCACCAATGAATCTCAACATCGTCGCCAGCGGCGTTCGAATTGGGAGTTCGCCCCACAAGCCGAAACAGATTCAATTGAACTGTATCGGTGCTGGTTTGTTGACCGAGAAATCAATGCGGGGCCCTTGGAAATTTCCGTCGATTGCACGAAAACGTCTCGATCAGAACAAAACAAATGCAAAGATGTTTGCGATTACGCCGATTGCGCCTACGGTGAAGATGAGCGCAGTCGTGCGATGACTTATCAATTGGTCCTGCACCGTTGGAAGACGGATGAAGAATTTGGACCCAAATCGCAAGCAATAGCGTAGATTTTCCCAGCTTTTGAGCCCTCGACAGCCGCATGGGCTGAATTGATTTGCCAGGTCTTCCGTGAAAGAGAAATCACCAACTTCCCGATCAGCGCACTTCCGCAGTTTCATTTTCCGCGGACTGGGGGTCGTTCTACCTCCACTGTTGACGATCGTGGTGCTGATTTGGGCGTGGAATACGATCGAAAGCTATGTCTTGCGGCCCATCGAATCGACCGTTCGAAAGAGTGTCGTCTGGTACCAAGAAAGTTGGGGCGAGGGTGTTTTAGAAGAGATCCCCAAGGAAGCGATCACCCAGGGTGACAATTCGTTTACGTATGACGGTGTCCCCTACGTTCCTGGACCTACGGGTCGTAAGTACCTCCCTGCCTACGTGGTCGATACAGTTGATGAAAACGCCGACTACTTCGACACCAATTCACCGCCGCTAACGTCGGCAAACGGTTATTGGCATCGCTACATCCAGGTGCAATGGATGCCGCGGCGAATTGTCATCCCGATCTTCTTAATTCTCTTCGCCACCGTCCTTTACTTCGTCGGCCGTCTCTTCACTTTCAGCCTCGGACGCTGGTTTGTCCGTGGGTTTGACGCCGCGATTTTACGTATTCCGATTGTCAACAAAGTCTACGGAAGCGTGAAACAAGTCACAGACTTTGCCTTCAGCGAACGAGAGATCGAATTCAATAACGTCGTTGCAGTCCAGTACCCCAGCAAAGGTATCTGGTCTCTTGGATTCGTTACCGGCAATAGCATCAGGCAACTCACTGACGCAACAGGGGAGCCGATGCTAAGTGTGTTGATGCCGACCAGCCCGATGCCGATGACAGGATTCACTGTCACCGTTCGGCGAAGCGACACCATTGATGTCGATATGACCGTCGACGAAGCCATCCAGTTTGTCGTCAGTTGTGGCGTCGTCGTTCCGCCGGGTCAACGCATCGTACGCACCAACGCCGATGAGGCAAAACGTCCGAAAGCAAAGTACCGCGATGGGGCGGTCGTCCTCCCAAGTAGCACACCCACCGAAAGCGACCCTTCGACGGTCTGACACTTCGTCTGCCGTCGACCTCAACCTACCTTCATTGTTGTAAGGTAGCGAAATTCGCCGAATGTATCGGTGCTCGCCCACGTGGCGTCCATCGTTGCCTTTTTAAGCCCCTCGGTTTGAAGGAAGCCCGCTGGCATCCGCTTCCGCCCAAAAACGCATCTTTCGACCAGCGAGTTAGTCTTGGCGATGCATGGACGGGGTTTTCCGTTGTGGAAAAGGAGGGGGCCTCAGACGGATTGACGGTCGCACAGGTAAGAGTGTTCTGATCGCACCTCGCTGCGTTCAGGCGCCGTCTACTATTCTTGTTGCACCGTTGCTTGACGATACTTTTCGATCTGCTGGTGCAGATGCCATTCATCGGGCTGGTCGAGCAGACATGCCGATTCGATCGCCAAGGCCTGTTGATCGTCGCCTCGGCAGTGCAACACTTCGGCAAGCGTATCCCGAAAAACTACGCTATCCGGCTCCAGCATCACCGCTCGGCGACTGAGCAGGAGCGCATCGTCGAGTCGCTGTTCGTTGACCGCGGCCGTCCAAGCAAAGTTATTCAGCGATGTCGCATCGAATGGATAACGCGATGCGTACACGAGTCCGCGGTCCATTAATTGATCGATCGAATGGTTCGCGATTTCTTCGAAGCCGGCTTCCCTCAATTTCGGAATCAGCCGTTCGCCAAAATCGATGTTCAGCGGATCGTAGTGCTCGATCTGCTTGATCGCCTGCTCGGCGAGCGAGCCTTGTTTGGTATCGATCGCGTATTGCAACTTTGTCGTCCGAACACTTAGTGGTAACCCCACAAACGTTCGTTCCAAGTATGGCTCGTTGAGGATCCCGAGCACCGCCAGATCACTCCATTTCATGATCTCTGCATTCATGCGATCGAGATCGGCGACCGCTTTTGGATGCTCCTCCTTGAGCCGACTAATCGCTGTGACGTATGCAACGGCGACGTTAAATTGATCGGGTGCTTCAGGCCCGCCATAACTGTTTTGAATCACCAACTGCCCAAGGGTTTCGACGGCGAGTTGCGATTGCCCCTGGTCGCTGATGTACTCGGCGAGTTCATGGCGCAGTTTCAGGGAAGGCGACATCGCCATCAAACGCAGCCGTAATTCATAGTCTTCCGCCAACTCAGTAAAACCCGAACGGCGTGCGACAAGCCAACGTCCGACGAGCGACTTCGCGTAGTTCACTCCATGGTCGAGCGTGATCAATGCCGTCGAAGCATCGAATCGCGACGATTCAATCGCGACTTCTTCCCAACGTTCTAGAGCAGTACGAAAGTCGCCTTCTAAGTAGGATGCCTCGGCGAGACGAATCTTTGCATCGAGATCACCTTTTTCGGCCAGCAACCGATCGCCTCGTTGCACCAAGTCCAACTTGCCGTGCAGGGCAAATAAATCGAGCAGACCTTCGCCGAACGCTTCCGTTCTTTCGGAAGTTTTCCAGCTCAGTGCTTCCCTCTGCGCGGCCTGACTGGGCAGCGTCACAAACAACCTTTCGAAGTCTCGCTCCGAATCAAATCCATCTGGAACACGACCACGGAACAATTCGAACGCCATCCGAAAGCGATCGTAATAGGACGTCCTGGGAAACAGTTGCTGCATCTGTGCGACGACAATGTCGAACGTTTCTTTATCGGTCCCAGCGGCTTTTGCGATGATCAGACGCGTACGTTCGACGGTGTTGTTATCTCTTCGTTTGACCGCGATCTCACCGACGAGATCGTATTGTTTGGCCCAAGACAACTCGGTCAGTGTCAGGTCCAGCAACGAGTGCCCCCACGGCGTCACAATAAATTCGCGGCTATCCAAACGACGATAAATTTCCTTTGCATTTTCGGTGTCATGCAGTCGCACCAACAATCTTGCGAGCGCATACAGTCGTTCAACCGTAGGAGCCAGTTGTCCAACGCCTTCTCTGGAAAGCTCGCTTTGTTCGGCCAACGCCTCGTCAACCCAAGATTCAAGATCGCTTGTCAGCAGACTCAAATCGAAACCCGTATGCTTGATCGCAGCTTCGTGTCTTGACGATGCGACTGCGATTTTCGCGGCGCTCGCTTGATCGTCCTGGGCGGCGACACGAATTGCCTCGTCGACTGCGTCATGCATTGCCAAGATCCGCCATCGCAACTCGCTGATCGCTTTGGCTTCTTTGGCCGAGGCCTTCACCAGAAACGCCTTCGCCTGTTCGAGAGATTCGGCATCGCCAAGTCGATACGCTGCCGCGCAGATCCATGCGTATGCTTCCACGCGATCTTGCACGTCGGTCGATTGATCGATTCGTTGACGCTCAGATTCCAAGATAAGATCCCAGCGGTCGTTAATCATTTTGGTCATCCGACCTGTATCAAGATCACCAGCTTGGCCGGCAAGCTCGATCGCGTTCATCGCATCTCCGTTGATCGATGCGAACAGGGACTTGGCAATCAAACGCTCGGATTCAACCCATGTTTCCGCCCCTTTAGGCAAACAATTCGATAGATCGAGTGCGTGTCCAAGATGACGTTTTAAATCCCATGACGATGTCGCCATCTCCTGGTTGTCGGCGACCGCATCGATCAGAGCGACAAAATCCGGTAGTGTGCCGTCGGCGATGGCGGAGTCGATATAGATTGGAAATCGTTCGGTCAAGGATTTCGCCACACGACGTTTAATCTGTTCGAACTCGATCGTCCCGGCGGATTCCTCGACAGCGATCAAGACCGCTTCGAACGCCCCTTGTTCAAGCACCGTGGCAAGCGCCGTGGGGCGACTGCCGCCGGTCGGCCTTGTTTTTTCACCTTGGGGTCCGGGAAGGTTGCCGCTTCGCCATTGACGCAAAATCCACTGGGCCCGCTCGGCGATCTCCGGATCTTCGTCGCGTGCCGCGTCCTGAACCATTTGTCGCGACAACGTCCGCTGGCGCCACATCTCTAGCGTCGCACGCTGTCGTTCCGAGTAGCTTCCCGTCGACAAACGCTGTGGCGTCAACGATCGAGCGGAGCCCATTCGTTGCTCCGCGGCGGCGTCAGATGACTGTGTTAAAGACGGCGATGATGAACGGTTCGCGGGAACATTGTTTGTCTGAGCCTCATTCTGCGAGGCGTCGGCGGAACTTTGGCCATCAACGGACGATTGAAAAAGCAGGAGAAGCAACACGATGCCGCGAATCGTTCCGACAATCGGCCGCATCGCTTGCGAGTTGACCGGCGGGCAAACGCGTCGTGCTGAGCGAGGAACTTTTCCGAGCTTGACGACACGGGAGAGCAGCCTTTTCATTTTTCTTTCTTCGAACAACGGAATGCCCACTGCGGTGTTATCATTCGGGTTGATCCATCATACCATAACGGCTTCAACCCACCGACTGGTTGTCGATCTGACTGGTTACTCAATTGCCGCCCCGTGAAGTTGGTTTGGCGACCCGAATCGTCCGTTCGGCAGAACGACAGCCGTCAGCCATTTCCGGCGAATCACATTGCAGGAATCCCGCCATGCGTCTCACTCGATTTTTGTCTTTTTCCACCGCCGCACTGTCCGTCGCAGCACTGTCCGCGGCCACACTGTGTTGCGTCGCAACACTCCAAGCCGCTCCCCCCGCATCGTGGCCCCAATGGCGTGGTCCGAACCAAAATGGCGTTGCCCCGGCTGGTACCTACCCGGCCGAGTGGGCGGAGGACGCCGGGGTCCGCTGGAAGCAGCCAGTCGAGGGGCGTGGTGGAAGCACACCGGTCATCGCGGGCGACCTGGCCTTTCTGACATCGGGAATTGACGGAAACAATTCGCTCCTGGCTTTTCAGCTTAACGAAGGCGGCAAGGTTGCTTGGAAAACCGAGTTCGGTGAAGACACGAAAGGTAAACATAAAAAGGGCAGCGGCTCAAACCCTTCGCCGGTAACCGATGGCGAATTTGTCTTCGCGTACTATCGCAGCGGTGACCTTGGCTGTGCGCGGCTGAACGGCGAACAGGTTTGGCACATCAACCTCCAAGAACGCTATGGTGATGACACCTTGTGGTGGGATTTGGGATCAAGCCCCACGTTGATTGACAACTTAATCGTCATCGCCGTCATGCAGTCTCCGGAGAAAAAAGATGGCTCGGCAGCCAATCGCACCGGCGATGCGAGCTATCTCGTTGCGTTTAATCGAAAGACGGGTGAGGAAGCTTGGAAGGTTAGCCGCGAATTGGGAGCTCCGAGCGAAGCGGCACAAAGTTACACCACGCCAATCGCGATCGAAGACCAAGGCTTGATCGCGGTCATGGGTGCGGATCACCTGACGATCCACTCTGCTAAAGACGGGCATGAACTCGGACGCGTCGGTGGCTTCAACCCCGGTCAAGACCAATACTTCCGATCGATTTCATCGCCGGTTGTTTCTGGTGACATCGTCGTCTGCCCTTATGCTCGCGGCGAAACGATCACCGCGTGCAAAATTAGCGACGTCATCGCCGGCAAAGGCCGTGACAGCATCGTTTGGGAACGAGACGATCTTGGCAGCGATGTCCCGACGCCAGCCATCGAAGACGGCCGTGTGTATGTCGCCGGTGACAAAAAACGCCGTGGGATCATCACCGCCTTGGACTTAAAAACCGGCAAGACCATCTGGGAATATGAATTAGACAAGTCACGAATCGACTTCAGCAGTTCGCCTCTGGTTGCGCAGGACCACCTTTACATCACCGCCGAAAACGGCACGACCTTTGTGGTCGGGCCACTGAGCGGAACCGAACCGCGGCTTGTCTCCACCAATCCCGTTGGGGATGACGCACAGTTCACCGTTTCCAGCATGGTGCCCTACAACGGTACGGCATTGCTGCAGCGAACTCGCAACATGCTTTACTTGTTCGGCAAATAACCGGCGTATGCCGATAGCGGCCTGCGCTAATTGAATGCCAGGCCGCTGAAACCGACTAGTTGCCCCGCCGTGCCCAAGGCGGGGCTCCGTCTCTCCGGAGCTGAGTACCGTCGGTTAATTATGGTTGCTCACATTTGCTGTGCATCCATTCCTATTCAAATTTACGCAACGATTAACTTTCTGATTCTGCCGCAATGCCCCAACAAGAAGAACACGTCCTCGTCATCCCGGCGTCTGTGATCGACTCCATCGGAGCGTTTGAAGGCTTCGAAGCAGACGCGGAACGCTACTTAGATCAAATCTTGCGCAGCGAACAACTCGCCTATCGACCGCGTGGTGCGATGGAAGTTGACCCAAGCTTTAAACAATTGATTCCCTACGTCGTGCTACAACACACCGACGATAGCGGACAAACGAGCGTCTTCACTTACACTCGCGGTGGCGGCGGCGGGGAGAAACGCTTGCACGCCAAACGTAGCATCGGAATCGGCGGCCACATCAGTCGCGAAGACGCCGGTGAAGGTCAAGAGGCTTATGATTCCGGCATGCAACGCGAACTGGACGAAGAAATTTGCCTTGAATCCGACTACACCGAAACCCGCGAGGGCCTGATCTACGATCCATCGAATGAAGTCGGCCAAGTCCATCTTGGGGTCGTGCATCGATTCGTTCTTCACTCACCAGATGTCACAAGCAACGAAGAGGATTTAGCCGACGGTGGCTTCGTCCCCGTAGAAACACTTCGTGCCGAACGAGCCGAGCTTGAAACCTGGAGCCAGCTCGCGCTCGATGCGTTGTTCGCATAACGCTTTCACGTTGCTTAGTCGTGGCCTTGGGAATCGCCCCCCACGTCGACTTTGCGTGCAAGCTATCGCTCGCTCGGTAGCCCGGACCACCCGGCGATCACAATCCACTTTCTCACCGCCGTTCTCGGAGGTGAGCCAAAAATCGCTCAGGTGCAGATCCGCATTACGATCACCGGCAAACGATTCGATGAGGACACGCTGTCGATTTTGAACATCTTTGCGACCGAGACCTGCGTCCCTCGACACGGAATTTGCATTCTCGATGCGCTGCTTTTCAGAGAGTCGGCGAGCCTGCACCTCGATCTTCAGCTTCGAGCAAGGACTGACGAGCGTCTCACTGATTGCCTTGCAAATCCATCTTTTAGAGTTGCCCAAGCAAGAACTGCCGAGCTATACAAGAGGCCGTACTAGAGCTACGGCAATTCGAGCAACCTCGCTACGGAGCTATCGAGGCTGCCGCCAAGGCACTCGCAGCCGGGATGTCCATTTCCATTGGCATTTCGCC
The DNA here is from genome assembly GCF_008312935.1 of Roseiconus lacunae. Classification (NCBI taxonomy): domain Bacteria; kingdom Pseudomonadati; phylum Planctomycetota; class Planctomycetia; order Pirellulales; family Pirellulaceae; genus Roseiconus; species Roseiconus lacunae. Next base: position 20,532 of record NZ_VSZO01000079.1, on the reverse strand, counting down.
CTTGTCGTGATCCATCCTCAGCTTGAAACCTCTGCAGCTAACAACGGTGATCTACCTCGACAATCATGCCACCACGCCGTGCGACCGGCGGGTCGCCGACGAAATGATGGTGTGGTTAGTGGAACGCTTTGGCAATCCGCACAGCACATCGCACGAAATGGGACGACAAGCCGCGGACGCCGTCGCAGCTTCGCTTTCGGTCATCGCGGAAACACTTCGAGTGCCCGATGACACCGTCGTTGTGACCAGCGGCGCGACCGAAAGCAATAACTTGGCGATCGATGGAATCTGCCGTCACCCAAGACAAAAACGTCGCCACCTCATCACCTCGACCATCGAGCACCCCGCGGTGCTTGACGTTGCCAGACGGTTGAGGAAAGACGGCTTTCGCGTGACGGAAATCGGAGTCCACCCTCAAGGACACGCCCTGGCCGGTCAAGTCGATCTCGTGCAACTCGAAACAGCCCTCGACGATGATACCGCTCTCGTTTCGATTCACTGGGCCAACAACGAAATCGGGACACTGCAGCCAATCGCCGCGATTGCGAAACTAGCTCATCGTTTTGGAGCACTGCTGCACAGTGACGCGACACAAGCTGTCGGTCGATTGCCGGTCGACCTACATGCGACGGATGTTGATTTGATCAGCGCGTCGGCTCATAAGTTCTACGGCCCCAAAGGTGTTGGACTACTTACCTTTGGTGGAGGCGTCCAACGACGACGTGTGCGTCTGAAGCCGATGCTGGTCGGCGGCGGCCAACAACGCAACTTGCGCAGTGGGACCATGTCGCCGGCAAACGTGGTTGGAATGGCAACCGCGCTACGCTTGGCAACTTCGGAGATAGAAGCCACAACCGAAGTGACCCGGAAGCTAAGAGATCAACTTTTCGAATCACTCTGCGATGCGATTGATCCGCTGGAACTCAACGGTAGCGAACTTAACTCCGATCGACTCGCCGGAAACCTCAACATCCTTCTTCCCGATGTAGAAGGCGAAGCGTGGATGGCGGCCTGCCGGGACGTTGCGTTCAGCAGCGGATCGGCTTGCAGTAGCGTCGATGCGAACGCCAGCCATGTCATCATGGGACTTGGACGCAGCGAAAGCGAAGCACGCCGCAGTGTTCGCTTTGGGATCGGAAAGTTCAACACCGCCGCCGAACTCGAACAAGCGATCCGCCTTCTATCGGAAGCCTACGAACGCATCCGCTGACAGGATTTGCCGAATGACGTTAGCCACGATCGCGAACTATTGCCCGAGTCATTATTAGCACAACGGCGTCCTAGGACTTGAACGCGAGGCATAAAACGCGGTGATTGCCGCGGACCAACACTCGGTTACCGATCACGACTGGGGCTGCCCAACTTGGCGATGTCAAACGATCACGCAAGTCGTATTCGGCGATCAATTCAAAGCGTTCTGGATTAGGTCGCACGACCTGCAGTCGCCCGAATTCCCCCATCACCAACAAGACGTCGCCCACCTGTGTCACCGAACTCCGTCGCCGACGCCCGTCACTCCACAGCACTTTTCCGGATTCCAGGTCGACACACCGGAAATCACTATCTGGGTTATTGCGTCCACTGCACCCGTAAAGGCGACCGTCGATCAGCACGGGTGTCGACCAATGACATCGCATCGAATGATCGCGTAGGCTGGGCGACTCATCTTTCCAAACCACCGACGCGTCGCTTTGAGTTACCTTCAGCAGGGCACTGCCGATGTCATAGCATTCGCTGATGAAAACCTGATCGTTGTTAACGATTGGAATCATCGCGTTGACGCTTTCCAGCTTGTCCGCCCGATGCTTGAATTTCCAAAGCACAGTCCCGTCGCTTGGTTCTATCGCCATCAAATGGTCACGACAAAACGCCAGGATCGCTTGCTTTCCGTCGATCATCATCGGACGCGGGCTGCTGTAGCTTGCCAAGTCCTCGCCGGCTTTCCAAAGCTCGTCACCGGATTCGAGATCGAACGCGACGAGTGCCGAACCATTTGAAATCACACGGTCCAGTCGCCCCGGTGCGATTTGCTGGTCTTCCGGCGGACTACCACCGACGGTCACGATGACTCGGCCGTCGAGAATCAGCGGTGAAGCGCCGACACCGAAAAAGTTTTGCACGACACCGTACGTCTGGCTTGTTGAAACACTCCAAAGCTCTTTGCCATCACTTCGTCTGCGGCACGTTAATTCGCCGTCGACGCCATACGACACAAGCCGATCATTGGCGATTGCCGGAGTTCCACGCGGACCGTTTTCATAGCCATACAAGTCGTTGTAGGAGAACGGTTTCTCGGCCGACCAATCCTCCGTTCCTGTTTCCAAGTCGATCGCTCTGATTCGCTGCACGGCCCGACCGCCCGACGACGTCGCATCAAAGTGATAGTATGTTTGGTCGCTGACACTTCCCAGGCCGTAGCCCTCGCCGACAAATAACGTCCACGTCACCTGCGGTGGCGAGGTCCAATCAACGCTAACTTGCGACGCCGGCGCGACCCCGTCGAAATGACTTCCTAACAGCCGAGGCCAGCTTACTTCGGTGCCTCGCATAGGGATCGTTTGGCCGTCGCTTACCTCGCTTGTGGAAGCCTTGTCAGAATCGACGATTTGCTGCTCGGCCTGCGCCACGACGGGTTCGGCGGTCACTGTTGACCGCACCGCAATGGGATCAGACGTTGCCGAATCCTCCGAGCGAGAATCGGCACCCTCGCAGCCGATCATGACGCAGCCAATCAATAGACTTACGATCGACCTGAATGTCTTTTGGTGACGCATCGCTGTATCTGGACCGTGGTGCGAAAGTGACCGATGACGAACGAACCCAGAAACCTAAGTCGCTGCCGGTTCGTTCGCCGAAGCAGGTTTGGTCATTAGTGAAACAACGACCAGTGTCACGAACGCCAACGGGATCGTGACAATTCCGGGTTGGCTGAAGGGGGCGATCGCGGTCTCGGGATCCCAACCATAAACCGATTTGTAGGTATCGCTGGAAACAAGGATCCATCCTAGAGAACTGATCATACCGACCAAAACGCTTGCTACGATTCCTTGCTTACTTGTACCTTTCCAGAATAACAGCATCACCAGCGCGGGCAGGTTCGCACTTGCCGCCACGCTGAATGCCCAGCCGACCAGGTAGCCGACGTTCATCTCTTTGAACAACACGCCGAGGACGATCGCAATGCCACCGACAACGACGGCGGCGATCTTAGCGATCCGCACTTTCTTATCTTCGGAGAGATTGATACCGCAGACGCCGACCAACAAATCGTGAGCGACCGCGCCGCTGCTGGCAAGGATCAGCCCGCTAACGGTACCGAGCACCGTCGTGAAAGCGATCGCGGAAATAATCGCAAACAACCATGTGCTGATGCTTCGTGCAAGCAAGGGCGCGGCCATGTTGCTGTCGGTCAAATCCATCGAACCGCTGGTCATCGCGCCGAGTCCGATGTAGAGCGTGAGCACGTAAAAAAAGCCGATGCTGGCGATTCCCACGATCGTGCTCTTACGAGCCGCGGCGCCGTCCTTGACGGTGTAATACCGAATCAAGATGTGGGGAAGCGATGCCGTGCCGCAAAACAAGGCCAGCATCAACGACAAGAAGTTCAGCTTGCCGAGCATTTCGGTGCCTCGGATGCCCGCAAACTTGGGGTGCTCACCGGGACGCAGAACCTCGTTACCCGGCGTCAACTTCTGAAAGTGGATTGTCGACTTTGTCCCATCGGCATGGGCAACCGTTTTGTTTCGCCACAACACGACCTTGCTATCGTTAAGCGTCGTAAAGAAACTGACCAATCCAAGCCCACCGGTTTCCTGCTTGCCGTCGGGAAGTGAGTGGATCGTACCGACCGGCTGGAATTGCTTTTCCCCGGCTTCACGTCCTAGCGGGGCTCCGTCGACGAAGGTTCCGTCATCTGCTTTTCGAATTGCCTGGGCCTGACGCAGAATAACTTGCCCCTCAACTTCGGTCGGCTGAGCTTGATAGACATCAAAACCGCCTCCCTGCTGGTCAACGAACCGGACCAAGTCGGGATGTTCTTCCCAACCATCGGCTGCCGCGATGACCGTACGTCCCGCAATCATCTCGCCACCCAGTTCTGACTCGCTGAGTGGGCCGATGGAGTCGAACGCTTCTGGTTGGGCTACAAAGCCGCGTCCAATCAGCAGGAATACCAAAATCGCGCTAAAAACGACTAGCAGCGATCCCTTTAAGAACTGAACCCATGTGGTCGAGACCATTCCGGCGGTGACGACGATCGTGATCACCACAATCCCAACCAAAACGACACCGACCCAATGCGGAAACCCGAGCAGTGGCTGGATGAGCGACCCGGCGCCGACCATTTGCGGGATCAAGTAAAACACACTGACCACGAGCGTGCTGATTCCCGCTGCGGCCTTGATACCACGCGAATCAAACTGCGAATCGAGCGCGTCGGCAAAGGTAAATCGCCCCATTCGCTTCATCGGTTCGGCGATCACAAACAACGCGACGATCCAGCCAGCCAAGAAGCCGATCGAATATAAGAAGCCATCGTAACCGTACGAGGCAATCATGCCGCAGATGCCAAGAAATGACGCGGCGGAAAGGTAATCTCCGGCAAACGCGATGCCGTTGACCGCCCAAGGAATCTGCCCGTGTGCGGCGAAGTAACCTTCCGATGACTTGGCTTTTCGCCCCAGGTAAAAACTTAGGCCGACCGTTGCCCCGACAAAAGAAAAGAAAACGAAAACGGCAACCCAAGAAGGATCATATATCACTCGTTGTCTCCCACCGTCCCTGTTGTCGATTCGGATTCACGTTTGCAAAACGCACCATAGATCAGTGCCATCACCAACGCGCCAATGATCAATCCAAAACCGTAGACGATCGCGAGATTCAATCCGGCCAACACGGGCCGTTCCATGACCGACGCTGCAAACGCACTCAGCAGAACAAAGCCGAGATACAACGCCAGGTAGATCGCGAACAACCAAAGTCCCAAACGTGCATTGAAACGACTGGCATCAGGCAGCGATGACATCGAAACCTCAGGCGGGGAAGAGGAAGGTGGGAGATGAAAAAAGGTGGGGAACTCGAAGCGGTGGGACGCGTAGTATAGCAGATGTGGACTGCGGATGTGTTCACCCAAAATCGTGAAAGCAAAAGGAACGATTGACGACTGGCAACAGACGACCTGGACTACGCCGACGCTGACTCCAGAACGATCGGCACCTGCAATCCGTCAAATGCCATCTCGATCCCGTCAGGTAATCGGCTGTTCGTCACTGAATATTCGAGCTGATGCCCGGTGTGGGTTAACAATGTGCGTTCGGCGCCGACTTTACGGGCCACTTCGATGGCTTGATCGATATTGAAGTGCGTTGGATGTGGTTCGTCGCGAAGCGCACCGACGACGAATGTCCGTACGCCGCGAAGTCGTTCGATCGAGGCTGCGGGGATAGAATTGGTATCGGTACAGTAAGCGAAGTCACCGATTCGATAACCAAACACATCGAAATGCGGTCCGTGTTTCATGGGGATGGGAAGAACACGGACACCTAAAATCGATTGCGGAGACTCATCGATGCGAACCGGCTCAAGTTTCGGTGTGGCGCCGGGATGAGTGTCCTCGCGATCACTAAATGCATAGCTATACGCGGCGCGAATCTGTCGCTCAACCACCTCGGTGCAGTACATCGGAACGGGATGCCCCAGGCGAAACGGCATTAGACGCAAGTCATCGAGACCGAACAGGTGATCGGCATGCTCATGGGTGTAAAGCACCGCATGGATCAAACGGATCCGCTCGCGAATCAATTGGTGACGCAGATCCGGGGGCGTATCGATCAGCAACGTTCCGCCGGGCAATCGAACGGTGATGGCACAGCGAGTACGATTATTTTTCGGGTCGTTGCTTTGACAAACCTCGCAATCACATCCGATCGCCGGAACGCCGACACTGGTTCCGGTCCCCAGAAATGTCGCCACGCCCTGACCTGGATCACTCGCTTCCGGAACAAACGCCATTTGCATCCCCGCATTTACGGTCACGTCGCACACTTCTCCGCATTGACACCCGGCGGCTCACTGACACGCTGCGGAACAATCACCCGGTTCCGTCACATGAATACAGCCCCACTGGAAGCGTAAGCAAGCAAAGCCGTCAGTGAAACGGGGCACCCAAAATCAACTGGGGCTGGCTAACGTGGAATAACGCCACGGGGAACAAGGTCAATGGGCGACCGGGGACCGAGCGGCACCGGTGATCGAGGGCCAGGGTGATCGAGGGCCAGAGCAGAGCGTTGCAGCCGGGGGCCAGAGCATAGCGTTGGCTTGCCGATTTGCTTTCATGGCAGAGCAGACCACCGGCAACAGCTCACATGAACTTCGCCCTGCCCAAACTCCCGGGGACACAGCACCTGAACTCCCGGGGACACAGCACCTGAACTCCCGGGGACACAGCACCTGAACTCCCGGGGACATAGCACCTGAAATCCCGGGGACATAGCAACAGATTTCACGTTTCGCCCGCCCACCGTTTGATGGCATAACCGAGCGGACGGGGACAGACCCCGCAGACAATTGGATTAATTGGCAATCTGAAGTTGGTTTGCTGGCAATCCGGGGCCTCGAACGTGCCTGATCATTCGCCGAGGAGTGCCGCATTCAACAATGACGGCAATCTCCGTGCCGTTTGGGCTTGCGAAGAATCGCAACCGTGACATACTTACCCGCTTCGCTGCGAGTTGCGGCGAGGATAAGGGCCCCGTTGAGCCGGAGATAACGGATTGTGGAGCTGCCTGATGGGCGGCACCGATCCGATGGAGTTTGCTCGGCGGTGGGCATGGAATCAACAGAACAGACCAATTTGTCAGGGTGATCCGCGATGGCGGAAGTGGTACAGGTCCAAAAACGAGATGGCAAGCTCGGCACGGCGGCATCGCAGCGGCTGCGCAAGAGCGGCCAAGTGCCCGCAGTCTTGTATGGGCACAAACAAGAGAACGAACACCTCTCGATCGATCGCAAGACTGTCGAATTGATCTTGCGCCATCACAGCAAGATTGTCGAGCTCGAGGGCGCGGTCAAAGAAACCGCCCTGGTCAGCGACTTGCAATTTGATCCGTTGGGAATCGAGGTGCTTCACATCGACCTTCAGCGTGTCGACATGAACGAGCGCGTCACCGTGACGGTCCCGATTCAGTTCAAGGGCGACCCGGCAGGGGCGAAGCAAGGCGGGATCGTGATCGAGAATGCTCACGAAGTCGAAATCAGCTGCCCAGCCGTTGCGATTCCCGATTCGATTGCACTGAACGTCACATCGGTCAATGCAGGGGAAAATCGCACCGCTGGCGATCTGGGACTTCCGGAAAATGTCGAGCTGGTCACCCCTGCGGACACTGTCGTGTTCCACATCGAAAAGCCTAAGGGCGCCAAGACTGCGGCCGACGCTGATGGCGAAGAAGGCGAAGGCGACGAATAAGCTGCCTTCACAGATTTGCCTTCACTGACGGGTTCTCAGGCGACTTAGTGTTCGTCTGCCGAACACCGCCAAGACGAGCGAAGAGACAATGAAGCTGATCGTTGGGCTTGGTAACCCAGGCCGGAAATACGAGATGACTCGACACAACGTCGGCTTTATCGTTGCCCACAAGGTCGCGGTGTTGACCTCGGCCGGGACAGCGAAAACAAAATTCGAAGGCGAACTTAACGAGTCTTCGATCGGAGGACAAAAGGCGGCGATCCTCCTGCCGCAAACGTTCATGAATGCCAGCGGGCAAAGCGTTCGAAAGGCAGTGGACTTTTACAAGCTGTCGCTGTCGGATTTATTGGTTGTCTGTGATGACCTGAATCTCCCCAGCGGCAAACTAAGATTGCGGCCGTCGGGTAGTGCCGGTGGCCAAAACGGACTGAAGGACATCATCCGACACCTCGGCTCAGAGTCGTTTCCACGGCTAAGAGTCGGAATCGGACGCCCTCCCGAAGGCTGGGCAGTAACCGACTACGTCTTGGGGAAATTCTCCAAGCAAGAACAAGAGACCTTTGAAGCAGCCACCACCCGGGCGGCTCATGCTGCGATCAGCTTTGTCACCGACGGAGTCGATTCAACGATGAGCCAGTTCAATGCGGCACAGGCTTCTCCAAAGCAACCTGAAAAGTGAAAGAGCAAAGTCGTGGCGAAGAATACTTACGAAACACTGTGCATCCTGGATAGCAACCATTACGCCCGGGATCCCGGTGGTGTCAGCAAACAAATCGAAGATCTGATCACCGAAGCTGGTGGCAAGGTCGAAGTCAATCGATTGTGGATGGAGCAAAAGCTGGCCTACCCCATCGAAGGTCACCAGAAGGGAACCTATTGGTTGACCTACTTCGAAATGGAAGGTCGCGAAGTCCCGAAGTTGGACCGCGCATTTCAGCTTTGCGAGCCAGTCCTGCGTCAAATGACGATCAAACTGGACCCTCGTCTGGTCGAGCCTATCCTGGCGAACGCACGTGGAGCCGGGCCGGTATCGGCCGCCGGAGAAGCTGCGGCGGCTGAAGAAGGCGACGAAAAAGAGAGCGAGTAAATCGAGACTATTGTCGCCCTGCGTCACACCGACTGGCAACGCGAGAGTTTGAGCGAACGACCATGCTCGGGCGACCTCGCGAATCCAGTCAAGACGCCTTGGCACATGGGAGTTCGATGAAGGGTCTGTTCAGATCGGATTTGATGCCTAGAATAGATCCCTCGTTTCGCTACCGCTGGTTTAACGATGACAGCCGGCACAGCGTGCTCACCCAACCGACTTCGCCCGGATAACCGAGATCGTCATGGCCAGCTTCAACCGAGTGATTCTCGTCGGGAATCTGACACGCGACATTGAATTGAGGTACATTCCAAGCGGTCAGGCCGTCTCGGATGTAACGATCGCGGTCAATGACCGTAGAAAAACTGCCAACGGTGACTGGGTCGAGGAACCCTGTTTTGTCGATGTAACCCTCTGGGGTCGCAACGCCGAAGTCGCCAGTGAGTACCTTTCGAAAGGTTCTCCGGTGCTGATCGAAGGCCGATTGAAACTGGATCGCTGGGAAACCGACGGTCAAAAACGCAGCAAACTCCGTGTGATTTGCGAAAAAATGCAAATGCTCGGCGGCCGATCTGGATCGGGGGGCTCACCTCCGTCATCCGGATCTTCACGACAGCACACGGCCGAATACGAAAGCAGCTACGGCTCCGGCGAGCACGAACAGCGTGACGCCGGTGCCCGCGATGCCCAACCCACCGGCGGCGGAGCCGGATACGAAGATCCAAACATTCCTTTTTGATCGAGCGTCACTGCGAAGCAGTTCGCACCGGACGACGACGATCCACTGAACTTCCACCAACCACTCGCCCAGATACAGAACGATGCCACGTCACGGACGCACCGTCAAACGACCCTTCAAACGGCTTCCACAAGGTCCTAATGGCGGGATTCAATTGCTACTGATTCACAACGTCGAACACCTCGGAAAGCAAGGTGAAATCGTCGAAGTGAAGCCCGGATTCGCGCGTAATTACCTGCTCCCACAAGGCATGGCGACGATCGCGACCGAGCACCACAAGCGAATGGTCGAGAAGCACCGCGAAAAACTTCGTGCGATCGAGCTTGAAAAACTCAAGAGCTACCGTGACCTCGCCGACGAACTCGGTAAGCAATCGATCACGATCGAAGCGAACGCTAACGACGAAGGGCATCTCTACGGCAGCGTCGGCCCACATGAGATCGTCGGCGCACTCAAGGAAGCCGGCTTCAGCCTCGCCAACGATCAGATCCGCCTCGACGGGCCACTGCGTGAACTCGGTCTTTACACGGTCAAAATTCACCTTCACAGTGAAGTCGATGCGAGTCTTAAGGTCTGGGTTGTCCCGACGGCGACCGAAGACGCTCCTGCTGCCAGCTAGAGCGACTTGACACGGCCACCCCGATAGCATTGGGGTGCCCAGTAAACATCTTGCGGCAACCCACCGATGCCGCGTAGACAATCAACGACTAACAAGGGGCTGTGGCGGAACTGGCAGACGCGCTGGATTTAGGTTCCAGTTTCTTCGGAAGTGCAGGTTCGACTCCTGTCAGCCCTATGCCGTTTCTCCTATAAGGGAAACGGCTTTTTTTTATGCGCCGGGTTACCTCGGGGTTACCGATTTCCCCATTTCTGTTGCCTAGATTCGCTTAAAGTGGACTTCGGTCAGCCGCCGAAACTCGATCATGGAAGTCGAGCGCTGGCTCCGAAAAACTGGGATGAAAGGTTTCGGTCACTTGCTATTTCCCCTTGTAGCCAACCGGTTCCAAGCGTTGCGGCCCCTGCTCTTGTGAGACCCGATCTCTATCAACTGGGCAAGACGGCCTTAAGAGCGGATCTCGATCCTGTGCTGATCGCGAAAGTAAGTACGTCGGTCGGGTAGCACATCGCGACATCTATGTACCGAATTGCTCCGGCACACTCAGGGTTGGGTTTTAGTGAATCGGTGGATAGATCCGCTCTAACTCCAAATCTCCGAAATAGATCGCGCTCTTTCGCTTCCTGCCCTTTCGATCATGGCAGGGCGGGTGGGGCATTCAGCGGAAGGAATGGTGCTCCCGTTTGCTGGGGACGTCTCCAGAACGCTCGAAACGATTGACGGCGGCGACGTGAGTCCTGATGACTGCTACGCACCGCTTCGAATTGATCGGACGACGCCAACGTTGGTGGATAGGATCGCATGTCGCGGATCGGAAGCGGACCGATCTCTTGCCCGGTGAGCGTGTTGAGATCCGCATCCTTGTCCCAGCCGACACAGTGCAGAATAAAGTCGCGGCGATAGCCTTCGGGAGGGTCGTTCGGTGGCGCTTTAAATAACATTTGAATCTCGTCGCCTCCGCTGATCACCACCATCTGGTCGTCCCACTGTTGTAGTTTGTCGGTGCATTCACCAAAACTTGTGATAGCGCCACGCAGCGGTGGCCAACGGGGCACCTGCGATGCGTTGGAATAGTCATAGGTTTCCGGATGTAGGTCACTCGTTTTTTGACGGGCGCTAAACCCGTGATACGCGAGCGACGCTTGACGTAGTGGCAAGGCCTGCTGGATGACATCGGCGCCGAGTTCGGTGATCGCGAGTTCGGCACTGTCCCAGTAAATCTGCGCACTCGTGCGAACACGAAACCGGGGATCATCTTTTAATAAGTGTTCGGTAACATCGACGACGATCGTCTTTGTTTTGCCGCCAGGGAATCCCATGAATTCGATCACCTCGGTCCATTCATCCGAGCCACTTTCTTGTGGCACCCAGACAGACGGAAACTCGATCGGTGGCAATTCCGGATTCTGATCGATTTGGATATTCAGAGAGGTGTCCGTCGGCAAGATCCATCCACGCAAGATCAGACATACACGCTGCTCTGCCTTTGCTTTTTGGACGCCCTTAGCACCGCGGTCGCCAAAATCTAGATCGATCCAATGCGGCGGGCAAAGTCCCTGACGAATACGGCGGTCGAACCCTTTGACATAGTTGTCATCTGACTTCAAAAGCAGCGAAGTGATGTCCTGGCCGGTCGTTCCGACTGCGTTTTCTAACGCGAAACGCCCATCCTCTTGAAAGGCGAACACGGTCGGTGTCGCGATCGTCGGCGGTCCGACTTTTTCGTTCGTCCAGACCTGAATATCCTCCGGATGATCGACCGCGATCAGTTCAACATGATCAACATAAGCGACCTCCCAGAGTTCTTCGGTCAATCGCAAATCGTAGTTCCCGTCAGCATTCTTGGCGATTGATTGGCCGTCGAGCATCAAGTATTCCCAAGGGCGATCCTGCTGGACCACACCGGCGGCGACCTGCAATCCCAGCGGTGCCGCCCAGAGGCAATCGGTTTGGAAGGCGAACTTTTCACCATCCCAGCTATACAAGTAGGGGCACGACCCCTTGAGCGTCTGCTCTTCTTCGATCACCGAATTGATCTTTGGATCCCTTAGCGTTTGCGTCAAACCGTTCGGCATGATCACACGGATGCTATCGATCGACTTCAAACCATCCAAACCGAAGTAGGTCTCTGGGCTCGTCACGATCCGGCTTCGATAATACGGACCGCTTCGTAGCTCCAACACCGATCCGATCGCATAATGATTGACTCGGCCACTTGCCGCAGCGTTGTCTGCGATGCCTTTGAAACGAACTTTGACAAAGCCACCCGCGGTTGATTTGCCCTGACCTCCGACTCGATTCCGATGTACTTTTAACTCGCCGTCGATGGAAACCAGATCAACGACGCCATCGTTGTTCGTATCGCCAGCGATCAAGTTCCCTGCCGGAATGTTCGGAGCCTGGTCAAGCCTGGCGAGCCCCCAAGGCCCAAGCCGAGTGAACGCGTTCTTGGCAACCAATTCGAAGTAACTGTCTCCGTCCAAATCAGCCAGTGCAGGCTGTGACGAAAAGCCCGGGCCGGTTTCCACCCGATCTACCGACCACACACCGATATCGGATGAGTTGGCAAAGGCAATCAGAGATTGCTGATCACTTGTTGCGACGATATCCCAACCCACATTTGCGTCGATGTCCTCGATCGCGATCGAAAGCGCATGCTGGTCATCGCCGACCGGCAAGGCGGGGACTTCGCTAAGTTCGCGGTGACGGAACTGCAAGTGCAGCAGATTCTCGAGTTGGCTGATTCGACCGGAACGATGAATCGCGACGACATCCAAATCGATGTCTCGGTCGAGATCACCGATCGCCATATCGACAATTGGGTCGTCAGTGGGAACCGTCGACGTCGCAACGGGAGCTTCAAAAAAGGTTCGATTGCCGCGGTTGATAAACGTTCGCAGACCATCGCTTCGTGTCGCGACGATCAGGTCGAGATCACCGTCGCCTTCGAGATCACCAGCGATTGCAGCCGTCACCGCCCCTACCGATTCGAGCCCCGTTTCGATCTCCAATCGGCGCAACCGTTGACTGGAATCGGATGACTTACGGGCGTCGACGCCGATCATTTGCAATCCGAACTCGCCAAAAACGACGATCCCCTGAAACGTATTGTGCCTAGCCTTGGAGACGGCTGCTTTGCCGGCGTCGCCATTTTGATCACTAGCCGGAGGCTGCGATTGCTTGATCCGATCGGTATCGCTGCTATCGACCATAAATAAGTCGGCGGCAATCATGCCGGACACCTGTTCGCCCAAGTCGAGTGTTGCGAACGCTGTCCACTGATCGGAAGCATTTTCGATCAGCTGCAGTTTTCCGTCCGCGGTCACCACAGCGAGATCCAAATCCAAATCGAGATCAAAATCGATGGCCAGCACCGTCGTGACAGTGCCCGCAAGTGCGATATCGTCGGAATCAAACGTCAACGTATCCCGGGAAGCGGCCAAAGGTGCCGTCTTGGTGATCTCTGTCGACAGACGACGAACGGCGTCAAAGTTCAGTCGATCTAGCGGGTGTGGGTTCGCACGACGACGATCAGTCCGAACGATTTCCAAAGGGTTCAAGACGTTCGACCACAGCACGTACGACTGGTTCGCTTTGGCCCAATCCCCGGATTCGATCGCCGCTTTGATGCGGTCGGCAAGTTCCTTGGGTTCGATTCCGATCGGTTTAGTGTAGGCTCGCAATGTCGGCTCGACAGCCGCAGCGAGTTGCCACGTTCGATCGACCAGTGCCGCGGCAGTCTTTTCTTGACTTTCGATTGCCAGCCGCAAGGCCTGCATCGCAACGAATAGGTTGTCCGGATTGGTGTCAGACAACTGTTTGAGTGCAACCGTCGCAGGACGCCGAACCTGTTCGGGCAAGCCATCAACGGGATCGGACATTTTGTCAAGCAATTCGACCAGTGGTCCGCCAAGGATCACAGCGTTAGGATCTTGACCGATCGCCCCGGTCATCGCCTGCGTAAGCCGGCTAAGTAATTCACGGCGCAGTGACTTGCCAATCGTTGTTCCCAACAGGGCAGCCTCATGGGCATCAATCCGGGCAGCCAACCACAGCTTGGTGACGTCATCACCGGAGACATTTTGGTAGGCTTCGATCGCCGACCGAGCCACATCGATGGCGTTGGGAAGTTGCGAGCGTGCGGCGCGCTGTTCATCTTTTGTCTTGACCGAATCGGTCGCAACCGAGGTCAGTGCGTCCACTTGCAATACCGAAGCCAAAGCACGATTGAGTTCCACCGAGGGATCCTCGGGTAGCTGTTGGCCGAGCTGTTGCCAGAGCGTAATCGCCTGATCGGTTTCCAGATTTTCTGTCGCGGCCAGCGCCTTATTCAATTTGACCAAAGTTGCCTCGGATTCACCCGAGCGGCCGGGCGTGGTACCGTTTGTATTTGCCGTTTTTTTGCGACAACCGCTGCTGGTCCCCAAGGCGGTGAACAAGCACAACGCGAACACGGCAATGTGGCTTCGGTGCATAAATCCGATCTCGGTCAGGTCCCGCAAGAAAAGAATTGAAAATCGATTCATGATGAAGTTAGCAAAATTTATCGACTCTTCCGACTCGGTACGGTTCGGTCGCGTGGTTGAAAGTGAATTAATTCCGCTGGTTGCTAGCGATACCTACCCAACGCTTGCCGCAATCCTGGCGGCTCCGTCACCGATCGAGGCTGCCGGAAGTTTGCAATCCGAACCGGCAATCGCCGTCGCTCCTAGCGTTCGCTGGTTACCGCCGATCGACCGGCAAGAGGTTTGGGCCGCCGGTGTGACGTACAAACGCAGCCAAACGGCCCGAATGGAAGAGTCTGAGGCCGCCGCCTCCTGCTACGATCGAGTTTACAACGCAGACCGACCAGAGCTGTTCTTCAAAGCCACCCCACACCGCGTTGCCGGCCACCTTCAACCACTACGAATTCGCACCGATGCGACTTGGAACGTTCCCGAACCGGAAATTACACTCGTGCTCAGCCCATCGCTGAAAATAGTCGGGTTGACGGTCGGCAACGATATGAGCTCACGGGACATTGAAGGCGAAAATCCGCTTTATCTACCTCAGGCAAAATGTTACGACCAATGCGCGGGGCTAGGACCTTGGGTTGCATTGTTTGACGAACTTCCGGCACCGGAAGCCCTGAAAGTCGACTTGAAAATTGAGCGTAGCGGCGAAACGGTTTTTGACCAGCAAACTTCGGGCGACCAGATGGCGCGGAGCTTTAACGACTTGGTCGGCTGGCTGGGAAAAGACAACTCCTTTCCCCAGGGCGCATTCCTAATGACCGGCACCGGAATCGTTCCCACGAGCGATTTTACACTGCGGCCGAACGACGTCGTCCATATTTCGATCGCTGAAATCGGCACGCTTAGCAATCCCATCGTGCAAGGTTAAGCTTGCCAACGGGTATGCCCCGTAACAGGTTGACGTGCCATCCCATCATTCGCCATCTGCTTCAGAATACTTAAACCCATACAACGTTGATTTTATGCCAGCCAAAGTCCTAATCGCCGGTACCTGGCGAGACGCCGATTCGACCGGAACCTTCCAAGCGACCAACCCCAACACCGCCGAAACGCTGCCGGCCGAATTTCCGATTAGCTCATGGGCCGACTGCGATGCCGCACTTGAAGCCGCCGCGGAAGCGGCCGTTGCGATGCGTCGACTTTCGGCCGACCAAATCGCCGCGTTTCTGGAGTGCTACGCGGACAAGATCGATGCGGCCAAAGATTCGCTCTCCGAAGCGGCGTTCGCAGAGACCGGACTTGCGAAGTCACCTCGACTTGCGGACGTTGAGTTACCTCGAACCAGTAACCAACTCCGTTCCGCGGCAGCATCCTGCCGATCCGGTGATTGGGCCCACGCAACGATCGATACCGCAACCGGTATCCGCTCGTGCTACGAACCTCTCGGCCCGGTTTGCGTGTTTGGCCCCAACAATTTTCCGTTTGCCTTCGGAAGCGTTTCCGGTGGCGACTTCGCCGCCGCGATCGCTGCCGGAAACCCGGTCATCGGAAAAGCGAATAGCTCGCATCCGGAGACCACTCGCTTGTTTGCTGAGTTGGCTTTGGCCGCGGCCGAAGAAACCGGTGTGCCGACTTCAATCGTCCAGTTGATTTACCGAACCAGTCATGCCGACGGGGAACGCTTGGTCGCCGATCCACGCGTCGGGGCAACCGGCTACACCGGAAGTCGCAACGCGGGACTGAAGCTTAAAGCCGCCGCCGATGCTGCCGGAAAGCAAATCTACTTGGAACTTTCCAGTGTCAACCCGGTCGTGATTCTGCCCGGTGCCTTGGCGGCTCGTAAGGACGAGTTGGTCGATGAATTCATTACCAGCGCGCTGATGGGAACCGGCCAGTTCTGCACCAACCCCGGCTTGGTCTTGTTGCTCGCCGACGACGCATCCGAAGCCTTCATCTCACAGGTGAAGGAACGCTTCGGTGGGACCGCCGCCGGAACCTTGCTTTCTCCGGCAGTGGCGACAAGCCTGAAGTCCAGCGTAGAAACGCTTTGTGGGTTCGGCGCCGAACTTTTGGTCGGTGGCGGCGAGATTGAATCGGGACGCTGTGCACTTGCGAACACGCTGCTGCGTGCATCCGCCGAGCAATTTCTTGCCAATCCGGAAGGATTCCAAACCGAAGCGTTTGGCAATGCATCCTTGGTAGTCGTCGCAGATAACCTGGATCAGCTTTGCCAGGTGATTGCAAGTTTGGAAGGCAATCTGACCGGCTGTGTCTACAGCGATCCCAACGGCAGTGATGACGATTCCTATGACGCAGTCGCCTTCGAACTGACGCCCAAGGTAGGGCGAATCCTGAACGACAAAATGCCAACTGGCGTTGCCGTGTCGGCAGCGATGAACCATGGCGGTCCGTACCCTTCGACCGGCCATCCCGGTTTCACTGCCGTGGGGATTCCGGCAAGTTTGATTCGGTTTGCCAAATTAACTAGCTATGACAACGTCCGCCCGGGGCGTCTGCCGGCGTTACTTGCCGACAAGAACCCGACCGGATCAACACCACGACGGATTGACGGATCATGGACGACCAACGATGTGTCCTAGCGGACTGTTTCCTCTCGCCCCAACGACCTACCGAACGGTGTTGGTCGCGGCATCTTTACTTCGCATTAACCGTGGCTAACGCTAGGCCGCTTGCGAAATCGAAATAGCCATTTCGCATCCGCCGCTCGCGAATCATCGCGAGCGGCTTTTTTGTTTCCGATTGCCATGTCGCTGATCTACCGACGGCGTCGACGTTTCAACACCGCTAATCCCGTGAGGATCAACAAAGACGCATGTCCTGGTTCCGGTACGGCAGCGATACGAGTCGATGTGAATCGCAATCCCCAACTGTCGAGCGATCCTGTGTCGGCCGACGCATCGTCACGAATATTGAGTATCCAATCGCCGGCCGTGGTCTCACCAGCGAATGTCGCCGTCAAGAACACCGGGTTACCGTTGTCCGTGGCGGCTTGATAGAGCCCCGATGGTGCGGCCGTCCCGCCGTTAAGTCCCGCCATCGTCGCATCGAGATCCGCGCCACCGTCGGCAAAGCTATAGTCGCCGCTAAAGTCAGAACCGTCGCCGTAAACGCCGACACCGATTTGATAAAACAAGTCGGCCTTGGTACCACTGGGCGAAGTCAATGTCGCGACCAAATCTCCCGCCCAAGAATGCGAAAGCCCCACCAAGTCGACTTGAATGTCGCTGACCATTTCATTTTGCGTGATCGTAATCACCGAACTGATTCCGGCCGGCGAGTCGTCCGGTATCAAGAATCCATCACCGTTCGCAACGACAACGTCGCCGTGCGATTGACTTTGGACGGTCAAGGCACACGCAATCGCGCATGCGCCAATCAAGAGTCTGTTCACTGGGTTCCCCTCGTGCTGAGTTACGTTCAAAACGTCAGCGGCAAACGTTAGGGATTTCCCTCATTGAAGTTGAGCGTTTTCCAGTAGAATCGAGTCGATTAGCACTGAATGATCGACTGAAAATCCAGACGTAAGGGTCGTATCGATTGCAACGCGTCGAATCGATGCCTTTTTGGGTCCGACGCTGTCCCGAATCAGCATTTGCGGCCGTTTGTAGCATTAAAAGTCATTGCCATTTGATCGCCGTTTCGTGATCACAGGTCGAAATACAGATCAGAAGAGCGTGACCGGAACGCACTGTCGTGGCGCCTAATCGGTGGGCCTAATCGGTTCCCGTCCCCCTCCTTTAAAAACGATTTTCTTGCCGCGTGGCATCGGCCCACGAACCGGCATCGAATGACCTTGTGATCGATGCTAAGCAGGTAAACAACAGTCTTTGGGTTCAAGCATCTGGATAACCTTCTTCCGCTCGGAGGTCGTGCAAACGGCCGGAGACGTTGCGCTCTCCGGGCCTGAAAGCCCGACTCACCCAGTGGGAGAGTGAAATGATTTAAGCTGAATCATTCATGTTCAACTGCTTAACTAAAGTCACTCAGTTCCAACCAGCGTTCTTCGGCGGCTTCCAGTTCCTCGCCCAGCTTGGTCAATTCTTCGTGCAGCTCGACAGCTTTTTTGGGATCAGTTTCCGTCATCAACTGATCATTGATCGACTTTTTCTCGTCGTCTAAGCGAGCGATTTTCTTTTCAAGGTTTTTGAGTTCTTTCTCGGCCTTTCGCGACTCGCGTTGATTCTCGCGATAATTTTGCGTCTTGCCTTTCGGAGGCGGTCCGGAGGATGACGTTTGATTGCCGGACGCTCGATCTCGTTCGCCTTGATCGATTTCTGATTCGACACTTTGTAAATACGAATCGTAGTCACCAAAGTAATTCTTTACCGTACCGTCACGGACTTCGATAATGTTTGTCGCGACACGACTCATGAAGTGACGGTCGTGTGAGGTAAAGATCACGGTACCTTTGTATTCGAGCAGTGCTTCGGCAAGCGCCTCGACCGTTTCGACATCCAAGTGGTTGCCCGGTTCATCAAGGACCAACACGTTGGCCGTCCCCAGTAGCAAACCGGCCATGCACAAGCGAGCTCGCTCGCCTCCGGACAGCACCTTGACCTTTTTATTGATATGACTGTCACGGAACAACAAAGCGCCGGCCATGTTCAAGCAATCTTGCCGCGTGGTGTCTGCGTTGGATTCATACTCAAGATGCTCGAGGACCGTGCGTCGTTCGTCCAAACTGGTGTAGACGTGCTGCGCATAAGTCCCCAATTCAGTTCCATGCCCCCATTTGATGTGTCCTTCGATCGGCGAAAGAGAATCGACCAGGGTCCTTAGCAACGTCGTTTTACCTTGGCCGTTGTCTCCGACGATCGCGGCGCGCTGGCCGTGTTCGATTTCGAGGGAGATCTGATCGGCCACGGTGTGTCCTGGGTAACCGATCGCGAGTTCTTCGCAACGCATCACGGTCCCTTGTCGAGGGTTCGGAACCAACGGCGCACGAATATGAACGGTCGGTTCGTCGACTTCGACCTCAGTCGTTTGAAGTCGTTCAAGCTGTTTCGATTTGCTGCGTGCTTGACTGGCGGTCGATGCGTTCGCACGATTCTTGTCAATGAATCGCTGCAACTGTTTTTGTTTGGCGATCACCGTCGCATTCACACGACGATCGTGCTCACGCCGCTCTTCACGGTGCTCTAAGAATCGGTCGATCGGACCACTGAACATCGTCAGCTTGCCGCGAGACAGTTCTAACGTGTGGGAACAGGTCGCTTTCAGAAAGGCCCGGTCGTGGCTGATAATCAACGCGGCCTTGTTGAAGCTCTTCAAAAAATGTTCGAGCAAAATCTGAGTCCGCAAGTCCAAGAAGTTTGTCGGCTCATCGAGCATCAACAGATTCGGGTCGTTGAGCAACAAGCCGGCAAGCTTGACCCGTGTTTGCCAACCACCCGAAAGCGCCTTGACGGGACCTTCCAGGTAATCGCCCTTGAGTTCAAACTGGCCCGCAACCTCACCACACTTCCAATCCGGCTGGCCGCTTTCGCGCATTAAAAAATCAAGTGCCGACTCACCTTCCTTGAAGGGATCGTGCTGCCTCAGGTAACCGATTCGTAGCGAAGGGTGATGGGTGACCTCACCGCGTTCGAGTTCTTCGTCACCGAGTATTGCTCGCAAGAAGGTACTCTTTCCCGCACCGTTGCGGCCGATAAACCCAACTTTGACGTCGTCAACCAAAGAGACTTCGGCACCATCAAGGAGAACTTGATCTCCGAAGCGTTTATGAGCGTCGCGTACTTGAATTAAAACTGCCATGTCGGTCTGGTCCCTTGTCTGCCGGCCAACTGATACCGTCGGCCGGTGTCTACTTGTTCCTTCGTCTGTGCACGCTCGTCTGGGTGCATCATCCATTGTTTTGCTCGTCCACTGCGAGCGAAAGCCACGGCGACGAGTGCATTGTTTCAATTGGCAAACCAATTGTGATCCATCGGCTTGGGATCGGTTCGCCAACTGGTATCAGTCCCGGTTATTGCGCTGAAACTAGTGCTAAATCCATCCGGCGGATCCCCATTTCAGATATCGACGAAACCACTGGTCGCCCGAGAATCGTAAGCGACCGGTAAGCAGGCAAACACGAGTCTTTGGGTTTAAACATCTGGATAACACCTTCCCGCTTGCGGGAGGGTCGGACGAGCAAACGGCCGGGGAGGGTGC